>JAEZHY010000023.1 GCA_023416335.1 Pseudomonadota bacterium | reverse complement strand
AATGGACACGGATGAACGAGAAGCGAAGTCTTAGATCGTGAAATGCAGCGCCGTAATGGAGACTTCTCAGTAGAGGTGTGGCACGCAGGTCCTTGAGTCGCCCACGCCTCCGCGAAATGCACTTGAGTCAGTTTTCATAGAAGCAAAAGCACCTGTTCACATAGCTCCCGACGCCAGCCTCTGTCTTTTGACACGGATGGACACAAATGGACACGGATGAACGAGAAGCGAAGTCTTAGATCGTGAAATGCAGCGCCGTAATGGAGACTTCTCAGTAGAGGTGTGGCACGCAGGTCCTTAAGTCGCCCACGCCTCCGAAGAGAGACACGAAAGGCACTAAAATCACGAAACAAAACAATCGGATAAGATTGGAAGATGGGTGAGCGGAGAGACTGTGTCTTATTAGACCAGTTACAGAACCGGCAGCATAAAAATTCAACAAGATTATCCCTACCTGAAACACCCATCCTTTATGATCTGCCTGAACCGATCCCAATTATAAGAACGGGGATTTAATGAAAATTCCCGGGATGCGGCTGGATCTTTGAAAATCGAATAGCAACATTCTTTCTTACAATGGCGAGGGCTATTGGAGGGCCCGGCGCAACCGGCAGCCTATTTTGCCCATCTAAAGCAGCCGAAGGTCGAGGACTTCATGGCCCTGTAGGCCAGGAAGCTGAAGCTTCAAAAACCGGGGTTCCCAAGGAGACCTTGGGAACCAGCGGATGTGGAATCTTTAACGGCGCTTTCGTGAACTTCGAATCCATGTTGCTCCTTCAGAAGCGATGGGTTTATGATATCGTTTCTTTTCGTGATTTTCGTGTATTTCGTGGTTGAATGCTTTTGCCTTTCCGCATTTATGGTTGAGGCTGTGCCGTCAGGGTTTGTCAACCCATTTCAGACTTCGTCAGACTTGTGTAAGGGGCTCTGTCAGGCTTTGTCAGGGCTGCAAATCTCTTCCGGTAAGGATTTGTCGGGCTGTATCAGGCTTCGTAAGGGCTTGTAAGGGTTAAAATTTTTCGGCGCTCACAGGCTATGCCCCCTCCCCTATTACCCATTACCTGTTTTTTGTCTTTTATATTTTCGTTGCGGCCTCATCTCAGATATCATGACTACCCGACAAAACCGGCAGACAACAAGGAACGGCATGCTCAACCGCGAAAAGACGTTCAGAAGACAGATTCAGCATATTTCGGCTCGCATCGAGAGACTGGAAGGAACCAGCAGGCAATACTCCCACATTCGGCTCATCACCGTTCTGCTCGGGATACCGCTTATCTGGGCAGGTTATCACTTTTTCGGCGACTGGGCTGGAAGAGCTCTTTTAGCCGTTGCGACCGCGGGTTTCATCATCGAGCTTTATTGCCACGGGCGGCTTAAGGACAGTATCGATCGGCACCGGACCCTGCTGGATTTGAGATCCATCCAGATAGCACGTATGCAACTCGACTGGGGACGCATACCCTGTGCGTCTCCACTGCCCGCGCCGGTCGAGCATCCTTTCGGGATCGATCTGGACATTTTGGGAGAACGGTCTCTGCACCACCTTCTCGATACGACAGTCTCCGTCGCGGGCAGCAGGAAGCTGGCGGACTGGTTGATGGATCCTGCGCCGGAGCCGAACGGAATTCACAGGCGGCAAAAGCTGGTAAAAGAGTTGGCCCCGCTGACGCTGTTCAGGGCAAAGCTCTTTGTGAACGCCCGCAAACTGCAGGACGTTTCGGGCGCGAGACTCGATGCTGGCAGAATTCTCCAGTGGCTCCAGAAGAGAGGATCCGCTTCGGCCGGTGCCGCTTTGTTGCCGCTTATTCTCTTCGCCGGGTGCAACGTGTTTGTTCTCGGGCTGGGACTTTTAACCGCGGGAGAAATCCCCTGGTATTTCTATATCCTGTTTTCCTGCTACCTTATCGCGCTGCTCTTCCTTCAGTCAAAAGTTGCAAAGGCTTTTCGGGAAGCGGTGGACCTCGAATCAACCCTGGACAGGCTCCTCGCCGTTTTCCGGCACCTGGAGAAGTTCGGATACAGGCACACTCCGAATCTGGCTGAACTGTGCGCGCCTTTTCCGGACCCAAAGAACCGGCCTTCCGCTCTGCTCAGGCGTATCTCGCGGATCGTTTCCGGGATAAGCATCAGATCCAATCCGGTCGTCTGGCTGCTCATAAACGGAGTGTTTCCTTCGGACGTCTACTTCGTTCGCCATCTGGAAGAATGCAGGAAAGAGTTGTCCGGGCTCCTGCCGAAATGGTTGGACATCTTTGCCGAGATCGAGGCACTGAGCGCACTGGCAAACTTTGCATTCCTCAATCCCGACTATTCCTATCCCGAGGTCGATACGAAAACCGACTGCACCCCGGCAACGCAGGATCCGGGTGTAACGGGAGGAGGCGCGGTTCTCCCCATACATTTTGACACTGAGCAGCTCGGGCACCCGCTCATTTCGTCAGACAAAAGGGTCTGCAACAGTTTTTCCCTGGACGAACACCGCCGAATAGCCCTGATCACCGGATCCAACATGGCTGGAAAGAGCAGCTTCCTGCGCACGATCGGCGTCAATCTCCGTCTTGCCTATGCAGGAGCCCCGGTGTGCGCGGTACGGCTCCAGACCGGCCTTTTCCGCGTCTTTGCATGCATGCGGGTCAACGACTCGTTGACTGACGGATTTTCGTTTTTCTATGCCGAGGTCAAGCGGCTGAAAATGCTTCTCACGATTGTGGAACACCATATCGACCTGCCGGTATTTTTCCTGCTGGATGAGATATTCAGGGGGACGAACAATCAGGAGCGATTTATCGGGAGTCGGGCATTCATCCGCGCTCTTGCGGATCATCCGGCAATCGGCGCAATCGCCACGCACGACCTCGAACTTGTAAAACTCGCCGATGAGAACGGGGGGATCGCAAACTACCACTTCAGGGAAGACGTCGAGGAAGGCCGAATGGTCTTCGACTATAAACTGCGGCAGGGTCCCTGCCCCACGACCAATGCACTCAAGATCATGGCTTTGGCGGGATTGCCGGTCTAGAGCCGCAACCAAAATGCAAAAATAAAACCCTTAACCACGAAATTCACGAAAATCACGAAAGAAAACAATAGGATAATACCGAAGGATGGGTGAAGCGGAGAGACTGTGTCGTGTGTCGATGAAAACCAGCCCCCTCGGTCGGTTACGACACAGTTTCGTAGCGGTAACCCATCGCTTTTTGGATGAACCGCAGCTACGAAATTCACGAAAGTGCCGGTCATCATTGACAACCGATCCCGGACCACGATCAAAAAACCGGTGGGCACGATAAAACCTATCCCGCTACGCTCCCTCACCCTACGGCCTGCCCCACGACCAATGCACTCAAGATCATGGTTTTGGCGGGATTGCCGGTCTAGAGCCGCAAAATAAAGGAGAGCGTCAGCGTCCATGTCGGAATCATCCGGTCTGCCGGGGGCGGGGTTGCCAAGTCGGGAGCTTGGCAACCAGCAGGACTTATGGGAACCAGCGGTGTAGCAACTCAGAGTCGACACGCTCTTAGATACTTCAATTCGAAGTCTGTTATGCGCGGTTTCTCTCGCGCCATTTCTCCGGTCCCCCGCCGGCACGGTCAGGAACCCGTGCCTCAAATCAATGGGGATGGGAGTTCTTTCCCGTTCAAACCGACCATCCCAATGATTGCCGTTTCACACAACGGCTGATCGGGGGGGACGGACGGTGGGCAAGATAAAACTTTGCCACCCTACGCGGCTCACCGTTCACTCCAGGCACCGTGGCGTATCCGCCGGCTCCAGGCTCAAGAGCACTGCGGGATGACGGGTTGGGGGCCTGGTCGCAAAATGCCCGCTAAAGAAGCTTCATCTCCATTTGGGCAACACCCCGCCGGGAGCTTGGGAACCAGCGGGAAGTCGAGGCTGGTCGGAAAGGCCCCGCGATTTTCCACGGATCTTCCACAAAAAAAGGGCAGCCTGTTGGGGCCGCCCTTCCTGGTACCTTTACCGCATATAAAAACCTACGACGATTTTGCCGCCTTATTCGAAGCCGCCGCTGAAGCGCGTTTGGCTTTCGGCGATTTCCTTTTCTTCAGGTCTTCATAAGCGATCAGAATCGGACTTGCGACAAAGACTGAAGAGTAGCTTCCGGTCACGACGCCGATCAGCATTGCGAAGCTGAAATCGTGGATGACGCTTCCACCAAACAGGAAGAGGCAGAGGATTACGAAGAACACGGTCGCCGACGTCAGAACGGTACGGCTAAGAGTCTGATTGATGGCGCCGTTGATCATTTCGTTGAAACCGAGCTTCTTGTCTTTGTTGCGGTTTTCCCGGATCCGGTCATAAACGATGATGGTATCGTTCAGAGAGTAACCGGAGAGGGTCAGCAGGGCTGCAAAGACTTCGAGTGAGAATTCCTTGTTGAAAAGCGCGAATATCCCCACTGTAATCACGATGTCGTGAACCAGTGAAAGCAAGGCACCCAGAGCATATGGGAGTTCCAGGAACCAGCATAGGACAAGAGTGACTATGAGCGCGCTGATGGCAAGGAATACGGGATTCAGTCCGATCGCTTCCAGGAGATAGATTCCGAAGATCAGGACGCCGCCCATTATCAAGCTGCTCGTCCATTTGAATTCGAAACGCCCGGATATGTATATGGCGATCAGCAGCAGGGCGTAGTAAATCGCATAGAGGGCTTTCTGCCGGAGGTCCTGCCCGACTTTCGGCCCCACCATTTCCACCCTGCGGACCTGCTGACCGGGTCCATATGCCTGGTTCAGTTCTTCCTCGACCTTGTTGGAAAGGCTCTGAAGCTCTTCGTGAATGGCATCCGTGCGGATCATGTACTCATTGTCGCTCTTGGCGCCGACCTGCTGGACAAAACTGTGTGCGACCATACCCTTCAAGGCATTCCGGAGTTCGTCCGGGTTGGTTGCCTTGGTCAGTTTCACCTGGATCAGGGTACCCCCGGCAAAATCTACACCCATGTTCAGACCGCCGCGCACGAAAAGTGCGATCAGCCCGAGCAGGATTATGACGCCGGAAAGCATAAAGGCCTTGTAGCGCATTCCGACAAAGTCAATATGAATATCTGGTTTTATAAGTTGCATTCTTTTCACCTTCTATTCCGGCTAGATGCTAAGCTCTTTTACCCGCCGCTCGGTCAGGAGATAATCGAAAATGACCCGCGTGACGAAAATCGCCGTAAAGAGGTTTGCGACAAGACCGATGCTGAGCGTGACCGCAAACCCTTTAATGGGTCCCGTTCCGAACTGGTAAAGCACGAGAGCGGCGATAAGGCTGGTGACGTTGGCATCCATGATGGTCACCGTCGCCCTCTGGTAGCCCGTATCGACCGCGGCTCGCGGTGTTTTGCCCAACCGCAGTTCCTCACGTATTCGTTCGTATATGAGGACGTTGGCATCCACCGCAATTCCAATGGTCAAGGCGATACCCGCAATACCAGGCATGGTGAGGGTGGCTCCAACTATCGCCATCGCTGCCAGAATAAGGATGATGTTCATGACCAAAGCGAGGTCGGCAATCACACCGGAAAACCTGTAGTAGATCAGCATGAACAGGATGATGCCCAAGCCGCCTACTGCCGACGCCATGATTCCTTTGGTAATCGAATCGAGGCCCAGAGCGGGTCCGACCGTACGCTGTTCGAGGATTTTAACCGGAGCGGGCAGCCGGCCGGTCCGAAGGGCAATCGCCAGGACCTTGGCTTCCTCGTCCGTGAAAGAGCCCGAGATCACAGCCTTGCCGCCGCCAATCCGCTCTTTAATGTTCGGATAGGAATACACCGTTCCGTCCAGCACGATCGCAAGGCTCCGGCCGACGTTGTCGCCCGTCACACGCTCGAATATTCTGGCTCCCTGCGCATCGAACTCGAGAGCAATCTGGGATTCTCCGAAGTTGCGGGAACCGATTTCGACACGCGCATCCGTAATATACTGGCCGGTAAGGAGTGTCTTGTCTTCGAGGGCGATTTTGCCTTCACCGCGATTTCGCTCCGACGGTCTGACCGGGTAAACCTTTACTCCCGGCGGCAGCTTTCCGTCACGCATATCCTGATCGCTCACGTTCTGCGCAACCATCTTGAATTCGAGCACCGCGGTCTTGCCGATGAGGTTGATGGCTTCCTGGGGATTCTTTATACCGGGAAGCTGAACAAGGATGCGGTCTCCGGATTCCGGACGAATATCGGGTTCCCTCACCCCGAACTGGTCGATACGGTTTCTGATCGTCTCCAGTCCCTGGGCAACGGCCTGAGTCCGAATATTGTTGATCTCCTTCTGGTCCATGGTGAGCAGGACCCTGGTACCTTCCGGAGTCGTTTCCGCAGTAGAGAATTTGAGTCTCGGGAAGTCCTTTTCGACGGCCTGCATCAACTGGCTCTGCTGGTCGGCGGAAGGCAGGATGACCTCAACATCCCAGTTGTTCACCTTGGCTATTTTGGTGAACCCGATCTTTTGCGCGCGCAGGGTGTCCTTGAGTTCTTCGGAAAACCTCTCCGCCGCATTTTCAACTGCCTTGTCCGCTTCAACCTCGAGAACCAGATGAATACCTCCCTGGAGGTCAAGGCCGAGGTGAATGGTCTCCGTGGGAAGGACCTTCGACCACCCTGGCGGCAGGGTAGATGTAAAACTCGGGACAAGGAAAATGATTCCCACAACGAGAACTGCCACAATTAGGAGCGCACGCATTCCTATACTTTTCAATTATGCCTCCAAAACACAAGCGATTGCGATTAAATCGGATAAAAGAACACCCACCTCCCCCCCCGGAGGCGTGGAGAGTTCTTATCCGAGTGCGAGTCTTAGGATTCCTTGCTCGATTCTTTTTCCGGTGCAGCTTCGCCCTTGGCGATCAGGCCGCCAATCGAACCCCGGTTGATTTTGATACGGACCCTGTCCGCCACTTCGAGCGTAATGGTCGTTTCGGTGAGGCCGGTGATTTTGCCGTGAATGCCTCCGGCCGTGAAGATGGTATCCCCTTTCTGGAGATTTGAGAGCATCTGTTTGTGCTCTTTCTGCTTTTTCTGCTGAGGCCGGATCAGGAGAAAGTAAAAGATCGCAAGCATCGCGATCATGAGAAAAAGTGGATTTCCGAGGTTCAGAAACCCGGCGGCTCCACCGGCAGCGTTGTCCTGTGCCCATGCTTCGGCAGCATAGGCTATTCCAGCAAAATTCATCTCTTTCCTCCAGAAGGGTAGTATTTGCGAAAACTATTAATTCTATCTCTCGCAGTCAATTGCACAAAGATTTTCGCCAAAGTTAAAAGTGAAATATAAACGATATTCACCCGAAAAAGTCAATCCGTATCAGGAAAAAATGCGGGAAAATCCACGCTGGCCGTCCATGCAGGGATTTCCCGAAAGATTGCGGGCCCGGAAGCCCCGATAAGCTCAGAACTATTTTATCCCGATTACCGGAATTTATCCTGCGAAAACGCTCGATATTGTTGATTTATTTAAAAAATACGCAGATTATGCCGTTCCAGGCCGTGGTTGGAAGTCTTTCGGACTAAGCACTCTTTAGTGTGATTACAGTGATTTCCCCCTTTGAGTTGAACCTTACCGGCACACCGGAGACACCCACCCCGCCGCTCGTATATCCGGCCATCTTTTCAAATTCCCAGCGCCCTTCGCACATGTGCCGCGGCGCCTTGCTGTGGGTAAAAACAGGTCCGAACGGAGGAATTTTGATTTGACCGGCATGCGTGTGGCCGCACAAGAACAGCTTCGGTCCGTACACCCGGGCCTCACGGTAGATTTCATTCGAATGGGAGATGAAGATGGAGAACGCTCCCTGAGGCACGCCGTCAAAAGCATGTTGGAGATTGTGAGCTTTGTAGTAATGGCAGTCATCCGCTCCTACGAGCCATATCCTGTCTCCGTTGCGTTCGATGCATCGTGAATCGTTGACCAGGAACGACACTCCCTGAACTGCATCCATCATTTCGACACAGTCATGATTCCCCAATACGGCAAAAATCCCGTCCGGTGCCTTTATCTCGGGCAGAAGGCGATTCAACTGGAAAAGCGCCTCAGCAAAGGGGCCGTAGGTTTCCATCCTGTAGTCGCCGCCAAGAATGCATGCATCGGCAGAGGTCTCACGAACGATTTCGATGGTTTTATCGACAAGTCCCTCCAGCCCGTCGAGATGAAGGTCCGTTAAGAGGAGGATTCTGTAGCCGTCGAAGGCGGTGGGAAGGTCGCGCAAATGGAAATCGATCTCACGTTTCTCGATCAGGAGCGCATTGGCTTTACCCTGCTCGTATATGCGCAGGACCTTGAAAGCGGTTTTCATCAGGAAATGATAATAGAACGCGTCTTCGAAGTTCAGAATATAGTGGAAAGGGGCAGCGGTAATTTTGCACGAAATCAGCTCGCGCATCCGGGTTGCCGCCCGGACCTGCCTCGGATAGGAATCGAAAGGCCGCCCCAGCAGGACCCTGTTGAGAAAAATGGACCCATAATAGGCCCCTACCCCGAAGACCGCCCCGAACAGCAGAACGTAGCCGACCGACAGCGAAAAATACGGTCCGATCACCAGAAACGGCAGAATTCCTTCGGGAACCTGATCGAGTCCGGGAACAACGTCGCCGCTGAGAAACGAGAGCCTTCTTTTCAGAAAGCTCGAGAAAAGGTCGCCCGACATGCTCAGGATGCCTGCCGTGATGCCGATCCAAAAAGGAAAACCAAGGAGCGCGCCGGTTATAGTTCCTGAAGCAACTCCGGCCAAAACGCCCCGAACGGTTTTATGGCTGCCGAACAGCGGGCGGCCGTCGAGGAAAAGGCGATCCCCATCGACGGGTCGGCTCCACTTGCCTTCCAGGAGTTGCGCAAGCAGTGGTGGAGCAAAATTGACGGCCCAGAGCAGAATAAGCAACTTCGAAAAAAGCACGTGCAAACACCTTCCAGGTATAAATCAGAGCTACTTGCCGGGAACAGCGAGGGATTCGGTTCTCTTTGTCCTCTCGGCAACAGGATAGTCGAGCAGCAACGTGAGCAAAAGGCCCACCACGGGAAGCACCCCAATGCACTTCATCGCGAGGGGCACTCCGAAATGGTCCGCAATCACTCCGAGCAGGGTTACGCCTATTCCACCAGCCCCGATTGCGAAGCCCACGAGCAGACCGGAGGCGACTCCCAGGTGCTGGGGAAAAAGATTCTGACCCATTACCACAGTAACGGAGAAAGTGGAAATGAGTATCGTTCCAAAGGCGATCACCACAAAAAAGAGCGCTAAACCCTGCAGCCATAATATGAACGGAAACAGGACGGTACAACACAACATGGAAAACCTTAACCAGGAGCGGTGCCCCCATCTGTCGGCAAGAGGGGCCCCCGCAAGCGTACCGAAAGCACCTCCGATCAGAAGGAGGCTGACCAGCTTGCCCGCGAGCACGGGATCTCCCTTTAAATAGCTGATATAATAGAAAGGAATGTAGGTCATAAGGCCCATCTGGATCCATGTCCTGACGATAATGAAAGCCAGAATGAGCGCCAAGGCCCGGTATGCCCCGTTTGAGGTTCGCGCCGGGGTTTTGAGCCCGGTCTTCTGCTCGGATTTCGGGATGGCAACTGTGCGGTGTAGAAGTATAATGGCAGCCGTAAAGAGCAGCGCAGGGACTATCATCCAGGGCAGCGAAGAATAGCCCAGGAAATTGACGATCGAAAGGGCAAGAACAGGCCCGATCGCCATCCCCGTGTTGCCGCCCACTGAAAAAACCGACATCCCGGTCGCCATCTTATCACCGGTGAAGAACCTGGCGGTTTTGTATCCTTCCGGGTGGTACGAGGCTATGCCAATACCGCTGACGGCAACGAGAAGCAAAACCAGGGCGTAGCTCGAAGTGAGAGGTACGAGGAAAAAACCGATGCCCGAAAGAAAAACCCCGAGCGGGAGCTGAAACGCTTTCTCCTTGCGGTCCGAAAGAAGGCCGAAGATGGGCTGAATGATTGAAGAAGTAATGTTGGAGACAATCAGGATTACGCCTGCCAGGGTATAGGAAAGGTTGAGGTTGTCTTTCAGAAAAGGGAGGATGGCCGGGAGAGCGCCCTGGTAAATGTCCACGACCATGTGGCCGCACGAGAGCAGCATTAGCACTTTCAGGTTGAATTTGCCCATAAATGATATCCAATGATGATGAGGCAGCCCGTCCCTACAGGCACAAGCGGAATCGGGCCGAAAAAAATTCAGAGCGGGAATGTAACCCTTTTTTCCGAAAATGAGAATCCGAATGCCGGAAAGAAAACATGAAAAAGGATACTCCGGTCTGAGAATCAGGATCGCAATTCTGCTGCTCGCGTTGGCTGTCCTGACCTCCCTGTTCGCCCGAACACGATGGAACAGTCGGCCTTCGGAAGTGGCTTTTCCAGCGCCGGTGATCGTTGAAATTGCCGGGGATGTACCGAAGCCAGGAATTTATATACTGGATAACGAAAGGGCAACCGTAAGCGATGCACTCAAAGCGGCGGGCTGGTCCGACCGGTTGCCGATCGCCGGGACAGCCTCCCGAAAACTTATATCGGGGGAGTCCTGCCGCGTGCTCCGAAATGGAAACGAAATCGAAGTCACGTTCGAGAGAATGCCGGCGGCAGCGCTCCTTGCCTCCGGCAGGAAGCTCAACCTGAATTCGGCCTCGAAAGACGATCTGCTTCTGATTCCGCAAATGCGACCCGAAATTGCCGAGATGGTCGTCGAGAGGCGAAAAACAAAAAAATGGACTCGCGTCGAAGAATTGCAGGAAATCCACGGGATAGGAGCGAAGACGGTCGAGAGACTGAAGGAGTATCTGGAGGTGACTTCCGGCTCGGAATAGATCCGGCCCGGGCAGATCAAATCGCGCCATGCCGATTGGAACGACTTAAGTTTATGATTACCATTTCTTCTTCGATCTCCAATAACTATGGAATGGGAGAGGTAATGGCCGAATCCCGGGAGAAAGGCGGGGCAGCGATCGTGCACTGTCTTTCTACTATGTTCTAGCGTGTTTTTTTCTAAAGATCGGAATGGAATGCATGCCGACAGAGACTCGGACTGACATTTCGACCTGGAGCCCGTTCCGAAATCCCATTTTCAGGGCACTCTGGATTGCCAACGCCTTTTCCAATGTTGGAAGCTGGATGCAGAACACTGCTATGGCATGGCTCATGACCATGCTCGCGCCTTCGGCCCTGATGGTTTCCCTTGTACAGGTTGCTGCCAGTTTTCCCATGTTCCTGCTTGCACTTCCGGCAGGTGCGCTCGCAGATGTAATCGACAGGCGCAAGGTGATCATCCTGACGCAGCTCTGGATGCTCGTGTCGGCCGCCTTACTCGGAGTGATGACCATCCTGAATCACACGACACCCACCATCCTCCTGCTCCTTGTGCTTGCTCTCGGAATCGGAATGGCACTGAACGCGCCCGCCTGGCAGGCCATCATTCCCGAGTTGGTTCCCAGGGAACAGATCCCTGCAGCAGTAGCTCTAAACAGCGCCGGATTCAATCTGGCGCGATCGGTCGGCCCTGCGCTCGGCGGCTTTGTACTTGTGCTCTTGGGTGCGGGCCCGACATTTCTCATCAATGCCGTATCTTTCCTCGGCGTCGTTGCGGTTCTGCTCTTCTGGAAAAAGCCTTCGCGGGAAAGCGCACTCCCGGCTGAAAGAATGATGGGAGCAATGCGCACAGGGGTCCGTTACGTAAGGCATGCTCCAGCGTTGAAGGCGGTCTTCGCCCGGGCACTTGTTTTCGTCGTTTTTGCCAGCTCCCAAATGGCGCTGCTGCCGCTGTTTGCTCACAGCTACCTCCATGCCGGGTCGGGTGAATACGGTCTGCTGCTTGGAGCTTTCGGGCTCGGGGCTGTGGCGGGAGCCCTCATGCTTCCCTGGATTATGAAAATTTCCCTTGAGGCCCTGACCATCATCATGACTGTCGTTTTTGCTGCTTCACTCAGCTTTCTTGCACTGGTCCACAGCCTTGTGCCGGATTTTTTCGCCATATTCTTCTCCGGCGCCGCATGGCTCGTACTGCTCGCAAACTTCAACAGCAATGTGCAGTCGATCGTGCCGGCATGGGTCAGGGGCAGATGTCTTGCCGTCTACATGCTCATCTTCTTTGGCGGCATGGCCGTCGGAAGTTTCCTTTGGGGTGTTGCGGGCAACCTGCTCGGGATTCCTGCCGCTCTCAATATCTCGGCAGCCGGCATGCTCCTGGGACTTCCGGCCACGATGAAGCTCAAAATGGCACCGGCCGATCGATTCGATTTAACCCCCTCGGGACACTGGTCCATGCCCGCCTTGATGTTTGAGCCAGGACCGGACGAGGGACCGGTCCTGGTGAGAGTCGAATACAGGATCGATCCCGCAAAATGGAATGAATTCGGCCGAGCCATGCGCAGACTGAGACGCGCTCGATTGCGGGGCGGCGCATTCCGATGGGCATTGTTTGCCGACCTGTCCGAACCGGGAAAGTACACTGAGACATTTCTTATCGAATCCTGGCTCGAGCACCTCAGGCAGCACGAACGCCTAACGGTGGCGGATCGTGAGATCGAAGCCATAGTGCAAGCATTCCATATTGGCAAAACTAGACCTGAAGTCAGTCATTTGCTGGCCAGGCCATTGCCGCAGGAAAAATAACAAGATTCCAGCCCCGCAGCTTGAGTGTAGATTGGCTTCTGATACTGTAAAATGATGTAATCTTGGTACGTTGAGATCCAATCAAAGAATATTTACCCTAGGAAACCCAGTTCTCTTCTGGTATCATTCTGACCTGCGGAAAATACTCTTCCCCTTGGCATTGCACCGCTTGGTCGGAGAAAATTGAAGAGCAGAGTCGGCCTTTTATGAGATGCTGAGACGGAACAGAACTACGAATTTTGAATGATTCAAGGGTGGAAGAATGAAATTTGCGAAAATCCTCGGTTTGCCTCTGTCCATAATCGGCCTGATTCTCTACTGTCCGCCGGTACAGGACTTTCTCGATCACCTCTTTGGAGAACCCGGACGAATAGCCGGAGCGGTAGTGTTTGCGACAGGGTGGGCGCTTTTGCTTGGGTATCTGGCTTACAATCTGGGTTTTCAGAGTCAGAAAAAGGGGGCGAGGTAATCGCGGAAAAAAGGGAGAGCAATACTCTCCCTTTCCCAATCAAGAATAACCAGCGTTTATGCTTTACTCCGCATCATATTGAGCACTTTGGTTCCCGTTACGGAACCACTCAACAGCATCGCAGAGCCGACGGCCAGCATTGCAATGAGGCTCAAGGCCAACGGATTGATGCCGACCAGCGCGAGAACTCCCAACGTAATTGCACTGAGACCTGCAAGAACCTGCAGGCCGGAAGATCCCATGGCCGTTTCCTGCATGATGCTCTCACCAAAGGACGTAGATTTGGCTCTGCCAAACTCCGCCGCATTCAGACGCGCGTTCACCCCGCTGTCCAAAATCAGTATGCCGCCGAACACTATTGCGGCAACCGGAACAAGCGTCAGCATCTTTATGCCCAGAATTGACAGAATTCCCAGGGCTATGCCCGCAACGCCACCCATAAAGCAGCTTGCAATGCCTGCCCAGTGACCCAGAGATATTTCCGGCACACGCTCTCGTATCATGGTGGAACGGGCCGCAATTGCTCCGGCTTCGAACAGGAGCGCTGTGCCCAGTACAATTACAGCGATCGACACAAGAAGATAAGAGTAGATGTGTGCAAGCCCGACAATCGAAAGGGCAACCGCGGCCAGGCCGCCCAATCCTTCAACAAAGGATGTTCCGGCCGCCGTCTTTGCGGGCGGGTTTATATATCCCTGGGGATTTGTCTGTTGTAGACCGTCCATATTGTAAAAACCTCCCCAAAAGTTTTTATAAGAACTGCAGCACGTCGGCTGGAGTCGCGTTCTTAAAAGAGAACGCCGGATGAATTAAATAAAATCATGTCGTTGGGGTAAATCAATGAAGCGAAAATGGGCACGGAAGCGGGATTGGATCACCTGACGGAGGAATGATTTGTTCCTAATGAATCGACTTGTTATTTCAATAACTTATCAGTAGATAACAAAAACAATTAAGTGGAGAAAAGCGAATCATCCTTCCCATTATCAAAGAAGCCAATGTGCTACCGGGTTCCTTAACAAATAAGGGAGCCGGTTCCCGCTTGGACTGGAGAACCGGCCACTGGTCATTGCAGCGCCACCGACGCTCGGACGCCTAAGCGGCCGAGAATAACCGATCCACCGTTCTGTTCAGCATCTCCACTCCTTTCACTTCAGTTTCGAAAAGCGGCGTGATACCCCGGACGCTGCTGCCGAATATCTTTTCGATTTCGCTCATATGCCCGGACTGCATCCGGACGCGGTTCAGCACGAATTCAGCGGCATCGGCACCCACCTGTTCCTGCTGTATCAGGCCGTTCACAATAACGCCGCCAACCGGTATGCCAAATTCATGGAACCAGTTTATGAACCGGGTAATTACGGCAATCGGCAGGCTTTCCGGGAGGGTCACAAAGAAGAAGGCGGTGAGTCTGTCGTCTGTCAGGAGTTCCTTCGCATGCGCCATTCGATCCTTGAAACCGAGGAGGTAATCCAGGAGCGGATCTCTGCCCTCTTTCTTCTTTGTAAAAGACAGCATCTCGCGAAGCGATCTCGCCTCCTCACGGCTCTTGAGCATTTTTTCCACCCAGAGCGAATAGACTTTGGACATGCCGAGAAGCCGCCGGGCGTTGGCTGTCGGAGCGGTATCGAAGACGTAGAAATCGTACTCGTCTTTGAACATGATATCCATCATGTTCTCGAACATCGCCGACTCCTCGAACGCCGGGTTCATCGTCGCCGATTCGATGAATTCCTCAGCTTTCGTAGTGATGTCCGCAAACTTGAGAAACCAGTTTATTTTCTCTCGAATTTCATTTTTCGAGCGCTCGATCGTGTCGCGCGTGTCGATTTCGAACGCAAAGCAATTATCTGCTCCGGCGACGGGAACGGGTTTTCCGAATACGTCCTGTCCGAGCAGATTGGAGAGGCTGTGAACCGGGTTTGTGGAGGCAAGAAGCGTCTTCTTTCCCTGACGCGCCGACCACAGGGCGGCGGCTCCCGCCATGACGGTCTTTCCGACTCCGCCCTTGCCGCCGAAGAAAATGTACTTCAGGCCGGGATGTTCTTCCATATATCGGGTCATGCCGACAGTAATCTGCACCTGCAACTCCCCCTTGAATCCGTTAGAAATCACCGTACATGGACCGGGCTATCTTGTCGATCATGGGAAGGCCGGTCACGTCGCGT
Organism: Pseudomonadota bacterium; assembly: GCA_023416335.1. The sequence continues at coordinate 1,267 of JAEZHY010000023.1, read as the reverse complement.
TCCATCTCTAGAACCGAAGCCAGGATCTGTCCCGAAAACCGGTCGTCGATCACCTTGAGGTATCGCTCCTGCATGTCGAACCGGTGCTTGAGGTAATCCGGGATATTTTGAGAACGCAGTTCCTCGGGAAGCACCCTGTTGATAATGTATCCGCTCAGGGGCACATCGAACTTCGAAAACAGCTCGGCAGCCTTCACGGTATCGTTTATGACCATCTCCTCCGCTACAAGAACGAAGAAAAAGGCCGTCATCTTCTTGTCGGTCAGAATGCCCGACGACTTATTGATCCTGTCCTTGATATAAAGAAGTTCGTTCAGGATGGCGTCCTCGGCGACATCCTTCTGGCGCTGTATCACCGCGGCAACCTGGTCGTACTCGCTCATCTGGGAACGCAGATGCGTGATCTTGCCGATCCAGGCATCGTAGACGGAAGCCATACTGAGATAATAGAGGGCGTGGCCGAGAGGGACCAGGTCGTAGATGTAGTAGTCGTAGCCCCCTTTGACAACGATATCCACAACCTCGTCGAATATCGCGCTCTCCTCCATGGCGGGCTCGGCTGCGGCTGCCTGGATGTAGCTCTCGATCTCTTCCGGAATGGCATCCATTCCATACATATCGAGAATCTTCTGCCGTATCTCCTGCTGATACTCCTTTATGCGGCGGTCTGCGTCGATCTCCTGAGCGTAAAGGTTCGGCATGATTTCGACCGGACCTCTGCCGAAGATGTCCTTCTGAAAAATGTCGCTGAGAGATGCCTGGGGGTCAACCGAGAAGACGAGTACGCGTTTGCCCTTTTTTGCCAGAAAGTAAGCAGTCGCGGCCGAGAAGGTCGTCTTCCCGAGGCCTCCCTTCCCCCCGAACATTATGTACCGCCGATCCGGATACTGCTCGAAAATGGATGAAAGTGAAATGGCCGGCTCCTTCCTTTTCAGATAGACAACCTGTAGTTCTCTGCCGGGCAGTTCTGCACCTTATGCCAGAGCGTCCGTCAGGTCCTTTTCACGCAGCATTCTGCGCTTCCATGTAGAGATCTGCGGCACCACATAGGGAAGCAGGCGAAGGGAATAGTAAGGCGGAAGAATCGGCACCCCGAGCATGTCCCCCATCGTGATTAGAATGAAAAGATGTTCCATGCTGGCCCTGGTCTTCAATGCGAACCGGGCGGAATCGTGTGCGGCGACGCCGTAGACGAATTCCTTGACGGCCTGGAAAAAGCCCGACTTCTTTTTCTGTTCATCTGTCATGCAAACGCGCTCCTCGTCTT
>JAEZHY010000227.1 GCA_023416335.1 Pseudomonadota bacterium | reverse complement strand
GATTTACCCCGACTCCCGTATTCGAGAAAGCGAGTCGGTACGGATAATAGAGATTGGAAAATGCGGCCTTTCACTGCGGGATCTTCGGAGCTGCATCCTTTTAAAAGGCTCGCGGCAGGAATCAGGGGCCGGAAGCACTTGCGAGAAAGCGGTTCCCGGCCGCCGATACGGTGTCCGGGAATATCTTAATCATCCCTGCCTGCCAATCCGACTTTTCAAGCTACCATTCCGCTGGTTCCCAAGGTCCCGCCTTGGGAACCCGTCCCGGCAGGCCCGATGATTTCAGGTACGTGCTCGTATGATTCTCGTACTTCTTGGTTGTAAGTTTTGTCATTTCTATTTTTGTAATAAAAAGGCACGGAATCCTTCCGGATGGTCCGTGCCTTGCGTTTTGAAATCAGCCCCTGTCAAACTGGAACAGCCTCGTCCTTAGAGTATGATCTCGTCAGGCTGCACGGCGCGCAATAGCCTGCCTCGTCCAGGCATTCGTCGCACATCAGAGCGCCGCAAAGCGAGCATTTCTTGGCTGCATACTCATGCAATTCCGGAGGCAGGGTCCCGCATTCCTTGCAATCAACCCATACGCCTTCCATTGGAAATCCTCCCGAGCATTGGCGGATAACAATCTCATTCTAAAATGGAGCCATGCACAGCTCCAGCCGGTTGATCCCCGGCCCGATTCCGCCCGTTATGGCCTCGCGTATGCTGGACAGTATGCTGATCTTCCCGTACAAGGTCATCCCCAGATTCCAGTGAACCAGGGATTCCAGCATCAGTTTGGCGTCATTTACAAAACCCATCGCCGGTATGAGCAAGTCCTCGAAATACACGCTCCCTTGCGTGTAAATCCTGCACTTGTTGATTTCGTTCCAAACGGTGGACAGTTCCTCAATAAAATCCATGAAATTTATTAAACCATCTATCAGCTTGTCGTTTATTCCTATCAAAAGTTCCAGGGCTGTATTCAAATGGCTGGCGGCAGTAATCAGTCTGCCGGCCTCCACTTCGCAACCCGGAATTTCATCGCCGGTGCCTATGTATTCCAACCTTGTTTCTCCTGGTCCCTGTGCCGGGACCTTTTCTGAATGGTAAGGATTGGGAGAGACATTTCAATGGACTTTGATAGAAGCTGCGGATTGTAATCAAATTGCAGGTAATTTTTCGGTAAGACATATTCATACGGCGATACATTAGAAAAGAACCGACGTCAGTCCTTTAGCTTCCCGGCGGCTGAGAGGGAAACGAGCCTCAAAAAACGATGGGTTCCCGCTCCGCTCTCACCCATCCGACGACTTTATCGTATTGTTTTATTTCGTGATTTTCGTACTACTATCGGTCGTTTTCTTGTTTTTTGAACAAGATTGTTTATGCTGCCGGTTCTTAACTCGTTTAATATCAACCTCTTAGTTACACTTTAGGCCGAGGAGAACCGAACGGCGCGGGTGGCCCAGGCAACAGGCTTTAACGATTGCCTGGGTCCGGAGGACAAGAGGCTTCGCGTAGAATTACCAGTCCCTCTTGCCTGCGGCACGGGCAACCAAAACCACGTTGCCCGTGTCACCCACGGTTTGGTTCCAAGCGCGAGGCGGTGGGCACGATCAAGCTGTGCCCACCCTACCGCAGTCCCGGCACCATTGACACTATGGCATTGTTTTCTTTGGTGATTTTCGTACTACTATCCGTCATTTTTTTGTTTTTTGAGCAAGATTTTCATGTTGACGGTTCCGTAAATCGTTTGACATCAACCTCTTAGGTGCACTTTAAACCGAGGGGAACTGAACGGCACTTTCGTGAATTTCGTATCTCGGCTCATCAATAAACGATGGGTTGCGCTCCGAGACCGTGTCGTAACCGACCGGGGCAGGGCTGGTTTTCATCGACAACACGACACAGTCTCTCCACTTCACCCATCCTACGACCTTATCCTATTGTTTTCTTTCGTGTATTTCGTGCCTTTCGTGGTTGAGGGTTTTGTTTTTGAATTTTGGTTGCGGCTGTGCTGCTCCAGGCCTTTCGTGGTTAAGGGTTTTGTTTTGCATTTTGGTTGGCTCTGCAACTCGACCTATTTCTCTTGTTCCACGAAAGGCGCCGGGTTATCCTGTCGTAACGGAGCGCGATTATGGAACAAAATCAGATCAGTGCATTTCTCGATGCAGCGCATGAAGGCGTCCTGGCGGTGGATGCCGGCGGCCGGGTCACGCTTTTCAACACGGCCGCCGAGCGCCTGATGGGCATTTCGGCCGACTCCGTGATGGGGCGCGATGTCTGGGACGCAATTCCCAACACGCGGCTGCATATCGTGCTCGAAACCGGCGAAGCAGAACTGGACCAGATTCAGGATACGGGCGTAACGACGATCATGACCAACCGGGTGCCTGTGCGCAATGCTCGGGGAGAGATCGTCGGGGCGCTGGCCACATTCCGGGATATTGGAGAAATAAAGCGGCTCGGAAGCGAAATTGCCGCCCTCAAGGAGACCCGGACCCTCCTGGAGGCGATTGTCAACGCGACGCAGGATGCTATCTCCGTAGTCGACGAAAAGGGCCTGGGGCTACTCATCAACCCCGCCTATACCCGGCTCACCGGCCTGACGGAAAAGGATGTGCTGCAAAGGCCCGCTACGGTGGACATCGCCGAAGGCGAAAGCATGCACATGCACGTGCTGCGCACGCGAAAGGCCGTGAAGCATGTGCCCCTGAAAGTCGGCGCGGGACGGCGCGAGGTGCTCGTGGACGTTGCGCCCATAGTCGTGGACGGCTCACTCAAGGGAAGCGTCGCCGTGATTCACGACGTCTCCGAATTGAGATCGCTCAGCGAGCAACTCGACAGGGCCCGGCAGCTTATCCGCCGACTCGATACCAAGTACACCTTCGACGACATCGTTGCGGTGAGTCCCATCATGCAGGAACTCATGGAGCAGGCGAAAAGGGCGGCCTCCACGCCCGCAACTGTGCTCCTCTCCGGCGAGAGCGGGACGGGTAAGGAACTCTTCGCGCACGCCATACATCATTCGAGCGACCGTGCTAACAGGCCTTTTATCTGCGTGAACTGCGGAGCTATCCCCGATACGCTCCAGGAGAGTCAGCTCTTTGGGTATGTGGAAGGGGCGTTCACAGGGGCCAGGCGGGGAGGGCAGAAAGGCCATTTCCTGGAAGCTCAGGGCGGGACGATCTTTCTCGACGAAATCGCCGAGAGCAACATGGCCGTCCAGGCCAAACTGCTTCGGGTGCTCCAGGAAAAGGAGATCGTTCCGGTAGGCGCTTCGCGCCCCGTTCCGGTCGACGTCCGCGTAATCACGGCCACGAACGTGGACCTGGCGTCCCTCTCACAAAAGGGGCGGTTCCGTTCGGACCTTTTCTACCGGCTGAACGTCCTGCCCATACACATTCCGCCCCTGCGCGAACGCCGCGAGGACATTTCTCCGCTTCTCAACGCGCTGCTCGCCAAGCTCAACAAGGAATACAGCCGCCACGTGGAAGGGATCACCCCGGAAGCGCTGGCCCTTTTCTGTTCGTACGACTGGCCGGGCAACGTGCGCGAGCTGGAAAACATGCTTGGCCGCGCCCTGATCAACATGCAGCCGGGCGAAAAACTCGTCCGTGCCGACCACCTTCCGCTACGTTCACCCGTTGTATCTTGCCCGCCTGCAGGACCGGGAGATACGGAAAATCAAAAGAGCATGACCAGCCTGTCCGAAGCCCATGCCGTCTGGGAAAAGGCACTCCTCCGGCAGGTGATGGCCGCAACGGGCGGCAACCGCACCCGCGCCGCGAACCTGCTCAAGATCTCCGTGCGGCAGCTCTATAATAAGCTTAAGAGATATGGGCTGGATGTGGAGATCGTCGATTGAGCCGCTAATTCTATAAGTCACGCAGGCCGCACAGTTTCAATAAGCTTCTTTTGAACCTGAAAAATGAGTAGATTTGGATCCCGACTGCGAGAGGCGGAACGAGGTGGTAAATATGGAGGAAAGGTATCAGCATCATTACAGTGAAGAGAGAAAACGAGGAACGATGAGGTAAAGATCCCTATTCGCATTGTAATTATGAACTTTTCGATATCGATATCCCCACACACAAGGCATGGACCATTATATCTCTCGTGATATCCGTACCTGATGAAGATTTCCCCGGTACCTCCAACTTCTTTGAATTTAAATCGGGTAGAAGATACAATCTTTCACGCAATACCGAGAGTTGAGTCTCATCGGGTTCAGCGGCGATCGGGCCGAAGTGGATATTTGTGACTGGAATTCCATGTTTGTAGGGGTATCTCCGGAAGAGTAAGAAACAGGCCTGCTCCAGGAGAGAAAGAACCGCAAATAGAAGCAAAACGCCGAGAAGCCAATTTGGCATAGTATGTCTTTCCACAAATTTTATTGACTGCGGCGGTCCTGGAATCAATCACCGTGCCCCTGAGTTTTTAAAATATAAGGAGCAATCTTGAACGTAATCAAGCAACCGATCATTGAAAACAATAGTTGTAGGGGCAACAGGTACATGAAAGCTTTGATGTTATTTGCTACGTACTCCATTATGTTTACATCGGATATGAATGTGACTGTAACTCGAAGCAGTATGAGCAGGAAGTAAGAGAAAAACGATAGCAGACACATGGTCATCACGACCAGATAACGCCTGAGCTTTGTTATGACGGAAAAAGTCGATCCGATTATCATGGGAATAACTATTATTTCGAGGATCCCGGATAGCGTTTTGTCCAGGTAATAAAGGCCGAATCCAAGGAGCCAGCAGGTCAATCCAACAGCAGCCGCTGCCAGGACGTATTTTGCTTTAAGCGGGCTACTTATCATGTTTTGAATCCTGGTTTGAAAGCCGACAATAGAAGCATTGATTTCCCCAAGGATTGCGGCAAGACCACGCGGTATGTTGAAACCCGTCAAATCAAAGTACACATCGAATGCAAAATTGCAAATTTGGGGATTCAGAAATATACGAGGTCCGACCCCGATGACCGAGAAATGACCGAGATACAGGGTATTATACATGGAGCTATGCTCACAGTAGTGGTCTCTTGGCCTCCGTAAGCCGGTTCAGTAACTTATTTGAAATAATTATAAATTGCTAATGCAATTGGGCCTAGAATTGCAATAGTTATCAGTAGGATGATTCGTAATAAGTTGATGTAACTATCTTTCATAAAGATAACCTCTGCTAAATTGGCCTGAAGTTGGTAGTACTATGAGACCTTTGTCTGACGGGACTGCAAGACCCCAAACATTGGAGCCGTCCTCTTGAATTTGTATGATAAACATAGCTCCTGCGACGAGATAGGGCCAAGTGATCAATCTGTGATCGTTCGGGCCAATTACTGAAGAATTTATATCCAAGGGATTCTGTTTGGGCCGGGCAGTGGGACTGTCTCCATCGTCATCGAACCTGTCCGTCCCTTTGTGCATAATCTTATTGAAAAGATATCCGTAAGCCGCCGTCCATGCTCCTTGTGCAGCCCCGCTGCCGAAATTTCCTCCTGATATTTGAGCGGCGATTCCCCCTGACACAGCCCCAATTGCAGCATGAAAGGGCAGATCCACTGCAAACTGCCCACTCTTCCCGAAATCCCGTCCTATTCCCTGATACCATTCCGATCCCTCCATCAGCATTCCCGCACCCTTTGCAGCCCCTGCCGAGAGACCTCCAACAATGGCGCTCGTTGACACGTCTTGATGGTATGCGGCCGCGGAGAGCGCTCCCGTGCCCATTCCTGCAGCTACATGTATACCGACACCTGCCAGTGAAGCCATTGTTGACGAACTAAGGCCCTTTGCAACTGCCCCTGCGATCTGGCCTGCACCGTAGAACATAGCCCCGCTGAACGCCCCCAGAGCGGCGGCAGTAGACAAATCCGTGCCTTGAATTGCTGCTATGGTCACATTCAATAGGGCTCCGATTATGATGGCGCAGATAAAATCATCGATCCCGAATATATGGCCTGTCGGATCGGTATAGATTAACGGGTTATTTCGGCAGTAGGCATACCTGTTAAGCGTCTGCGGATCGCCCGGAGCCTGGACGATCGAATCGGGACTGATGAATCTCCCGATCACCGGATCGTAATACCTCGCCCCGTAGTAGTAAAGGCCGCTTTCCGGATCGTTTTCCTGTCCGGTGAATTTGTAGGGCAGGTTGATGGAGCCGGAACTGCTCCTGGTCTCCCCGAAGGGATAGTAGGCAGCATTTTGTACCGGTGTACCCGAGCTGTCGGTTACAACATTCAATCCTCCCAGGTGGTCGGAATGATAGTACCAGGTGTTCGTGCCTGACTTTGATGCAATGCGCCTGCCTCCGGCAAAGATGTGCTTGGTGCAGACGCCGTCCTTGCATTCATAGAGATTGCCGATATAGACGGTCGTGGATTGTGGTGAATCGGTGGTCTTTTTGACGCGCGCCCCCTTGTAGTCGTAGACGAAAGATGTCGTTACGCTCCCGGTTGTAATGCTTGACGGTCTGTTGTCGTAATCGTAGGCGATGGTCGAGCCGTTCCTGGTGATCATGTTGCCGTTGGCGTCATAGGTATAGGTGTTCGAGCCGGCGGTCTTTACGGCGCGAGGGTGGGGCAGAGGATTGTACGAGTAGGTACCCACGCGGGAATTTGTCAGGATGTTTCCTGTTTTGCTGTAAGTGAAGTCTATCGGAGTGTAGGAGGGACTCTCGGCCCTCGTCAGCCGGTTCAGAAGATCGTACGTGAAGGTCTGATTCCGATTTGAATCGATATGGTCGGAAATGGAAGTGAGATTTCCGCTCAGATCGTAAACGTAGCTGTAGTGCTGAAGCGAGTCCTGGCCTGGAAGACCCGTGGAGATATCTCTCAGACGGCTGTCGGTTTCGTCGTAATAGCTGAAGGCCGATACGACGTTGTTGCCGAAGTGTATCTCTCCGGGCTGTCCGAGCGCGTTGTAGTTCAGGAATGTCGCATACCCGGTGACTCCTGAAATATTTCCCGCGGTGTCGTAGGTATAATTCACCCATTCATTATCCGGATACCTGATGCCCGTTATCCTCCCCAGTGCATCGTAGGTATTCCTGATGTAATAGCTCACTCCGCCGACAATTTTCCTGATGAACGTAACCCGGCCTTCGTTATCGTAGTGCATCACGGTCGTACCGGAGGCATCCGTAACCGATGTGAGCCTGCCGACGGCGTTGCCGTATGTGGGGTCGTCATCGTAGGCATACGAAACGTCGGTACCCGTCGGGTAGTGCTTCAGAGTCGGCCTGTTTATCTCGTCGTATTCGAATGTGACCGTATCGAGCTTTGCGTCGGTCTGGGCGGTCAGGTTCCCGTTTGCGTCATAACGGTATTCCCAGTAACCCATGTCTGGGTCCTGCATATTTATTTTCCTGCCCAGGGTATCGAAATTGATCGTGGTCACGTTATTGTTAGCATCGGTCACCTGGACAAGTTTCCCGAGAGGATCGTATGCATAGGTGGTAAGGGCGAAGTTTGTCGAAGTGTAGTATTCGTAGACCCTGATTACTCTCCCATATGCATCGCGGTCTTCAATTCTCTTTTTGGACATCGGATCCAGATAGGTTGTCCTGTACTGGGAATAGAAATTATACGCGGTACCTCCGTCCGGTTTATTCGTTGCGTGCAGTCGCCCGAAGTTGTCGTACGTATATACGACCCATCTCGGCGTTTCCACATTTCCGAGATAGGGATAGGATTTCTTCCAGACCTTTCCATTGCTGTCATAGATAGTATCGACATAGATCGGATTAGCTCCGGGACCTTCCGAGTGAACGCTCGTCTGTCGGCCGAAACCGTCAAAGAAGATTGTTTTCCAATAAATTTGAGTGGTTCCGGTCTGCTCGAGCACGGTTGCGCCGATATTTTGATGTGTGGTGCCTAGATCGTTGTAGGAATAAGTCCGGGTCGGGTGGGTAATGCTGTCGTTCGGTCCGACTACGGTCGTAACGCGGCCGAGCGCGTCATAATAATAGTGGGTTACATAGCCGTTGAAATCGGTTCTCGCCAGGGGCTTTCCATAGCGGTAATCGTATGTGACCGTGACCGAATGCCCTTTCGGATTGGTTACCGTTTCCGGAAACGTCATCGTGGGATCGTATTCCGTTATCGTCGGCGGATTTCCGTTTGGGTCGGACAGACTCACCAGGTTGCCGTAGTCGTCATAGACATAGGTGATGGCGGGATCGACCTCGCCTGCCCCCTTCTCCTTGAGCCAAAACGTCTTCGTTCGGACAAGCCCCTTGTTCGCGTAATAAGTTATTGCCGTCCTGGAAAGATCGTTGTCGTCACTCGGCGTGTTCGTCTCCCGCGTGCAAAGGAAGGATGGCAGTGCCAAAAGCCAGTTCGCGGTGTCGTAAGAGTATTCGATAATATCGTAGCGCTCATCGCCCTGAGACTCTGGGTCGCCCTGCTGGAATTTCGAAATGACATTTCCATAGGCGTCATAGTTGAAGGTGGTGGTCACCTGCCCGGGAGTGGCGCTCCCGTCGTAGAGGTATGTGTCGGTCCTGACGAGGCAAGGGAAGGAGGTATTGGCATACGGCACTCTTACCTCATACGTGTTGACCTGCTCCTGGAAAAGAGTCCCATCGACGTCATTGACTTTTTGGTCGTACATCAGGCCCTTTTTCACGTCGTCCTGATAAAAATAGCTCTCGACGGTCGTCCCGTTCGGGAGTGTCTGCTTCACATAGTTGAACCCTCTGAACTCTCTTTCGGAATAACTGAAAAGCGCATTGGCGTACGTATAATCCGTTTCCGCCAGGTTTCCGTTTCCGTCATCCGACGTCACGGAGGAGACCGTCCGGAGTACGAATGGAAGCACTTTGCCGTAAGCTGTCGAAGGCGTATATCCTATCGTATAGGTCCCGCCTATTCCGTTGTCGATCTTTCGGATAAGGTCGGGCGCGGGTCCGTTGCCTCTGAATGTGAAAGTACGGGGATTAGCGTCCTGGATATTCTTCTCGAGCGTGAAATCCGGAATTCCGTCCCCATTGGTGTCGGCCATGGAGAAGCCTTCGTACGAATCCCCGCGGTACGTTCCCCAGATCCCGGCATAGGAAAAGGATGCTCCCGTATTGAGAAAGACTTGGATGTAGCCATAGCCGCTCAATTGACCGTCGTTTAACGCGTTATTGTAAACAAGGTCGGGAAGGCTGTCACTGTTCACATCGGTCACAATCGGATTGTTGTAGTTGGATAGACCGGGATTGATGCCCCCGAAAGTGCCCCAGCCCCTGTCGGGTAAGAAGCCGGTCCCGGTGCTCAGCGCAACCCTGAATTCCTGAATGCCGGTCTCAGGATTATTTGCGATATAAATCGCATCGGCCAAACCGTCTCCGTTTACATCGGCCATGTACAGGATCCTGGTCGGATTGTCCCTCACACGGGTGGATGAGGTCAACCATGGAGTATCGGCTCGAAACCATGTCCCGGCACTGGGACTGACGTGGATCTGGCCGTCCGTTCCATCATAAACCACATCGGCCATCCCGTCGCCATTAACATCCGCCAGTTTGATCTCTCCACTCGGCACCCCAAGTATCGAGACGACTGATCTGATACCCCAGATCTCGTCGGTGGAAAAACCGGCAAAAACCCCGTTGCTGGTGTTCCCGGTCAAAACATGGATCCTGCCCCTATCCCCCTCATAGATGAGGTCGGGCACCCCGTCTCTGTTAACGTCCGCTATCTTGAAGGGACTGTTCATTGTCGTGCCCGACGCGCGCACACCCATGATCGCGGTCTCGTCATCGTCGGCTAGGCGGGCGCCGCCTGTATTCATCAGCACGTGAATGCGGCCGGAAGAATCATGGTATATGAGGTCGGGATAAGAATCTCCGATCAAGTCCGCAAGGTAGAACCCCTTGAACTTGGAGTCATACGGCGAAGTTCTTGCTCCCCACATGTTTTCATCCGGATACGAGCCCCCCGCATTCCTTTTGATATGAATCGTTGCCGGAGTGTCGTCGGAGGAATGGTCAAAAACGAAGTCGGCCAGGCCATCCGCGTTCACATCCACGATCTGGGAAAAGACGACGGTGGTGCCGAGTGTCCTCTCCCCCATATACTCCGCGGCTCCAAAACCGTTGCTGCCCGTTTGCCACTCGAAGGTTATCGGCTCCATGGCGGTCGTATCGTCGCTTCCAAACTGGGTTATGCTTTGCAGCAACGATCGGGATGATCTGGGGCTGGTCAGATAGCTCAGCCGGTAAGTACGGGCCAACTGGTTGTTCCCGAAAACCCGGATTGCCTGCAGCCTGGAGACGGTCCTGACCTCGATGCCGCTTGAAAGCGATGTGAGCACGTCGGGTCTGGATTCGATGTCGAATATCACGGAATTCGTTGTGGGAGGGCCCGATACGTTCCCCGCATACCGGATCTGGGAGAGGTAGAGTTCACCGTAACTGCCCTGGTATGAAACGATCATGTAGTTCCCGTTTAGATCTTGTACTCTGTCGAGCAGCCATCTGTACGTCTCGGGAGGTCCCTGGCGGGATGCGGTAGTCGAGCCGTAATAATACTTTATGCCGCTCTTGTCCGTAACTTCCCATCCTCCTGTCGAATTGTTCAGGTAGTAATTCAAAAAGCCTCCCTCGATTTTATTCTCGTAGTGACCCTCTCCCCATGCAGGCCTTGCCGTCAGTTCCGAAACACTGCCCTGGACGGAAGCGATGAACTGGTTGGCGGTGTAGCTCAATCCCTTTTTCGTCGATCTTTGGATGTAACCCATGTCCAGGTTCCAACCGACCCCGACCCATCCGTTGCCCAGGTAGCTGTTGTATGTGAGCGCGAGGTTTGGCGCTATGTTGCCCCTTCCTTTCGGTACTTCGATCGGAATGCTGTACGTGGCCGCTCCGGTTGAAAGATTGGGAGCCGGCGCCTGTGGGGATAGAACCAGATCGCCTATGGTGGCGGAGGGTTCCTCGCCAGTTCCCGCCGACTGTGCGACTGCCGAAGCGGTGCTCGTCCTTGCGGAATCAGATTCTACTGCGGCAGATTCGCTCTCCGAACCGGCGGATTGCGACCCGGATGCATAGAGCGGGGTGGTGTGAATCAATGTCAGTATGGCCAGGAGAACACACAATACGGAGCGGAAACTCTTGTTTCGGCACATTTGGGAAGGACCTTTCACGATGGGAGGCGATACGGTATGTAACGATACGTACGTAAGTGTAGAAATGTACGTAGTCGTAAGAATAGAAGTCGGGATAGTCAATATCGGCATGATTGTATTTTGGAAAATGGTGGAATAAGAAATGCCAAAAACCGGAGCCACAAGGCAGTCCGGAAACTCCAAACCGGTCCTTATCAGAACTTTAGTGCCGGAAATAAATTTCCTGTCAGCAAAAAACTTCCATTCCGAATGGACCGAAGAAACCGTTCCAACCGTGGTACAGGCGGGAGGGAATCGGCCGATATGCGGGGGAGTAAATCAACTTATTAATTCTCCAAATCGCCTCGAGCCTTGCCCCACCCAAGGTCCCCCCAAGATTTATGAATCGTTTTCTCAGGCTTGCCTCTGCGTGCTCCGCGTTTTCCGGGTGAATGCTTCCGCCGGCACGGGTTGTGCTCTTTACTGGACGCAAGGGAGTACAACTATGTCCGCGATTCAAAAGATCCCTTTGGAAGGAAAGAAAGGCCGGAATACGAAACCGGTGATTCAACCCGAGCGGTGCAAGGGCTGTGGAATCTGCACCGTCTTCTGTCCCGACCGTGTACTGGAGGTCGGCAGGGAGTTGAATGCTTACGGCTATCCCGTCGTAACAATGATCGACGGAGGGGCATGCCGGGGGTGCGGTCGGTGTTACCTGATGTGCCCCGATCTTGTGTTTTCCTTTTCGAAGGAATGCGGGCAATGAAGCGGATGATGAAGGGCAATGAAGCCTTTGCGGAAGCCGCGGTACGGGCCGGATGCCGGTTCTACTTCGGCTATCCGATCACGCCCCAGACCGAACTGATGGAATATCTCGCCCGGCGGCTGCCCGAGGTGGGCGGAACTTTCCTTCAGGCGGAAAGTGAAGTGGCGGCCGTGAACATGGTCTACGGGGCGGCCGGAGCCGGGGCGAAGGTCATGACCTCTTCCTCCGGTCCCGGCATAAGTCTCAAGCAGGAAGGAATTTCGTTTCTCGCGTCGGCGGAGTTGCCGTGCGTCATCGTAAACGTAATGCGCGGTGGACCTGGCCTGGGCACCATTCAGCCCTCACAAGGGGATTATTTCCAGGCTACCAGAGGCGGCGGGCACGGCGATTACAACTTGCCCGTCCTGTCGCCTTCCTCCGTTCAGGAAATGGCCGATCTCGCTTTCAGGGCCTTCGATCTGGCCGAGCGCTACCGTACCCCGGTCGTACTTCTGACCGACGGCATCATGGGGCAGATGATGGAACCCGTCCACATGCCCGAACCGAGGGCGGACGGGTCTCTCGCGCCCTGGGCCGTAGACGGCTGCAGGGGACGTCCACGGCGCGTCATCAAAACCCTCTTTCTGGATCCGGCCGATCTGGAGGCCCACAATCTCCACCTGCAGGGCAAGTTCAAACGCATCCGTGAATCCGAACAAACGGCGGAAATCTACGGCACGGATGCCCCGGACCTGCTGATCGCGGCGTTCGGAATCTGCGCCCGCGTTGCGCGCACGGCCGTGGACAACCTCAAGGCGGCGGGCATGAAAGTCGGATTGTTCCGGCCCGTCACGCTGTGGCCTTTCCCGGCCGATTCGCTCAGAACCGCGGCTGCCGGAGCAAAACGCGTGCTCACCGTCGAGCTGAATGCCGGACAGATGGTCGAGGATGTGCGGTCGGCGTTGCCCGGGCGCAGGGTCGATTTCTACGGGCGGATGGGCGGAGTGGTGATTTCAGCCGCGGAGATTGAGGCTGAGGCGCGGAAGATTTTTGCCGAGGGTTGACCGCCATTTACGGGAGAGAACTTATGAGCCGGAATGTGTTTGCCCGACCGGAATCGTTGACGGAAGCGAGGTTTCATTACTGCCCCGGCTGCGGACATGGGCTTGCGCACCGCCTGGTAGCCGAAACGATTGACGAACTCGACCTCAGGGAGAAAACCGTCGGCGTCGCTTCCGTTGGGTGTTCGATCCTGATCTACAACTACCTGGATCTGGACATGGAGGAAGCCGCCCACGGCCGGGCCCCCGCGGTGGCGACGGGCATCAAGCGCGTGCTTCCTGACCGCATCGTCTTCACCTACCAGGGAGACGGGGACCTCGCCTCGATCGGTACGGCCGAAATCATTCACGCGGCTGCCCGCGGAGAAAACATCACCGTCGTTTTCATCAACAATGCGAACTACGGAATGACCGGCGGCCAGATGGCCCCGACAACCATGCCGGGCCAGAAGACAACGACCTCGCCGCTTGGGCGGGACGTGCGCGTTGCCGGAAATCCGCTCCGCATGGCCGAACTGCTGGCCGGGCTGGACGGTCCCGCCTACATAGCCAGGGCAGCGATGTTCAATCCGGCGGAACTGGTCAAGGCGAAAAAATGCATCCGGAAGGCGTTCCAATGCCAGATGCAGGGGCTCGGATTTTCGATGGTCGAAATCCTTTCGCCCTGTCCCAACAACTGGAGAATGGATGCCCCAACGGCCCTCAAGTGGGTTGAAAAACAAATGGCGGCCTACTACCCGCTTGGTGTCTTCAAGGATACGGTATTGCCGTCCGCGGATCGGGATGAAGATGAAAACGGCGTCGCCCCGGTTCGGTAGCCGGGAAAAGGGGGAACCTATGTATCATCAGGTATTGTTTGCCGGTTTTGGAGGCCAGGGCGTTCTGGCATGTGGGCAGGTCCTTGCACTGGCTGCTTTGATAGAAGGAAGGCGGGCGACCTGGATGCCTTCCTACGGACCCGAGCAGCGCGGCGGCACGGCAAGCTGCGTGGTCACGATCTCGGACGGGCCGATAGGCTCACCTCTTGCTGAAAGGCTTTCGGGGGCGCTCGTTTTCAACCGGCCTTCCATGGTCAAGTTCCTGCCTCTCATGAGTGAGGGAAGTGTCGCGATCCTGAACTCATGCATGGTGAAGGCTTCTTCCCGGAGCTGCAGGGCCCGGCTCTTTCACGTTCCCGCGGACGACATCGCCCGCGATGCCGGTACGTCGAGGTCCGCCAACATCGTTATGCTCGGGTCCTACATAGAAGCCTGCGGAATCGTATCGTTCGCGGCGGCTGGAGAAGCAATCGCCGAGTACCTGGAAACGAGGATCCACCTGGTGGAGGCAAATCGAAAAGCACTCGAAGCCGGACGACGGTTCATGCGTGGCCTGTGGGTCGGGTCCGAAAGAGAACTCCGGCACGCCGTGTAGGCTTGAGATTGTCTGGATTTTCCCTTTTTTGGGGGACGGCTTGCTTCTATGCCTCCTCCGTTTGTCCTCTTGCGCTTCGCGCCCGGATTCGAGAATCCGGCCCGGCGTTATCGATGCGCCAAATCAAAACCCGGGAATATATATACATTTTTATAAGAGCAAAGCCGTCACGCCACCGGCCCGGTTTGAACGAAAATGAAGACCTTACCCCGTTATGTTGAGGCACGGTTTCCCGACCGTGCCGGCCCGGGAGCCGCGAAATGGCTTTCAGAAAGCCGAAGAGGGATGGCTCATCTGGTTGGAAAGATGGAGGGGGCCTGGCGGGATTATTAATGTTCGGAAAATGCAGGACCCCCGGGGTGCAATCCCGGGATCCGCAACAGGGGGGCGCCGGCATGCAAAAAGACACTGCATGGGCCACCCTCCCAGTTCCAGGCCGGCACGGTCGGGAAACCGTGCCTCAACTCAACGGAATGGAGGTCTTCATTTTGGAAAGATGGAGGGGGCCTGGCGGGATTATTAAGAAAATGCAGGCCCCCCGGGGTGCAATCCCGGGATCCGCAACAGGGGGCACCGGCATGCAAAAAAACGCTGCATGGGCCACCCTCCCGGTTCCAGGCCGGCACGGTCGGGAAACCGTGCCTCAACTCAACGGAATGGAGGTCTTCATTTTGGAAAGATGGACAGGGCAGCGTACGAGGGGTTGACGATATGCCCGCACGGCGGTGAAAATGCTGCTCACTGCTCACTGC
>JAEZHY010000224.1 GCA_023416335.1 Pseudomonadota bacterium | reverse complement strand
GCTATATTACTTCTGCTTGTGTTCAAGTTCCCTGTGGCACTCGGTGCACTTGCCTTTCGAGTCCACGCAGGGATTGTTCGGCACATCCTGGCCGCAAATCGGACATTTTTTCATTCACTTCACCTCTTTTCTCAATCATTCATCTCTAAAAGGTGGTAAGAGCAAGCCGCAATGTCAAATCCGGTACGGCATGGGACCCCTCTTCAGTCCCCCCGATCCGGTCAAAACTATTCCCGTTGCTCAATCTGCTGTTTTAAATTCTCCTTCGTTCTGCTATAGGAAGTGACTTCCCATCGCAGACGCATTTAGAGAGGATTGTATGCCAGTCGCCTTCGTAACCGGTGCAACCGGCTTTATTGGTCACCATGTCGCATCGTCGCTGCTGCGCAGGGGATGGCAAGTTAAAGCACTGTGCCGCAAGGCTTCGGTGCGCCCTCCGGACCTGCAGGGTGTCGAGTGGGAGATTGGGGACTTGCGCAACTGTGATGAACTCCTGCGTGGGATGACCGGGGCTCAGGCCGTCTTCCATGTTGCCGCCGATTACAGATTGTGGGCGCGCAATCCCAGGGAAATATACGAGAGTAACGTAAACGGAACGATTAACGTGCTGGAAGCGGCTCTTTCGGCCGGTGTCGAGCGTGTCGTCTACACAAGCAGCGTTGGTGCGCTCGGCCTGAATGCGGACGCTTCTCCCGCGAACGAGACCACCCCGGTAACACTCGACGACATGGTCGGTCATTACAAAAGGTCGAAGTTTTTGGCGGAAGCCGAAGCTTCCAAATTTCTCCAGAAGGGTTTGCCAATAGTCTTTGTCCATCCGAGCACACCGGTGGGCCCCGGCGACCATAGACCCACTCCGACCGGTAAGATCATCATCGATTTTCTCAACCGATTGATGCCCGCATACCTGGATACCGGACTGAATATTGTAGATGTGCGCGATGTCGCGGAAGGCCACTGCCTGGCTTTCGAGCACGGTAAGGTCGGTGAAAAATATATCCTCGGCAATCGCAACATGACGCTGGCCGAAATTTTTCTGGTGCTGGAGAAAATCTCCGGCATCCCGGCGCCGCGAATCCGCTTGCCGTACAAGCCCATTCTATGGCTGGCGAAAGTCTTTTACCTGATCTCTTTCATAACGAGACGCGAACCGCTGATTCCTTACGAAGGCGTCAGGATGGCGGCAAAACATATGTTTTTTGATGCCTCGAAAGCCGTACGGGAACTCGGGATGCCCCAGACCCCGGTCGAAAAAGCTTTATCCGACGCAGTCTCCTGGTTTCGCGAAAATGGATACATTTCACGAAAATAATCCAACGTTACCTGTGGGCGGCCTTCTCATTTAGTACCCTGCGGGCGTAATTGCCCCGAAAGTAAAGAATCGAGGTCTTTTGATGCGTTTTCCTGTAAGTCTTTATGTCTCGATGACCAGTTATCTCCTCGGGAAGAAAATTCGCGGAGAAAAGAAGTTCCCCCTCGTACTCATGCTCGAGCCGACCCACAGGTGCAATCTGACCTGTTCCGGTTGCGGTCGAATTCGCGAATATCACGATACGCTTGCCCAGGAAATGACCCTTGCCGAATGCCTTCAGGCGGTTGAAGACGCTCAAACTCCCGTGGTGACCATCACCGGCGGAGAGCCGCTGCTTTATTCTCCCATACATGAACTGGTCGAGGAAGTTCTTCAGCGCGGCAAACACATCTACTTCTGCACCAATGGCCAACTCCTGGAAGAATCGCTCGACGGCTTTCGGCCTACGCCTCATTTTACCTGGAACGTGCATTTTGATGGGGCCGAAGAGGTTCACGATACAATCATTGGGAAAAAGGGCGGATTCCAAAAAGCGCTTGCAGGCGTGAAGGCAGCCAAGGCCAAAGGATTTCGCGTCAGTACGAACACCACCATTTACCGTGAGACGTCCGTCACGGATATCGCGAGATTGTTCGAACAGCTCACCGGCGCCGGAGTTGATGGAATCCTCGTTGCCCCCGGATTTAGCTATGAAGATGTTATTCGGGATGTTTTTCTGACCCGGAACGAGATTGTCAAGAAATTCCAGGAAATCAGGACCTGGGAACATCGCTATCCCATCATCAGCAATCCCCTTTACCTTGATTTTCTGACCGGGCAGAAGTCCCTGAAATGCACGCCGTGGGGAAATCCGACACGTAACTCACAAGGGTGGAAATCCCCCTGCTATCTGATTACGGACACTCACTTCAAGACTTTCAAGGAACTCATGGAGTGTACCGACTGGGATCATTATGTTTCCGGTGAGGACCAGAGATGTTCGCAGTGCATGGTGCATTGCGGCTACGAACCGACTGTCGTTCTGAATATGGGACTCAAGGACCTCGTTCGCATGATCAGGTGGAACCTGAATGTCTGAGGTATTGAAGCTTCTCTGGGGTACTCTTCTCCTGCGCCCTTATGTATTCACCTTTCTCGCCGTGTACATCGTTGCCGGATGCCGGCATATCGGCTGGAAGAGGACCCTGGCATACATCCCGGTCGGCTACATGCTGGCATGGATGTCTGAATTCGCCTCTATTCATTGGGGATTTCCGTACGGCGATTATTTTTACATAGAGAGCACGGCAGGGAGGGAACTCTGGGTATTTGGCGTTCCCTTCATGGACTCCCTTTCCTATGTTTTTCTTTCTTACTGCAGCTACTCGCTCGCCATTTTCCTCCTCAGTCCGGTCTCGGTCTCTTCAGGCACTCTTTCCGTCCAGGAAACCCCTCTCATTCGACGCTCCTGGCAGGTGTTGATCCTGGGCGCATTCGTTTTCGTGATGCTCGACGTGATCATCGACCCCGTCGCCCTGCTTGGCGAACGCTGGTTTCTCGGCCAGATTTACGGATATCGCTATGAAGGCTTCTACTTCGGAATTCCGATGAGCAATTTCGGCGGATGGCTGATAGTCGGCTTCGTCCTTATGGGTGCTTTACAATTATTGGACAGGATTCCGTCCCCGCACTCGGATGCCGCACCGCCGGCCGGCCAACTGTCCTGGCTGAGGCTCCTCGGCCCGATTCTCTACGTTTCGGTATTGGCATTCAATATCGCCGTCACTTTTTATCTGCGCGAAATGCTTCTGGGTATTGTCGGCCTGCTCATATCCGCCTCTCTTCTCGTTCCCATGTTCTTTTTCACTCTCTACAAAGGGGCAAAAGCAGCACCCCGCAAGCTTCCTTCGCCTTCTTCCGAGATGGAGTTCGACCGTTCCGATCCAGCCCGCACATTACAAGCACACAGCCCCGAGCACCCCTTAAATTGAAGATTTTATCTCGGATTTATCGATAGCCATTCCGAAAGTACCTCCTGATGCTTAATATCTCTCCAAATTCATATTGACGGGGAGACTCAACATGAAGATCAGATTCCTATCGGTAGTTGCTTTGGGTGTTGCTGCGCTATTCCTCGCCGGATGTCAGACAACTGCAACATTTTCTGAAGTCGGCAAAGCCGTACCGGCTCAGGAACGTGTTGCCATTTCGGAAGGCAGGAACACGGTGACCTGGAAAGGACCGGACATCACCGTCGACTTTACCTATGCGCGGGGTCAGGGCAGGCTGGATCTTACTGGAAGGATCGTTTATGCGGATTCACTCGCATACAATTATCAACTGCTCCGTGATTTTCGTCTGAGCGCACTCATTTTGGACGACAGCGGAAGGGTTATTCAGACTCAGCCGCTCGCGACCAATCGGGGCAATTTCGACCCGGTTTCCTTCCAGGCTGCTTTGCCCCTGCCCTCAAGCGCGGCTTCCATTTCATTCAGCTATCAAGGTACGGCACTGGAAGTGGACGAAGGCGGCGGAAACCCCACAAGCTTCTGGTACTATCCGGCTCGCTGAAAGTTAAAGCCATTCAAGACCTCAATAGGCCTTGAATGGCTTCAACTTACTTCAGGGTGCCTGTCGTCGATTACTGCTTTGGAAAGCCCGAAATCTTTCCGGTCATGGAATCAATTGCGATTTTGATGATTGCCAGTTTTTCACAGGCATTCGCCGGGATTTCAAACTTTCCGGGCGAGTAATGGCCCAAGATTATATGCAATGCCTCGAGCTTCTCATCCGGATCCGATACTAATGAAGCTTTCCCGAATCCGATGACGCTCCTGTATTTCGTGGTCCAATTGCACGGACCCGAATTTCCGGGAGTAAACGACACATCTGTTTCCACTTCGAAGCAAACACGATCGTCCCTGCGGATCAAATCGATTTTTTTGCCTTCGCGTGCGGAGTGGGCATAGATGAAACCGGGGCGGTAGCCGAAATTCACCGGCACGATATACGGCCCATCTTCGCCGTTCAAGGCGATGCGGCACACCAGGGCTTTCTCCAGCACGTCTTCAATAACCGTAAAATCGGTGATCTCTTTGTCTTTTCGTCGCAAAATACATCATCCTGTAGTGGCGTTGTTGTTCGGGATACCTTCTTTGCTCCACCCGCGGGCCCGATAATAATCTGCTAGCATTCGGTCCATTTCTTCTTTGCCGAGCGAATGTCCGGTTGGCAAGGCCTCCCGGTGCAAACGTGACGGAAGGCGGTCGTCTTCGGGGCGCAGGCCTTCACGCAGATTGAATTTCCTGGTCATCGTCGAAATGTTCGCCGCTATCTCTCTGAGCGTTTCCCTGGAAACAGACAACCCGGTTATCAGCGCAAGGACTTTCTCAAGTTCCTCCCAAGTGTACAGATCGCGGTAGAACCTGCACAGAATCAGGGTATCGAATATCGTAAGCCGGTCCTCGAAGTGAATGAGCAATTCGGCTTTGCCCTCCACTGCGTCAGGAGCAATCATGCCTGACAGTTCAGGCTTGTAGAAGGTGGTCCTCAAATGGCAGGCGCCCCGGTCCGAGGTACCGTAAGCGAGCCCCATGCCCTTCAGTGTGCGGGGATCGTATCCTGCGGGTTCCATCCCCTTCACATGGACGGCTATATCTTCCAGTTCCCACTCTTTTGCGGCGTACTTTATGCCGTTTGCAAGGATGTCTCCGATTCCGCGCCTGTTTGCGATGTCTTCCAACAGCTTTGCTACCTTGTCCGCATTGCCGTAATCGACATCGTACTCGACTCGTCCCATCTTCACGGCCTCAATCGTAAAAGCACACAGATTTCCGGCCGTAATCGTGTCCATTCCGAGACGATCGCAAATATCGTTGAGATAGGCTATCTCCTCTATCTCGTCTATGAGGCACAATCCGCCGAATGCGTAAATTGTCTCGTACTCGGGGCCTTCTATCACCAGCCCCTCATGCCGTCCTTTTTGGATCGTTGCCAGGCGCCCGCAGGCCATGAAGCATTTCGCGCATGCGTTCGCCTTTACTTCGTTGTTTTCATGAAAGCGCTGACCGCTTATTTTTTCCCAATGATCGCATGTACCCGATTTCCAATACTCTGTGGGAAAAGCATTCGCCTTGTTCATGACGGCGACCATCATGGTCGTTCCGAGCGCTTTATATGCTTTTACTCCCGCATTCTCGACCCCGGCCTTGGAGAAGGCTTTTGCATATTCCGCCAAACCGGCAGGGTCCGCAATGGAACGTTTGCGATCGCCCTGAAAAACAACAGCCTTGAGCAGCTTGGAGCCCATCACAGCCCCCACGCCGCCTCTTCCTGCCGATCGCCATTTGTCGTTCTCGATAACGGCAAACCGCAGCATTTTTTCACCGGCAGGCCCGATCACAACCGCCCCGGGTTTGCGATAGTCTTTGCCTGCGACGGCAAAGCGGGATACTGCTTCCGATTCGGCAAGGTATGTATCGGCCCCCCAAAGATCACCCGCATCGAAAAACTCGACCCCGTCCGGGTGCACGCTTGCAACGGTGGGTTTCTCGCCTTTCCCTTTGAAAACAATCGCATCGAACCCCGCCGAATCGATTGCTTCAGGGACCCTTCCGCCCGAATAGGATTCAACATAGAATCCGGTCAGAGGCGATTTGCTGTAGACCCCATACCGGCTCGATCCCCAAACCCTGCTCTGGGTGACGGGCCCGGTTGCAAATACGAGATGATTTTCTCCGGAAAGAGGATCGACTCCGGGAGGATTCCTGTCCAGGAGGATGCGGGTCGCCAGGCCCTTTCCACCTATGCAGGATGAGAGGATCTCGTCCCCGACGGGTTCTATTTCGAAGGTCCGTTTACTCAAATCGACGACCAGGATGCGTCCGTAATAGCCGTGCATTTTTGCTCCAGAAACAACAGTGTTAACGCCGGCAGAAAAGCGAAATCGCTAAATGCCCAGGTAAGCTTTCTTAATATGAGGATCGGCCAACAGTGCTGCGGCAGCGCCTTCCATCGCGATCCTGCCGTTTTCCATTACATAGGCGCGATCGCTCAGTGCGAGTGAATTCTTGACGTCCTGCTCGACCAGCAGAACCGTGGTCCCCTGCTCCGCGATCTTCTTTACAGCTTCGAAGATCACTTTGGTAAGAAGCGGGGAAAGACCCAGCGATGGCTCGTCGAGCATAAGGAGCTTTGGCCGGGCCATCAGCCCTCTGCCGATGGCGACCATTTGCTGTTCCCCACCGGACAGGGTCATCGCAAGCTGTCCCGCCCTTTCCCTGACCCAGGGGAAAAGCTCGTAGACTTCATCGAGCGTCGCATTCTTCTGTTGATCGGCCCGGCTGTTATATGCGCCGATTATGAGGTTGTCCAGGACGGTCATGAGTTTGAAAAGCCTGCGCCCTTCGGGGACGTGCACAATTCCCTTCTCGACAATGCCTTCAGGCGGCAACTTTTCCAAGTGAGCATTCTCGAAGAGAATCTCTCCTCCCGACGGATGCAGAAGGCCTGAAAGCGTGCGAAGCAGGGTTGACTTGCCGGCCCCGTTGCCGCCGATGATACTAACGACTTCTCCCTGGTTGATTTTCAACGAGAGGTCGAATATGACCTGCACATCGCCATATTGGACATTAAGGCCGTTAATTTCCAGAAATGACATATTCATCCCCCAGGTAAGCCTTTATAACTTGCGGGTCCGAAGCAACCTGAGCGGGCATCCCCTCGGCGATCTTCCTGCCGAAATGGATAACGATCATATTGTCGGACAGGGCCATGATGGCACGCATAATGTGTTCGATCAAAAGGATCGTGATGCCGCGTTCGTCCCGCAGCTTGCGGATGATATCCACGACTTCGTCCACCTCTGTAGGCCTGAGGCCTGCCATTACCTCGTCCAGCAACAGCAGCCTGGGATTTGTCGCAAGGGCCCTGGCAATCTCCAACCGCTTTCTGTCCGGGATGGTGAGAGTGCCTGCAAGCGCATCCCTTTTGCTGTCAAGCTGCAGGAATTTGAGGATCTCTATCGCCTTTTCCCTTGCTTCATGCGGACTGTCGGTCAGAGCAAAGCTCCCGACCATGACGTTGTATAGTACCGTCCGTGTGGAAAAGGGCTTCACGATCTGAAAGGTCCGCGCCAGACCTTTCTTGCAGAGATTCCAGGGTTTTTCACGGTTGATTTTCTCCCCCGCGAAGAAGACATCTCCCTCGGTCGGAGGATGGACTCCCGCAATGCAGTTGAAGACGGTCGATTTACCGGCTCCGTTAGGGCCGATCAATCCCAGTATCTCGCCCTCGTCTATCGTAAAGCTCAGGTTGTCGACCGCCCTGAGGCCCCCGAAATCCATCGCCAAATGATTTACTTCGAGCATTTTCATATTCTCAGGCACTTTCCAGAACTCGGCGCTCCGGGCGCGAGCTTAGCTTGTCCAAAAGCCGGTTGAAAGCTTTCGTCAGAGGTTCCTGCAGACCGCGTGGCTGGAAGATCATAACCAGGACCAAAACGACCCCGAAAATAATGAGGTGAAGTCCCGGCAGTTTGTCCCCGAAGTAAATGCGCGAAAAGTCGCTCACGGGACGCAGGAGAAGAGCACCCAATACCGGGCCGGCGATGGATCCGCGGCCGCCGATCAGCGCGATGAAGGCAATTTCAAAGGAAAGGTCGAGTGACATAACACTCTTGGGATGAATAAAGAGAGTGAGCTGTGCCCAGAAGGTCCCGGCCAGAGCAGTCAGAAATGAACTGAACGCCATGGCAACCAGCTTGCACCGGGCGACATTCACTCCAAGTGCCATTGCAGCTTCCGGTTCTTCGCCGCCCGCATTCAAATAGTATCCAAGTTTGCGCCGTGAAATAAACCAGGTGAAGCACAGAACGGCTATGAGCATGACAAGGATTATGTAGTAGTACGGCACCTTGCTCGCAAACATCAGGTTAACCAGACCGGTCTTTAGCGGAGGGATCTGGAGGCCGCGCGGTCCATTGATGTTCAAAGGACCTATGTAGTCGATGTTTTCGAGCATAACCCGAATGCCTTCACCGAAGGCTATGGTAGCCAAAGCGAAGTAAGCACCCCGCATTTTGAAAGTCGGAAGCCCGATCAGTACGCCCACGACGACCGAAATCAATCCGCCTGCGATCATGCCGATCCATGGACTTACCCCGTACTGAAGGTACAGAATCGTCGAAGTATAAGCGCCGATCCCGACAAATACCGCATGCCCGAGCGGAAGTACTCCGGCAAATCCGCCGACGAGGTTCCAGCTCGAAGTGAGATAGGCATACAGATACAGAAGAATCAGTATGTGGAGGTATGTCGGGCTCTGGACCACAAGCGGCAATCCGAAAGCCACAAGGGCAGCCAGAACGAGAGCGGAAATTTGGACATTATTTCGCGTCATTTAGAAATCCAGTCTTTATTGCGCTACCAATCCTGTTTTAAACCGAACAGTCCGGAAGGCTTGACAAAAAGGACCAGCAGAAAAAGCCCGTAAACGATAGCCTCTGTCCAGGTCGCGGTCATAAACTGCGGACCGACCGATTCGATCAGGCCGACTATAATTCCTCCAATCATTGCGCCCCAGATGCTGCCAAGCCCGCCAAGAACGACTATGATGTACGCCTTGATGTCAAAAAGCACTCCGACCGATGGAAAGACATTATAGAACGGCACGAGGACAACTCCTGCCACCCCCGCGATGGCCGTTCCGATGCCGAAGGCGATATTGTAGATCTTGTACTGGCTGATGCCCATGAGGCTTGCAGCATCCCGGTCCAGACTGGTTGCCCGGATCGCCCGCCCCATTCTCGATTTCTGGAAGAACAGATAAATTGCGGCCGCGACAGCCATGGCGGCGACAAAACCCCAAAGTTTCGGAATGGAAACCATCATTCCGCCAAATTCGAGCATCTTGCCGCGAAGCGGATTTGACTGCAAAGCGCGATACTGCGGGCCGAAAAGCAGCAGGGACAGGTTGTCGAGGATATACCAGACACCCGTTGTCACAATAATAACCGTGACGGGTTCGCGAACGTCCCTTTCCGCCTTGAAGATCGGCTTTATGATGAAATCCTGCAGATAGTAGCCGAAAAAGTACATGAACGGGACAACGACGACCAGAGCCAGGTAAGGATGAACACCGGTAAGCGTCACCGCCCAGAAGGCCGCGTACATTGCGACCATGAGAAGAGAGCCATGTGCAAAATTGATAACCTTCAGCACGCCGAATATGAGTGTCAGGCCGAGTGCCGTAAGGCCGTAAATGGAACCCATGAGGATTCCGTTTATCGAGTCTTCAAATAAGCCGAGCATAAAAAAATCTCCAGACTCCGTGCCGGCAGGTTTTAAACAGGGGGCAGACGCCCCCCTGTTCTGAATGCAAAGCTCCGAATTACTTCTTGGGCATCGGGAACACAGGCGTGTAGCCGGCGTGCCGTGCATCTTTCGGCCATACCGTGAGCCGTTCCAGTCCCTGTCCGGCATCGTTGATCTGAACGATACAGGGGGCGGCATGCTTGTTCTGTCCGGTTTCGTCGAATTCGATGGCGTCATAGGCGGCGATCATTGCCGGACCGGTCTTC
Organism: Pseudomonadota bacterium; assembly: GCA_023416335.1. The sequence continues at coordinate 10,330 of JAEZHY010000224.1, read as the reverse complement.
AGGTTCGTCTTGGCAAGAGCATCGCGGATAGCTTTCGGATCGAGCGAACCTGCCCTTTCCAGAGCATCGGCCAGGACGTACATCGCAATGTATGCGTCAACGGACTCACCGGCGAGGTTGTAACCGTACTTGGCCTTGAACTTGTCATTGATCTGCTTGGCATTCGGCTTGTTGACGTCGGTTTCCCACTCGACTATGTCGAACAGGAACTGACCGTTTTTGGCGACCGCCTTAAGGAAGGAAGGATCCGCATGGCCTCCGCCGCTGGCCACGATCGCCTTCGGGGTCACCTTGTACTCGGCCAGGGTGTTGGTGAGAAGGATTGCGTCTGCAGCATTGGAAACGAGAAGCAGAACATCCGGATTGGCACGTTTGATTTTGGTTACAACAGGGCTGAGATCGGTAGCCGTCGAGGGATAGGGCTCATCGAGCACGACCTTGTAGCCGCCCTTTTCGGCAAATTCCTTCCAGCTTTTCGCAAAGCCCTTGCCCCAGTCGCCATTTTCATACACGAAGGCCAGCGTTTCGATTTTTGTGTTGAATTCCTTCTGCATGTCCTTCAGGAAGCTGAACTGATCGCGAACCCACCAGCTATCCTTCGCGGCGATCCGGAAGGTGTACTTGAAGCCCTGCTCGGTGATCTTGTCGGCAACAGACACCGGAACGATGAAGGGGATGCTGTACCTTTCGGCTACAGCCGTGACAGGGTACGTTACTGCAGAGTTCCAGCAGCCTGTGAGCACATTGACTTTTTCCGTGTTGATCAAACGCTCGGCTTCGGCAACACCTTTCTCCGGCTTGGACTCGGAGTCCGCGTAGACCATCTCGATCTTTGCGCCCCCGAGAGACTTGATACCGCCCGCGGCATTGATTTCTTCAATTGCCATATCGCGGGCATATTTTCCCTGCTGTCCGACCGCTGCTGACGGACCGGAGAGCGGTTCGATGTTGCCGACTTTCACCACCTTATCGGCAGCCGTCACCTGGGAGACAGCCATCGGGATGACAAGGAATGCGAGAGCTGTTAGTAATGCCAGGACTTTTTTCTTTTCCATGTAACTTCTCCTCTGATTGAGTTCTCGTAGCTTAAGCCAACCCGCCTATACCCCAAAAAGACAACCTCCGGGCGACTCACCCGGAATGGGAACTGCCGTAGCCGTAAAAAATCACATCCTTTGGCAGGCCGGCGCCGATGATCTCCTCCATAATTCCATCGGTGCGGCCTGCTTCGAATTTCGCAACCAGGAGCATCTTCCCTCTGCTGATGTCGTAAAAGGTCTTCAGATCGAGAATCGGCGTATCGAGACGATTCAAGGTTTCGAAGATTTCCAGCAGAAGCGTTCTACCCGCCGGCCCGGTCCTTTCGAAGATGATGTAACTGAACGCAGGATCGAAATCCTGCTTGATCTTCTCGAAAGTGGACGATGCGAAATCCGCTTTCTTCATGTCATTTCGAGAGACCGGCAAGTCCCTCCTCCATGATCGAAAGTCCTCTTTCGAGTTGCTCGTCGGTAATTACCAGAGGCATAAGTGTCCTGATAACGTTTCCGAAATTACCGCAGGTCAGGATCACCAAACCTTTTTCGTAGCAGAACTTGGCGAACGCCTTTGTCTCCGTGTTCGCAGGCTCCTTGGTCTCACGATCCCTTACCAGTTCCAGGGCAAGCATCGGGCCGAGACCCCGCACGTCGCCCACGATCTCGTACTTCTTCTTGAATTCTTCGAAGCGAGCCCTGAGCTTGATTCCAAGGTTTTCCGATCTCTTGAGCAGGTTTTCTTCCTCAAACACCTCGAGTACGGCAAGTGCTGCGGCACAGCAGACCGGATTTCCGCCGTACGTTCCGCCGAGACCTCCGGCCTGAGGCGAATTCATCATCTCGGCGCGACCGACAACCGTGCTCAAAGGCATGCCGCCTGCAAGACTCTTTGCCATGGTGACCAGATCCGGTTCGATTCCGAAGTGATCTATGGCAAGCATCTTTCCGGTCCGACCGATCCCGCTCTGGATTTCATCGGCGATGAAAACGATGCCGTTGTCACGGCAAATCTTGAGAAGCTTGGGGAAGTATTCCGGCGGAGGAGTAATGAATCCACCTTCGCCCTGAACTGGCTCTACAAGTAAGGCTGCACAATTCTCGGCCGCGACGTTCCCGACGAAGAAGTCATTCAGATGATCCGCACAGGCCGTGTTGCACTCGGGATACTTCAGCCCGAAAGGACACCGATAGCAATAGGCATACGGCATACGGTAGACATCCGACATGAAAGGACCGAATCCGAATTTGTACGGCTTTACCTTGCTGGTCAGGGTCATCGTCATGTAAGTACGGCCGTGGAACGCATTCTGGAAAGTGATCACACCCGCTCTTTTAGTGTAATGCCTTGCAACTTTGACGGCGTTTTCGACCGCTTCCGCACCGCTGTTTGCAAAAATCGCCATTTTGGGGAAATCGCCGGGAACCAGGCCGCATACTTTCTCCGCAAGCTTGATGTATTCCGCATACATCATCACATGGAAGCACGTGTGCGTGAATTTATCTGCCTGATTCTTTATCGCGGCAACGACCTTGGGATGGCTGTGGCCGACATTCATAACGCCGATGCCGCCGGCAAAGTCGATGATTTCACGACCTTCCTCGTCATAAACAACAGCGCCCTTGGCGGTTTTGGCAAAAAACGGAGTGAGATTGACCGGACCCTGCGGCACATAGGTGTCCCGCAATTTTTTGAGATCTGCACTGTTCATAGTAGCTCCTGCTTGTGAATGTAGTAATAGTGTCCGTGCGGAGTTATAAGAGCAACGTGCATGCCAGGTGATGAATGTATGCGAATATGATGTTATTACGGCAAGTTACGATGAAGCGACGAGCGGAGGGGGTGCGACTGCCGATTCAGAACTGAATCGGCATTTTATAGAGGTCTTTGTCAGGCAATGATTCAGGATACGATTCATACGTGAATCATTGCCTGACAAATCCAAACCTTTCTACCGCTAAATGATTACAGCCTTTTTTGATTCACTCCTGAATCAAGACGCCCGAAACCATATTTCTTGAGCTTCCGTACAGCTGTGGGTTGGCTCACGCCCAGGTACCGGGCAAGCTCTCTTGTCGTCCGGCAAAGCGAAACGGCTTGCTCCAGTGTTTCACGCTCCGCATCATTGACTGCTTCGGACAATCCCGCCCGGTTCGGTCCGGACTCAACGCGTTCTCGACGCGTCCCGGACGTTTCCATCAACGACTCGTCCAACGTATCCTTATCACTGAGGAAAACCGCCCTTTTGATTATGCTCTTGAGTTCACGCACATTGCCCGGGAAAGCATGTGACTGAAGCAATTCCAGCGCCTGCTGCGAAATCCTTTTCTTCATGTTGTACGCGCGATTGTACTTGTGCAAAAAGTGATGCGTAAGTTCGAAGATGTCCTCTGCACGCTCGCGCAACGGGGGGATTCGGATTGTAAATGTATTCAACCTGTACAGCAGATCCCTCCTGAACCCGCCCTCTTTCGTAAGTTTTTCCAGATCCTGGTTGGTTGCGGCAACAACACTGCAATCGACCTTGATTCCTTTCAGGCTTCCCAGGCGCATCACCTCGAAGTCATCCAGGTATTTCAGAAGCTTAGCCTGGAGCGAAAGGGGCAGGTCCCCGATTTCATCCAGAAAGAGCGTCCCCTCGTGAGCCAGTTCGAAAAGCCCGGCTTTCCCGCCCGCGCGGGCACCCGTAAAAGCTCCCTTTTCATACCCGAACAATTCGGCTTCGAGCAGAGTCTCGGGCAGGGCGGCACAGTTGATCTGGATAAAAGGCTTGCTGCTCCGTCTCCCGTTTTTATGAATGAACTTGGCAAGCAGGCCTTTACCGGTCCCGGATTCTCCGAGAAGAAGAATATTGGACGCCCCCAACTGCGCTAGCTTCAGAGCGGCCATCACGACTTTGCGCATCTCTTCGTTCTCGGCGATTATTTCCTGCTTTTCGAGTTCCAGGACCGACAGTCCAGCCAGTTCATCCCGGTACTTCTCGGTCACCATGCGGCTTTGTTCGAGTTGTTCCCTGATGAGGTTGAGCTTCGTAATGTCGCGCTCATTTACAACCACCATCGAAATGGTGCCCTTTTCATCAAGAACGGGGGTCCCGGTAACGAGAAGCACTTTTCCGGTTTTTCGGATATGCTGAACGATGCTGACCTGCCTGAACGTTTCAAGAACCTCGAGCGTGACGGATCGGTCAAACCAGCCTTCCATCATGATTTCGGATATTTGCCTTCCAACCATATTTCGGGCGGATACGCCGTTGAGTTTCTCGGAAGCGGTATTGATGCTTAGTACCTTTCCCGCGCCGTCACAGACCCAGATTCCGTCCGAGGAGGACTCGAAAATTGCGTTGAGTTGCGTGTTCAGCGCTTTGAACGACTCCACCTCCCCACCGCTGGAGGTCCTGATGCAGCAAACCGCACCACGGGGCGCATCACAAGGGCCGATCAAAGTCACCCGCACGGCAAGACCGACATTTCCGCGCATGAATCTCAGATCACGACGATCGGTCCCTTTCCGGATACATTCTTCAACGACGGGCCAGGCTTCCGGAAGGATATCGGAGATCCGGGCAGCGTCCGCTCGTTCGTCAGGGATATACCCCAGCAGCGAAGAAGCCGCCTCGTTCACGTAGACGACAACTCCGGAATGATTTACCGCGAGCATTCCGATTCCGGAACTGTCCAGAATTTCCTTGTAGTCGAGCCTGCATTCCATCAAGTATCGGTTCCCCTGAACAGCCTTTTCCCTTATCCGACAAACGCCCCGACCGTGCCTTTGCTTACAGGACCGATTGAGATGCCGAAACATTCAGACGAATCGACCTTAGTCAACGCAGCAGAAATTTAGACATATCTGAAAATGTGTCCCGGCCCTGTCGCATCTATTCAATATCACAGTCCATGTAAAAGAAAAGGCCGCAGTTCAATGCTGCGGCCTCCAGGTACAAAATACTTCACACTTTCTGCCTGCCGGGCAGACTCGGGACGCTACTTTCGCGCGGCGCTTCCCGTCGGTTCCGGATTGGGATACATCTGCCGTGTGTTTTCCCGCTGATCTATGCGATACAGAAGTACGGCTTTTTCACGCAGATCCTTTTCGAGGCTCGTTACTTTCGCCCGATCCAGTCCGCGAACCCGGATATGAACTCTCCGGAAACCCTTCGGCGCCCGCTCGTATGCGGACAGAATACTTGCAAGCCGCCCGCCGTAGGCCCTCATGATATCTGTTAAAGCTTTGATCGAACCCGGGGTGTCTTCCAGCAGAAACCCGAAAACGATGCCCCCTTTCCACAGCCCCGTCACAGATACCAGCACCCGGTTGATATCCGTTTGAGTCATCACTCCGACTATCCGGTTTTGTGCATCCACGACAGCGACCCCGGACACCTTGTTTTTGAACAGTACGTCCGCCGCCTCCTCAACCGTAAACTCCAACGGCATTGTCACGGGGGCCCTCGACATGATGTCCTCCACTTTTACCCGGGAGATCATCAGGGAACCCCAGAATGAGTTTCCGCCGGATGCGGGAGATGACGGAGAAAAGGGTTTGAGGTCCACATTCGTTACAGTTCCAACCAGCTTTTCATCCCTGACAACCGGGAGGAGGCTGATGTCATGCGCCTCCATGAGTTCAACTGCTTCGCCGATTGAAGCCTCCGGCGCAATGGTGATTACGGTCGAGCTCATCCACTCTTTGACCAACATATACGCTCCTTGCAGGCAAATTGACTATTCAAGTCACTTCTTTGCGGGCTTCGGTGGGCTGCCTTCCACCTGGGTCTTTATCTCCCGAAAACGCTCCGTATCGCTCAGCAGGAGGTCCTCCGCCCTTTTGACATCGTCATCCGTGAGATGGACCCTTCCGCACGCGGGGCAGCGCAACTCCCGGCTTTCGATGCTGAGCCTTGCTGCCAGCTGATCGACTGTCATATGAGGAATTTTTCCGCAGGCTGTATCCACGGCTTCGGCCTTAATCCCCTTTTTCTTCAACTCTTTTTCCTTGTCCATAGCTACCTCCACTCTTCGAGGTTGCAGGCTTTCATTGCTTCATGATCTCGCCCTTCGAATCCCTGATCGTAACCGAAATGGAGCTACCGCCATCCAGGCGGTGTGTGGCACAGGACATTCAGGGGTCGTAGGCGCGGACGGCCATCTCTATTTTGTTGAGGATACCCTCATCGACGACACCGTCCTTGATCAGCATGCGCGCAGCCTGATCGACACTCATATTGATCGGCCCGATGTTGTGGGTGGTGCCGACTATCAGGTTCGCACTCGTTATCAGCCCGTTCTCGTCCGTCGTGTACTCGTGAATAAGAGTACCGCGAGGCGCCTCGACACAGCCCACCCCTCTTCCTGCTTTCGGCTCGACTTTGGCTCTTACCGCCGGATCGATTATTTCGGGATCTTCAAGAAGCTCGATTGCGTGCTCGCAGGCATACACCTCTTCAATCAGCCTTGCCCAGTGGTGAAGCAGCGTATACTGCGCGGGACGGCCGAATTTTTCCCGGAATTCCTCCAGCTCCGCCTGCGCCTTAGGAGTGGCCATTTTGTCGGCAACATTTATGCGGGCAAGCGTATTGGCCCGATAGATCCCTCTGGGATTTTCGGCATCAAGGGAAAAGCCCTCATTCCAGCAACGGGCATAAGGCATCTTGCCGTACGAGTGCGGCTCGACGTGTTCGCCCAGGTAATCGGAGTAATCCTGCGGGTCGAAGTCTACGAAAGTCCCATCAGGCTTCATCAGGCGGATTTTTCCGTCATAGAGATTCAGCGCCCCATCCCCATCGACCGTTCCGATGAATCCTGTCTTGATTACCCCAAGCGTCTGCACGGCATCGAGGTATTTCGGGAATACATCCTTCTTGGCAAAGTCGATGGTGAAGAGCGCAAAATCCAGCATCTCTTTCATCTTCGCGAGAATATCCTGACGCTCCGCTTCAACCATGCCCCTCGAGAAGCCGCCGACAACACCGGCCATCGGATGAATGGCCTTGCCCGCAAACTGCTCGAGGATCATCTTTGCCATATAGCGCATCTGGACAACACGGCGGGCAAGTTCGGGAGCAGCCTTCGCGATTCCTATAACATTCCGGGTCGAGTATTCGGCATCGGGACCCATTACGAAATCTGGGGCCGCGAGAAAATAGAAATGCAGAATCTTGTCTTCCGAATGCGAAATGGCCTGCATCAACTCCCGCAGTTTACGGCCGGCTCCGGTCGGCGTGACCCCGAAACACCTGTCGACAGCCTTGTTCGACGCAAGATGATGCTGCCACGGACAGATTCCACATATGCGGTTGACGATTCGCGGCAGTTCCTCGGCGGGCTTTCCTTCCACGAACTTCTCGAAGCCGCGCAGAGACATGATATGAACCTTGCTGTCCTGAACATTCCCGCTGTCGTCCAATTGTATGGAAATCGACGCATGCCCTTCGATGCGAGAAACGGGCTGTATATTGATCGTCTGCGACATGAATTTACGCCTCCTTCTTCTTGCTCACCGGTCGGAGCAGACCGTGCCCGCCGGAGAATCTGAGCAATGAAACATTCTCCGGAAGACTTGTTATGTCGATTCCATTCGACGCGAGAGCATTGAGCATATCAAAGCGCTGATTGCCCTTCTCCCGGACGGGCCCGTAGCATCCCCGGCAGGGAACCCTCGCGGATATGCACCGCGGTGTCTGTTTATCGCCGCCGCACCCCGCTCTTGTGACCGAACCCATGCAGAGCATTCCCTGTTCCATGATGCATCGCATTTTATCCAGGGGCTCGTCCGGAGCATTATGTTCCGGCGGCTGCAGAAAGCGGCGCAACTGCTTCACTTGCCCTTTCCCGTCACGCCTGGTCGGGCAGAGATCGCATACGCTTTTCGTCGGCAATTCGAGCGGCTTCCCCTCGAGGAGCGCTGAAAGGGCGGCAAATACCTGGTCAGGATGCGGGGGGCAGCCGGGCAGATATACATCGACCTTTATGTGTTCATCCAAAGCGCTGCACACGGGGAGCAGTTCAGGGATTCCGTCATTCGGCACTGCGTTCGGCTTATCCGTCGTTTGTGTTGAGTAGTAGCGATCCAGAATCTCGCCGTTTGTATAGGAGTTTGCCAGCGCTGGGATACCGCCGTGTGTCGCGCAGGTGCCGAGCGCGATTATTACCTGGCATTTCCTGCGCATTTCCTGCAGTACCTCCAGGTGCTCCTCGTTTTGCAATCCGCCGCTGACAATACCTACAACGGCCTCGGGTATTTCCAGATGCTTTCCGTTTCCTGTCTGTCCGAAATATTTGTGATCCATAAGCACCGGACTGTGCACGAACTCTATCAGACCGAGCACGTCAAGCAGGCGCTCGCCCATATCCACGATCGAAATCTCACAGCCACAGCAGGCGTTGAGGCCTTCCTGAGCAACTTTTACTGCCATGATGAGCCTCCCCTATGAAGCGACTGCCTGCCGAACGGCAGGGTTGAGGGGGGAAGGACCGAGTTCCCGGACCGTCTCGGTCATGTTGGTGACGGCTTCGACGAAGCGGTCGGCTTCCGCGGAAGAGCACCAGACAATCCGGAACCTTTCCTTCTCCAATCCGAGAGATTCAACGATCTGCTCAAATACTGCCGACCGGGCCTGGGCTTTGTAATTACCATCCTGGTAATGGCATTCACCGAGGTGTCACCCCATCACCATGACCGCATCGGCCCCGAGGTCGAACGCCCGGCTCACGAGTTTGGGGTGTACCATGCCCGAGCACATAACCCTGACAAGCCGAATGTTTGGGGGATACTGCATGCGCGATACACCAGCAAGGTCTGCAGCGGCATACGTACACCAGTTGCATGTAAAACCGATTATTTTGGGTTCGAATGACATCTATCATTCTCCTCGATCGAAGATATCTTCAATTTCCAGGGTTATATTGACAGCGCTGCCTCAAGCTGAGCCGAAATCTGCTCGAGCGAAAATCCGGCTACATAGACCCCGTCTTTCGGACAGGTCGCCTGGCAGAGGCCGCATCCCTTACACTGAGCGGAATTAACCTGGATACGCGAAGCCGTCCTTCCTTTTTCGTCCGGAGCGCTGATAAGGCTGATTGCCTTAAACGGGCAGACATCCACGCAGAATGCGCACCCGTCGCAGTTTGCCTCGACAACATTCGCCTTGATCGGTTCCAGGTTTATGTTCTCGTTTGCCAGGACCGTTATGGCACGCCCGGCTGCGGCCTTCGCCTGCGTCACGGCCTCATCGAGCGGCTTCGGGTAGTGGGCCAGGCCGGCCATAAAGATGCCGTCCGCGGCAAAATCAACCGGTCTCAGCTTGGCATGAGCTTCCTGCAGGAACCCGTCGGAATCCATCGACAGTTTGTAGATCCTGCTGAGTTCTTCGTTTGCTTCGTTCGGGATGATTGCCGTCGCAAGAACCACGATGTCTGCAACGATCCTCAACGGTTCATGCAGTATATGGTCCCACACGCCCACTTCGAGATGCCTGGAATCCACCGGGTTGACCCGTGGCTTTTCGTGCATGTCGTAGTTTATGAAGACTACGCCCTTTTCCCTGGCTTTCCGGAACAGTTCCTCCCTCTCACCGTATGTCCTCATGTCACGGTAGAGGATAAAGACTTCGCGTTTGGGATTTTCCTCCTTCAGTTCGATTGCAGCCTGCACCGAATGCGTGCAGCAAACTTTCGAGCAATACATACGGTCTTCGTTTCGGGACCCAACACACTGGATGAACACGTATGTCCCCGCTTCATGGATGCGACGGTCGCCCATCGAATGCAGCTTGTCAAACTCGATCGCGGTAAAGACCCGGTCCGATGTTCCGAAGCTGTACTCGTCGGGAACATGGGCCCGGCCGCCCGTTGCGATTACCGTCACACCGTGCTCGACCGTATCCGAAACCGCACCCCTCACAATGGTGGACCGGAAGTTGCCGACAAAACCTTCAGCAGCCGTAACGGAGGATTCGAGGTGAAGAGTTATCAGAGGGTTGCTCCTGACCCGGGCATCCATCTCCTGCAGTGCGGGTTCGATGGGCTCGCCTCTCCAGGTGAGATTCAAATGCCTCGCCTGGCCGCCAAGCAGGTTGCTCTTTTCCACCAGGTGCACCGGGAAACCGTGATCGGCCAGTTCCAGCGCGGAAATCATTCCGGCAACGCCGCCGCCTATTACCAGTGCCGTCCGGTTGACCTTAACCGCAATTTCCGGCAGCGGTGAGAGCAGACCGACCTTGGCAACAGCCATCCGGACGAGGTCCATTGCCTTTTCCGTTGCGCGTTCGGGTTCAGCCGAATGCACCCACGAATTC
>JAEZHY010000113.1 GCA_023416335.1 Pseudomonadota bacterium | reverse complement strand
GAGGCACGGTTTCCCGACCGTGCCGGCCTGGAACCGTAAATGGGTGAAAATCGGAGTCCGGGCCATTGGTGCCATTAATCCGAATTCACGGCATTGAATACCCTGGTTCCCGGCACAAGCTCGGCCGGGATGACGGAGGGGGACATTTTCCTGTTAAATCACCCGCCAACGGGATTATCGATATCGCTTAACATCCCCGGAAGGCCTGGAATCGGCTGCAGCAGCACTTTGGCGATGCATGAGCAGGAAAAGAACGAATCCGTCGCAACGACAAGCAGCAGGCCATTCAGGCCGGCAGTGCCGGAAAGGTCGCATCCCTAAAACTTTCTCTATCGGGAAAGCATCTATTGTGCCATAAGGAGGAACACACATGCCCTCGGCTTGGACTCATGCCAGGCTGCGATGCTTATTTCCCGTAGTAAAAGGAATCAAAAATCCCTGGACGGCGAAAAAAGTTGAAGCCTTATGGTCCGCAAAAGTCTAAAATATAACGTGACTTATGATTCTCCGGGCCACAAAGTCAATTATTCGACCTAAATATGGATTTCATTCTTCGAAAATGCCTTATTGGGGCTTGCCTAAAAATAATAATTCTGCGATTATCCGTCGCACCCAACCCCATTAAAAACGTGGAGCTTATTGTTGACGTTTCCCAAACTTAAAATCGGAGATGTAATAGCTGATATTCCCATTATCCAGGGTGGAATGGGAATAGGGGTCTCGCTTTCCGGTCTGGCTTCTGCGGTAGCCGACCAGGGAGGAATCGGCGTCATTGCTACTGCCGGTATCGGCGTACTCAGTTCGGACCGCGAAGTGAGCTATGTCGAAGCCAGCATCAATATCTTACGCGAGGAGATCAGAAAGGCTAAAAAGGCCACCAAGGGCATTCTTGGCGTTAACATCATGGTCGCACTGACCAACTTTGCCGACATGGTCGAAACTTCCATAGCTGAAGGGATCGACCTCATCCTCTCCGGAGCAGGGCTTCCCCTTGATCTTCCGAAATACCTGAAGGAAGGCGTCAAGACAAAGCTGGTCCCGATCATATCGTCCGCAAAGGCTGCACGGATAATCTGCAAGAGATGGCTCGGCCGCTACAACAAGCTGCCTGATGCTTTCGTAGTTGAAGGTCCGATGGCAGGAGGCCACCTGGGTTTCAGCTCCGAACAGATCGACGATCCGATTTACGCGCTCGAAAAGATTATTCCCGAAGTTGTTGAAGCGGTTGAAGCATTCGAAAAGGAACATGGCGTCAAAATCCCCGTGATCGCCGCAGGGGGCATCTACACCGGAGCCGATATCCACAAGTATCTTTCCCTCGGTGCGTCGGGTGTTCAGATGGGCACGCGGTTCGTCGCGACGAACGAATGCGATGCCGATGACAGGTTCAAGCAGGCATATGTCAACGCGAAGCCTGAAGACCTGATCATCATCGAAAGCCCGGTTGGGCTTCCGGGCAGGGCAATCAGGAACGAGTTCATTTCGAACATACAGGAAGGGCTCAAAAAGCCGTTCAAATGCCCCTACCACTGCATCACGTCATGCAACTGCACCGACAGCCCGTACTGCATCGCGCTTGCGCTTGCCAATGCGAAGAAGGGAAAACTCCAGAGCGGGTTCGCTTTCGCCGGCAAAAACGCCCATCGCGTCGATCGCATCATGTCGGTCAAGGAACTGATAGAGACCCTGAAGGAAGAATACAACAAGATCACCCAGAGCGAGGCTTCATAAGCGGCGGGATTTTGATTTGCGGCGCCCGCCGGCCATAAAGTCTAAAACGACCCGGAAGGTTCTTTCCTTCCGGGTTTTTTGCTTTTGATACCCGTCCTGATAGCGATCGAAGTTTCATGCTCGTCCAAGGCCGGATTTTGGTTCCCGACGGCCCTGCTTTTATGAAATACGAAACTTCCGTTCCCATTATGTTGAGGGGAGCAAAACGGCACTTTCGTACCTATGGCTCATCCAAGAACGATGGGTTACGCTCCGAGACCGCGTCGTAACTGACCGGGGTTGGGCTGGTTTTCATCGACAGACGACACAGCCTCTCCGCTTCACCCATCCTACGACCTTATCCCGTTGTTTTCTTTCGTGATTTTCGTGTATTTCGTGGTTGAGAGATTTTGCCTTTAATATTTTGGTTGCGGCGGGTGGCCCGGGCAACAGGCTTTAACGTTGCCTGGGGCCGGAGGACAAGAGGCTTCGCGTAGAAGCACCAGTCCCTCTTGCCTGCGGCACGGGCAACCAAAACCACGTTGCCCGTGTCACCCATCGTTTGGTTCCGAGCGCAAGGCGATGGGCACGATGAAGCATTGTGCCCATACTACAATCTTATCCCATTGTTTTCTTTCGTGTATTTCGTGGTTGAGAGCTTTTGCCTTTCGTATTTTGGTTGCGGCTATGCTGCTCCAGGAACTTCGTGGTTGATGATTTTCTGCAAAAAGCAGAAAAGGCGAGCACGCTCTTTTCTGCGTGCCCGCCTTTCACGAATCGGTCTGTCCGGAATTATCGGGATGTCTTCGGTATTTGCCGCAACTCAATAATAATAGCCGCGTTTTCTCTTGTTTCGCCTGCCGGTCGCCCAGCCCAGGAACCATCCGAAAAGGAGTACAAAAGAACCGGCAGCGAACCATTGCATCCTCTGGGACAGCTTCAGGCTCTCATTTTCCTGGATGAGGTTCTGGATATTTTCCTGCGCGCTTGCAAGGCTCGTCTTTGCAGAGTCAAACTCGGTCTTGAGCTTCACGTAATTTGCAGACCCGTTTTTGAGTTCCTCATAGGCGGCATTCAATTTCGTGAGTTTTTCCGTAAGGTCCTTTTCCCTCTGCGAAAGCCCGGTCCTCTCATTGTCGAGCGTGCCCAACTGCTCTTTCAATACCGCGTTTTCGGCGTTCAACTCTTTAGCGATCGTCGAATCGGGGGGTCTGGAACCAAGGAACTTACTCTGTACCCAGCCGTCACGAACCTGGCCGTCCGGCTTCGTGAAACGCACATGTGCCCAGCCGCTCGAACTGATGACTTCAACCTCGGAAGCGGGCGGGATCGACAAGATGGTCTTGCTGCTCTGTCGGCTGGTCGCATGCAAAGGCACTTCCTGTGTATCAGTCGTGTAAGCTTTAGTTGCGGCAAGCGCAGTACCTGTAAGGGAAACAGCCGCAAGAAGAATCACAGACCCGAAGGCCAGTCGGAACACACTCATATTCTTTCGCCTCATAACCTGATAATTATCTTGTTGTAGTCTCTGAGTGGAATGTCGCATTATAGTTTCGCATTCAGCACCGGGCAAGCGAAAAGCCCAATACTTTCATTTTGACCGATCAGGAGGCAGAAAAACACGTAAACATGCCGGATTTACCCGAAATAATCGATTCCCACGCTCATCTGGATTTCCCCGAATTCGCCGACTCCATTCCCGAAGTTATCCGACGAGCACAAGAAGCAGGGGTCTCCACAATAATCACAATCGGCATCGATATTCCGAGCAGCCGAACGGCAGTCGCTATTGCCGAGAAGTACGACTCAATCTACGCCTCAGCGGGGATCCATCCCCACGATTCCTTCATTCCCGACGAAGCAGCCATGCATGAGCTTGAAGCAATCGCGACGAGAAAAAAAGTCGTTGCGGTCGGTGAAATCGGACTCGATTACTACCGGAACCTCAAGCCGAAGGAAATTCAAATAGAGTGCATGAGGCAGCAGCTTGCATTGGCGTGCAGGATAGGGAAGCCCGTTGTCTTCCATATCCGGGACGCCTGGGAAGACTTCTTCCGCATTATCCCGGAGTTCCTGCCCAATTTGCCCGTTTCCGTGATGCACTGCTTTTCGGGCGATTGGGAGATTGCCCGCAAATGCCTGGACATGGGCTTTTACCTCTCGATTCCCGGAGTAGTGACATTCACTAAAACCGAGTCATTGCAGGACGCGGTCAGGCGCGCTCCTCTGGATAGGCTGCTCGTCGAGACCGACTCACCTTACCTTGCTCCCGTGCCCTTCAGGGGAAAACCGAACGAACCGGCTTACGTGCTGCACACCGCGCGCAAGGTGGCGGAACTCCGGGCGGAACCGTTTGAAAAAGTAGCGGAACGGACAACAGCCAACGTACGGAGCGTGTTCCACATCCGGACTCGAGAATAGTCGATTTTTCAGAGAAACGATTCCGGGCATGGGGTACGCCGCTTCCGCAATTGCTTTGTGAAAAATCCGGGATAGGCTATATTTAGGGCTTCGCTTGCTTACCTTTTCCCCGACTGATCGGGCTCAGGCGAACAGACTCGGGGCTTCCCGGGTCGAGACGGAAGGCCGTCCCGGCGCGCCGCTTTCCGCTCCATCTCATTGGTCCAAGGGGAATAAATGAAACTCTCCAGAGGCATTCAAGGGCTCAAAGGAATAAGACGTTTCGGCGTGATTTCGGCAGTCCTCTTCAGGCACGGGCTCGGCGACCTGGTCGAAAGGCTCGTGAACGGAAAGAGAAAGCAGCCCGCGGACTCGGAGGGTGAGTCGTTCCTCCGATACGCCCTCCCTTCTCCCCGCCGGATACGGCTCATCCTGGAAGAACTCGGCCCCAGCTTCGTCAAACTGGGCCAACTCATGAGCACCCGCGCCGACCTCTTCCCGCCCGGCTATATCGCTGAGTTCAAAAAGCTCCAGGACATGGTCCCCCCGGTTCCTTTCGAGGAAGTAAAAGCGGTAATCGAGCGGGAAGTAAAACGTCCGCTACCGGCGATATTCTCTCAGTTCGAAGAAAAATGCCTCGCAGCCGCTTCCGTCGGCCAGGTCCACATCGCCGTACTCCATTCCGGCGAAAAGGTGGCGGTCAAAATCATTCGGCCGGGAATCGACCGCAGGATCGAAGAAGATCTGCGGGTCATGTATTTCCTTGCAGAAAGGGTGGAAAGGTCCTTCGAAATCGGAAGGGTGATCGGAGCGGTCAACCTGGTCAAGGAATTCGAACGCAACATCACCCGCGAACTCGACATGATGATCGAAGCCGGAAGCATCGAAAAGTTCGCAAGGAACTTCGAGGAAGTCGAAGAGATTTACATCCCGAAAGTCTACTGGGATTTTACGACCCGGTCCGTACTCGTTATGGAACATATCGACGGGATCAAAATGGACCAGGTAGAAGAAATTCGGGCAGCCGGAATCGACCCCAAGGAAGTGGCCATGATAGGACTGCGCTCCTTCTCCCGGCAGCTCATGACCTACGGCTTCTTCCATGCCGATCCTCATCCCGGCAACACCATCGTCATGTACGACGGGCGCGTCAGCCTGGTCGATTTCGGCATTACGGGATACCTGGACGAAGAGATGATGCGCCAGATCGCAAATCTTTTCCTGGGCTATGCCGAACACGACTACGATATGGTGATGGATGCCCTGACGGACGCAGGGTTGATCAATGAGGAGATGGACCTCACCTCGTTTCGCAGCGATTTGAAGGACGTAAGCGAGCCGTTCTACGGACGGTCCCTCAGCCATATCTCGGTTAAGGACGTCTATGACCAGCTCATGAATCTCGTCCTGAAGTATCATATAAGGCTTCCCCGGAACCTGCTGCTCCTGCTCAAGACGTTCATTCAGACCGAAGCCCTGGGGAAGATCCTCGGGAGCGACGCAAGCATCCTGGAAGTCACAAAGCCGTTTGCGAAGAAGCTCCTCCAGCGGGGACTCGACACCCGGAGCCTGCGAAAGAATCTCGACCGAGAAGCACGAACTATGGCCGGGTACCTGCGGAGCTACCCAAAACATCTGAGTCAAATCCTCAGGCAGACGGCAGCCGGGAAGCAGCGCGTCGAACTGCACCACACCGGCCTTGAGCAGACCCAGTCGCAGATAGAAAAAGGAGTAAACCGCCTGACGGTCGGGATCGTCATTGCGGCATCGATCATCGGCGCAGCAATGGTTCTCAATTCGGGACAGAAGATACTCGAGTTCACGACAGGGCTCTTCGGAGCACAAACGATATCCCTCACGGCGCTCCTGGGCATAGCCGGCTACGTAATCGCGACCCTTCTCGGAATCTGGCTCATTATTTCGATTATTAGATCGGGAAAGCTCTGAGCCCGCCAGAAGCCGGAGTCTTGAAGACGGAGGCGGTTCGAAGTGGCTGGGTTGTCCGGCTATCGGCCAGTCGGATCGGGTCACACCGATCGTCATTCCGTATTTGAGTGCTTTTGAGCCGGAATCCAGGGGAGCCGCTGCATCCCCGGTGCAGCTTGAACGAGAATGAAACTTCGATTCGGAAGTGCGACAGCGACGGTAGGGTGGGGGAGCGGAGCGTGGTCCGGTATTTGGGGTGCCCACCCTACGTCCGCTCACCGTACTCCATTATTGAAGTTTCATACAAGGGGAACCACCACGTCACACGCGGGTTCTCGCGATCCTTCTTGCGCCGACCTCCTTACGGGAGTAATCTCCGTGACCGATTTCGGGACTCACCGCGTCGGAAGAACATGAACAATCAACACAAGTACCAACGCAATCCGGGGGACAACATGAGCAGTGCACTTATCCTGATCGATATCCAGAACGACTATTTTCCCGGCGGCAAAATGGAACTCTCGGGAAGCAGCGAAGCAGGCGAACGGGCACGGGAAGTCCTTTCCTTTCATCGGGAAAAGAAAATACCTGTTATACACATCCGCCATCTTTCGCTCCGCCCCGGGGCGACCTTCTTCCTGCCCGGAACGCCGGGGTCCGAAATCCATCAATGCGTTGCTCCCCTTTCCGGTGAAGCCGTTGTCGAGAAGCACTTCCCGAACAGCTTCCGGGAAACGGAACTGGGCGGAATTCTCGAAAAGTCGGGCATAAAGAAGTTGATCGTTTGCGGAATGATGACCCACATGTGCGTGGATGCCACGATTCGCGCCGCTTTCGACGCGGGTTATGCCTGCACGCTGGTCCACGACGCCTGTGCAACCCGGGACCTGTCGTTCGGAAAAACGACCGTCCCCGCCGCTCACGTTCATGCGGCATTCCTGTCGGCTCTGGCCGGAACTTACGCCAATGTTGTCGGTGCCCGGGAGTTGATTGCAAACTGGGCATGAGGTCCAATTAAGTCGCCGCCCTGCCCGGCCGAAACAACAACCTGCAAAATGCAGTCGTTTTTCGGCAGTTTTTAGCTTGCATCGCACGCGAGTTTCTGTTAAAAATGGATGTTCGTTTGCGCCCGTAGCTCAGCTGGATAGAGTGCCGGACTACGAATCCGTAGGTCGCAGGTTCGAATCCTGCCGGGCGCGCTGAGTAAAATGAAGGGACCAGGTAGGCACTACCTGGTCCCTTTCTGCTTCCCGCAAGATTTCCTCACCTGCTAAATCACTCCGGAGTTTTGCAACTCATCGATCTTTGCTGTGGAAAAACCGAGTTCCTGAAGGATCGTTCGGGTGTGCTCTCCGAGGTCCGGCGCATGGGATCTGATCGACCCAGGTGTGAGGGAAAATTTCGGGGCTATCCCCAACTGGCGATATGCGCCCCATGAATGATGAATCAGGCTTATCACCATTTGGCGGTCCTTCATTGCCTCGCTCTCGACCGCCTCGCCTAGGTTCAAAACAGGTTCGCAGCAGCAATCAGCCTCTTTGAAATGTTCTATCCATTCGGCCTGAGTCTTTTGCAGAAAGGATTCCGAGATCCGGGCTGTCAGCTCCTTCTGATGCTCGCCAGGTTCGAAGTAAGCCGGTATGTCCCATTCCGTTCTTCCGGCAGCACGGCAGAAAGATTTCCAGAATCGGGGTTCCAGCGCTCCCAGGCTCATGTAGCGTCCGTCTTTCGTTTCATAGATATTGTAGCAGGCCACTCCGTGATTCAGAAGATCATCCCCCGGCAAGGGGATTTTGCCATCGGCGAAGAACTTACCCAGTCTCAGGCAGTTCCAGGCAAAGGATCCATCAGTCATGGAGACATCCACAAACTGGCCTCTGCCTATTTTTTCCCGGGCAAACAGAGCAGCCATGATCGCGAAAGCAGCCAACAGTCCCCCGCCGCCAAGGTCCGCTATCTGGACCCCCGTTACAGTCGGAGACTCCCTACCGCTATAAGACAGGACCCCATTCAAACTCAAGTAATTGATATCGTGTCCTGCCTTATGTGCTCCCGGCCCTTTGGCACCGTAACCGGTTATGCTGCAATAGACCAGGCGGGGATTGATCCGTTCCAGGTGTTCGAATCCCAGCCCCAGTTTCTCCATAACCCCGGGTCGAAAACCTTCCAGGACAACATCGGCGCCCATAGCGAGCTTTTCGAAAATCGCTTTTCCTGCCCGGCTTTTGAGATCAAGGGTCAGCGAGCGTTTATTTCGATTGAGCACGACGTGAAACGCGCTGTTGCTTCCAATTTTGGGATACCACCAGCGGATGTAGTCACCGGTTTTGGGTTCTTCTACCTTGATGACATCCGCACCAAGGTCGGCCAGCAGCATGGAACAAAACGGTCCAGGCAAAAGCCGTGACAAGTCAAGCACCTTTAATCCAGATAGAGCGCCTTCCATAGGTCCTCTTGTGAATTTCAAAATTCACTGCGCAAAAGGCCGGCACCGAAGGAAAAAGCAACCAATTGATTTAAGCAGGAAAAGAGATACCGAATCGCTGTCTATTGAAGCAGTATGCTGAGGGAGAATCGGGTCTGATTCATGCCGACACGAACTTCTGAAGGAATTCCAGGCAACCAAAAAATAGACGTTTCCGTTCGAAGATGCAA
Source organism: Pseudomonadota bacterium (assembly GCA_023416335.1). The sequence goes on along the minus strand of JAEZHY010000113.1, from coordinate 57,144 downwards.
GTGATAGGCGTCGCTATGCTCTTCTGACCGTGTCGAGTGGTGGACGTGACTTCCCGGCACGGTTCCATTCAGCCAGCTTTTGCCCGAAGACGGTAAGAAACTCTATTGTTGCGCAACTGTCTCCAGCAAATGCCTGTAGTAAGAGTAATTTTCAAAGGATATATCCTCACGTATCCTCCCGTCAGCCAGGGGCACGTAGCCGCCGCCGGCTAAAAGAGGCGGGACCTTCTCCTCGATCTCCCGCCTGATCGCTTCTTTGCCGCGCCGAAGCGAATCGAGGTCGATGCCTCCGATAAGGCGTAAATCCCTCCCGAATTCTTTGCGGATATCACGATAATCCATTGCCGCAGTATTCACCTCGTAGGCCCACAGGCAATTGAATCCCCATTTCAGAATACTGGGGATCAATACGCGCGAATTAGCGAAGGTCCGGAAAATTAAGGTCTCGACACCATATTGCCTGATCACGGCAAGGAGCGGCTCATAGCTCTTGAGCACAAATTCTTCATACATTCGTGGGGAGATAAGCGGCCCGGAATTGCCGCCGATTGGTTCGTGGAATATCACTGCATCCACATCGACTGCCTTGAGCACCCGTTCCGTCAGTTTGGCGGCAAAATCACCCTGTATCGACATGCTCTCGCGCACAAACCCGGGATCGAAGATAAGCAGTTCCATCAGTTCGGCAAACCGGCCCCAGCCCCGCACGCCCATCGAGAGAAAAAAACCGCGATGCACCCGCAGAAAGATTACGTACTCACGTTTCTTTCCAGCCCGTGAGTGGGCGCTCAATTCCCCCGGAAGGCGACTTTCGTCGAAAGGATCCAGACGTTTCCGCAGGACGCTCAATTGAGAGACTGAGGAAGGCCAATCTTCAATCACTGGAATGGGATCGACGTTTGTCTCCAACTCTTCGAGACGATCGTAAGAGAAAAGGCTCTGAATATCAGTCCCGGGCGCAGGCCCCTGTTTGCGCCAGACGCTCAGGACCTCCTCTCTGATACCTTCCTCAAAACAAGGAACACGATCAGGGCTGCCAAAGCGCATTACTTCCAGAAATCTCTCACGACTATTCACAGTTCACCTCTCGATTTCCGTATGCGGTCGGAAATGAATTTTATAACCAAACCGGATAAATTTGTGAGAAGTAATTGAGAATAAACCAGATAAAATGCCAAAGACCGTAAGAATGTTTCTGATGAAAGTCTACAGATGCTTCTTTTGTGCGAACCCATTGCCCCACATCCTCCGTCACCCACGGGACACTGCAGACAGACTTGAGTTGCCCATCCTGGCCCCTGAACATCTCGCTACGATCAATTTTTCCATTTCATTTTCCTATTTGCATCGATTTAGCCTATGGTGCTACGATTACGTCGTTCTACGTCGGCCACTATAGGAGGCTGAAAATGCGAGAAAACAGCCAAAAAATGAAGATTCTTTTTGTTTGCAACGGGAATGCCTGCCGAAGCCAGCTTGCGGAAGGATGGTGCCGCTTCCTGTGGCAGGATAGGATAGAATCGTATTCAGCCGGGATATCGCCTCATGGCTTTATAGATCCCAGAATAATCAAGGTAATGGCGGAAGCCGGCATCGATCTTTCGGCCCAATGGTCGAAGCCCCTGAAGGAGTATGACGGAGTCCAATTCGATTACGTAATTACTCTTTGCGGTGGCGCCCAACGAGCCCTCCCGACTTTTCCCGGAAACACTGAACTCCTGCATGCTGAATTCCCTGCGCCGCCGCAGCTGGCCGCGGCATCTCAAAGTGAAGAAGAAGCTCTTGTCCACTACCGAACTGTTCGGGACGCGATCAGGACTATCATAGAAGAGCTTCCGCGACTCCTGCTTAGGACCCGGGGCTGATTCTGTTCAACAGGTTTTTTCAAGTGTGAATGTCCGAGCAGAAATGCCACAAGGTAACTGCCTGGAGTTTCACCATTTTAGTCACAAATAGGCCAGGAGAATTACAACCAGGTGTATGGTTTGCCCTACACTAGTGAGTGAAGAAGAAGCTCTTGTCCATTACCGAACTGTTCGGGACGCGATCAGGACCTTCATAGAAGAGCCTCCGCGACTCCTGCTCCGGACCCGGGGCTCATTCTGTTCAACAGATTTTTTCAAGTGTGAATGTCCGAGCAGAAATGCCACAAGGTAACCGCTTAGAATTTCACCATTTTAGCCGCAAATAGCTTTGAGAATTACTGCTGAATGTATGGTTTATCCTACACTAGTGCAGGTATTTATATACACTTAGCATTAATTTCAGCAGAAATCTCTCGTCACATCCGACCTGAAAAGTGCCGGCAATCCGTTTTGCTACTCGCCCTAATCCGTGCTCCCGCCCCTTTCTCCACTGCTTACGATGGGCTAGGCTTCAAAAACAGTCATCTGCACCCGATATTGGCACCATCATTGCCTATAAATCGTTCATTCTCTAAAATCCTAAGTAATCTTGTTGACAACCTTTATTCCATCTTCAACAGCCGGGCATCGGACCGGTGATTTGCGTTCTACTCACTATTATTCAAAGAGAGGAACATGTATGAGGAAGTTTGTTCTAAGCGTGATGGTCGCAGTTCTTATCGTGATGCCTTCACTTGCCGGAGCAGCGGATTTCCGCCCTCTGCGTCCCGACGTCGAGGCAAAAATCAAAGCGATAAGGGATGACGTGCGGGGCAAAGGTGCAACGTACGAAGTCGGTTATTCTGCTGCAATGGACAAGCGCATCGACCAGCTCTGCGGGCTCAAGGTCCCGCCGGGATGGAACAAAGACGATGCTCCGCAGGTCCCCATGCTTGAAGCAACCGTCCAGGCCGTTCCGTCTTCTTACGACTGGCGGACCCTCAACGGCGTGACCCCGATCAAGAACCAGGGTTCATGCGGTGACTGCTGGGCATTCGGAACGGTCGGACCTCTGGAATCCCAAATCCTTTTGAAGGACGGGGTTACAGTCGATCTTTCCGAACAGTACCTGAACTCCTGCAACCTGGACGGCTGGAGCTGCAACGGCGGCTGGTGGGCTCATGACTACCACATGAACAAGTCCGGCCAGGACAACAACGGCGCCGGTGCCGTACTGGAATCCAGCAAGCCCTACACAGCGACCAATTCGACCTGTGGCGGTCCCTACAACCATCCGTACAAGATTTCGGGCTGGGCCTATGTCGGAAGCCAATATGCGGTTCCGAGCGTACAGGCCATCAAGCAGGCGATTTACACATACGGCCCGATATCCGTTGCGGTCTATGTTGGAAATGCCTTCCAGGCTTACACCGGCGGTATCTTCAACACCAATGAATCGGGATCGGTAAACCACGCCGTCGTGCTGGTTGGATGGAACGACGACCTTGGTCCCGACAACGGTTACTGGATTCTTCGTAATTCCTGGGGCGCGTCCTGGGGTGAATCAGGGTACATGAGAATCCGTTACAACATCAACCAGGTCGGATACGGTGCAAACTTCATCGAATACGCGGGCGGGACACCAACCCCGACTACGGTGACCGTCCCCAATGTAGTAGGCAATACGCAGACGGGCGCAACCACCGCAATTACCGCAGCCGGCCTCAAAGTGGGGACGATAACGACCCAGACAAGCTCCACTGTTGCAGCAGGACTGGTCATCAGCCAGAACCCGACGGCAGGCGCTACCGCAAACTCCGGAAGCGCAGTCAACCTGGTGGTCTCCTCGGGAGCCGCTCCGACCACGGTGACGGTCCCCAACGTAGTAAATAAAACGCAGGCGGCGGCAACATCCGCAATCACCGCAGTTGGCCTCAAGGTTGGAACGGTGACGACCCAGACCAGTTCCACCGTTGCAGCGGGACTGGTCATGAGCCAGAACCCGACCGCAGGCGCTACCGCAAACTCCGGAAGCGCAGTCAACCTGGTCGTGTCTTCCGGACCTGCTCCCGCTCCGACTACGGTGACCGTCCCCAATGTATTAAACAAAACGCAGGCGGCGGCAACATCTGCACTAACCGCAGCCGGCCTCAAGGTTGGAACGGTAACGACCCAGACCAGCTCCACTGTTGCAGCGGGGCTTGTCATCAGCCAGAATCCTACGGCAGGCGTTACCGTCAACTCCGGGAGCGCAGTCAACCTGGTCGTGTCCTCCGGATCTACCCCGACAACTAAAGCCGATCTCACCGGGGTTTTCACGTACCTTTATACGAGTAGTACCGGCAAAACTCTGTCCGGAAACTTTCAGGTACAGAACAAGGGAACCACCGCCACCGCAAGTTCGTTCCGGGTACTTCTGTACCTCTCGAACGACGGGGTTGCGAAGACAACTCTTCTCGGGACTGCCACGGTATCGTATTCGATACGGGCAAACTCCTACATCAATCTCAGCATAAGCAAGAGTTCGACGACCTCGTTCAGGGGAAAATACGCAATCTGCGTTATCGATCCGGATAACGTGGTCACCGAATCGAACGAGAACAACAATGTTGTCGTAAAACTCATTCAGTAACCGCTTACTCGATGGGGGAGCCGGTCAGACAGGCTCCCCCTTTGCCACTCCCCGATCTCCCGCCTCTTCGCCCACCTGCAGGTATTCCAAAGCGCAGATACCCAAACTCGATCGAGGATTACTCCTTGACTAACGCCGATCTTTGGGCAACTTTTAATAAACTCCGAGACCGGCCGTACTCCAGCTCGACAGAGTTCAAGATCCGGACCGAAGCGCCAAACCTTTTTCATCCCGCGATAAAGCTGAAAACCGGGAAACACTATGAAAACCGAAAAGAGATGGAAAGTACTCGTCATCGATGACGACCCAGGCATCCTGAAGGTGATGACCATTTCTCTGGAAGACGCCGGATACGACGTTATCACTGCGCCCGACGGCGAAAGCGGCATTGCGGCATGCCGGCAGGAATCCCCTGACCTGATAGTCACCGATGTCCGCATGCCCGGAATCGACGGCATCGAAGTGCTGAGGCGCATAAAAGAAACGGACCCGGAAAAGGAAGTTATCGTCGCAACCGCATTCAATGAAATCGACTATGCGATTCGCGCTCTGCAACTGGATGCATCCGATTTCATAACCAAGCCGATAAGCGACCAGGCACTCATGGTCGCCCTGAAAAGAGCCCGGGACCGCTATGCCGCGCGAAAGGACCTGAGGGACTACACCGCTCTCATCGAAGAGCGATGGATGACGACGGCGGAAGAACTGGGCCGGACCTACGATACACAAAAGCTTCTGATAGAAAGCTCGATAGACGGCATCCTTGCCTGCAACCAGGATGGGAAGGTAGTAATTTTCAACCGCAGCATGGAGCAGATGCTCGGATATTCCAGGGACGAAGCTTCGGGTCTGGGTCTGGGCAGCCTTTTCTGCGCAGGTGAGGACGAGAAATTCCGGAGAACGCTCGCTTCCAGGGAATTCGGAGGTGAGGGAAGGCTGTTTCTATACGAGAGTTTTCTCCAGGCGAAAGACGGATTGCGGATCCCGGTCCAGATTTCGGCCGCGACGATGTTCGAGGAGGGACGGGAAGCCGGGGTAGTCTGTTTTTTCCGAGATGAGCGGGAGATCAGAAAGCTTGCCCAGGAATTTGCGGATCAGGCAAGGCTTCTTCAGCAGGACAAGATGATATCCCTTGGAAAGCTGGCGGCCAGTGTCGTTCATGAAATAAACAACCCCCTGGCCGGAATCCTCAATTACGCCCGCCTCATGAACAAGGTACTCTCCCGGGGAACTCCTTCCGCGGATTCCACAGCGAAGTTTCAGGGCTACCTGTCGCTAATGGAAAGCGAGCTGGAACGCTGCTCGAAAATCGTCTCAAACCTTCTGGCGTTTTCGAGAAAATCAAAGCTCGAATTCAGCCCGGTTGATGTACGCGAACTCCTCGAGAGGTGCGTGAATCTGAGTTCCCATAAAATGGCCCTTCAGAATATCCGGGTGGAGACCTGTTTTGCCCCTGACGTTCCATCAATCACGGGAGATTTCAACCAACTCCAGCAGTGCATCATCAACCTGATTTTCAACGCTATAGATGCCATGCCGAGCGGCGGGGTCCTGACCCTTGCGAGCACCTTCGATCTCGAAAAGAAGCTCGTCGCGATCCGTGTGCGCGACACCGGCTGCGGAATTTCGAAAGACGATATGCTCTACATCTTCGACCCGTTCTTCACGACGAAGACGGAAGGGAAAGGATTGGGACTCGGGCTTTCCACGACATTCGGGATAATCGACAGGCACAAGGGAACGATCCGGGTGGAAAGCGAGTCCGGGAAGGGGACGGTTTTCGAAATAGAGCTTCCCGCAGTTGAGTCTCAGCCTGCGAAAAGGCCGTAGGATGGGTGGGAGCGGAGCGGGAACCCATCGCTTTTAGGCTCGTTTCCTTCTCAGTCGCCGGGAAGCTCAAGGCCTGTCGAATACGACTTCTTTTTCCGTATGACGACTTTCCCGTGTTGCCAGGCACCGCCTTATGCCTCTCCGGTCAATCATTCCCGGGCGTTCCGAAAAGCGATGGGTTGTCACCCATCCTACGCCCACCCCGTGCTGTTGCTTCAAACCGGGGGCCCAAACCGAAAGAGGAAACAGGAACCAGTCCCTCCGCCGTGGGAACTGTGCCTGGAAGCCCGGCTTCCACTTTGTTCCCTATTGCTCCTCCGGCTTCAGGTCGTATTTCTTGATTTTGTTGTACAGGGTTATCCGATTCATTTCCAAAAGTGCCGACGCCCTCGAAATATTCCAGCGGCAGAGGTCGAGAATCCGCCGGATGTGATTTTTTTCCACCTCGCGCATGGAAACCGGGACGACGTTTTCTTCCGGAACTCTGAAAAGAAAAGCGAAATCATCCTTGTTGAGATGCGGCTTCCTGGCGAGAACGACGGCGCGTTCGATCGTGTTTTCCAACTCGCGCACGTTCCCGGGCCAATCGTAGGATTGCAGCAGTATCATTGCCCCGTCCCGAATGCCTTTTACCTGCTTGCCGGTCTCGCGGATGAATTTCTGCAGGAAATGGCCGGCAAGGAGAGGGATGTCCTCCTTGCGGCTTCTCAGCGGCGGGACTTCTATCTCGATCACGTTCAGCCTGAAATAGAAATCACGGCGGAACTCTTCTTTGGCCACTTTCTTCAGCAAATCCTGATGTGTTGCGGAAATTAGCCGGAAATCAACGGTGATGTCCCGGTTTCCACCCACCCTGTGGAAGGTCTTCTCCTGCAGTACACGCAGAAGATCGACCTGCATTTTGAAAGGAATTTCACCGATTTCGTCAAGGAACAGGGTCCCGCCCCTGGCCATTTCAAGGCGGCCTTTCTGAGTTCGGGTCGCCCCGGTAAACGACCCCGCCTCGTGGCCGAAAAGTTCGCTCTCCAGAAGGGTCTCCGTGAAGGCGCCGCAGTTTATGGCAACAAAAGGACCATATCTGCGGTTGCTTCGCGCATGGATGGCTTTTGCCGCCAGTTCCTTGCCCGTCCCGGTCTCGCCCTGGAGCAGGATGGGCGAATCGACCCCGGCTACCTGATCGATGAATGAAAACAGCCTTCTCATGCTGACCGATGTACCGATCAGGTCCTGGTAGCGGGAATCGTCGCCAAGCCGGCTCCGCAGGGACAGATTTTCATCCACAAGCCTTTTTTGCTTGAGGAGCTTTTCCACAAGCAGCTTCAGCCCTTCAGGATCGAACGGCTTGATCAGGAAATCGTCCGCCCCGCTCTTCATCGCCTCTATCGCGGTCTTGACCGAGCCGAATGCGGTTATCATCACGACCAGGATGTGGGGATAGATCATCTTCACCTGTTTGAGCACATCGAGCCCGTTCAGGTCGGGCATCTTTATGTCCAGGAAGATCAGGTCGTATTCGTGCCGCGTCATCATCTCCAGGGCCTGATTGCCTCCCGATGCGGCGTGCACCTCGTGTCCTGCCCTCGACAACCAGCCGACAAGGGATTCCCGGACGATCAATTCATCGTCCACAATCAGTATCCTGACCTTCTCGTACATGAAAGGGTCCTCTCTTAATTTACCGGACAGCTCACAGGGAATTTGAGGATGAAGCGCGCCCCCGCTCCTTTTTCGCTTTTTGCGTAAATCGAGCCGCCATTCTCTTTGACTATGCCGTACACGACCGAAAGTCCGAGCCCCACGCCTCGATCCCGGCTCTTGGTGGAAAAGAACGGCTCAAAAATCAGCGGCAGGATATCCTCCGGAATACCCGTCCCCGTATCGGCAATCTCTAACCGGATCAAGGACTCGTGCCGCTCCCGGGCAGTTTTGAGGGTAAGTTCGCCGCCTTCCGGCATGGCATCGACTGCGTTGAAGATGAGATTGAGAAGACACTGCTGGATCTGGCTTTCATCGGCAGTCATTACCGGCAGGTCCCGGTCCAGTTCGGTATAGGTTTGAATGTTTTGTGAATCCAGCCGAAAGCGTACAAAATCGATCGTCTTCTCTATCAGCTCATTCAGGTCGAAAACAGTCCGAACACCCCTGGATTGCCGGGAAAACTTGAGCAGGTCCCCGACCATGCGACTGCACCGCGCGGATTCCGTGCTGATAAGATCGAGATAATAGATAAACTTTTCTTTTCCGGAATCCGTGAACTCCCCGGCCTGGAGTTCCTGCTGCATGAGTCGGGCAAGTGCGTTGATGCCGGAGAGGGGATTGTTTATTTCGTGAACCGCGTTTGCGGCCAGTTTGCCGAGTGAGATCATCTTCTCTTCATGAATGAGCCGCGAAAGGTCACGTTTCAGGGCCGATACTTTCTGCTCGACCTTCTTCTCGAGTTCATCGGTAATGTCCCGAAAGCACTCGACAACCAGTTCCACCCGTCCGTCTGCGGTTTTCCAGGGAACAGCGGTGATCTCGTGGCAGCAGGCAGCACCGTCCGGCCCGGTCCGCTCGAGAATGGAGTGCGCAATAGTTCCGGTTTCCAGGCATCGCGCAACCGGGCAGGAGAAGTTTTCTCCACTGCACCGGCATGCGGACCCGAAAGCGGCATGATGGCAGAATCTGCCGATCACCTCCTCTTTATCCATCCGAATGGCTTTCAGGAAGGCCTCATTGGCATCGAGCAATCTGAAATCCGGCTGCATTACCAGTATCCAGTCCCGGAGGCTTATGAAAAGGCTGTTCATAATGCCTTCGACAAGCTTTATCTGACGCTGCGTGAAAAGATATTCCTCCCGGAGCCGCAGAATATCGCCAAAGAGCCTCGAGATCGCCGATTCAAGAACTCGCACCCTGGACGGTTTGTTCCGGAGGAAATCCTCCAGCAGTTCCTCCCTGCCCGTCAGTTCGATTACCAGGTCCAGATTTTTGATGTTGTAGAAGTCTTTGTATTCGGAGGTCGTCAGGATGTTCTTTTCGCGGGCCAGCCGTATGCCGACGGCGTCGGGATTGAGATCGGCAACGGCAACGATTTCGGCACGCAGCTTAGGAAACCGCCTGCCATCGAACATTTCCAGAAAGGCCCTGCACCGCTTGCCTCCTCCGATAATGGCGATCTTCATTTGCTTTTCCATGCCGTCCCTTCGCAAGAATGCACTCCATCAAAACAGAGATGCGGGTCCGAAGAGCGAAAGCGGATGCAAAAATCGTGAGTGCCGTGGGGAGTTGGGAATTGGAAAGGCCTTGATAGCGGGATGTATTCAAATGCAGTGTAAACATTTTATACACCAAAACTTGCCCTGGAGCAAACAGCCCGCGAGACGTCCCCATTCCCTTGGGAAATTCCTGGCCTTTGGTCAACTGCTGAGGAAAGGGCGTAGCAGGATGGGACGGTCTGCCATAGCCGGAGGTACAACCACACTATAAACACAAAAAATCATACAAGGATGGGTGACAACCCATCGCTTTTTGGAACGCCCCGGAATGATTGACCGGAGAGGCATAAGTCGGTGCCTGGAAACACCGGAAACTCGCCACACGGAAAAAGAAGTCGTATTCGACAGTCTATAAGCTTCCCGGCAGCTGAGAGGGGAAGGATCCTCAAAAAACGATGAGTTCCCGCTCCGCTCCCACCTATCCTACGGCTCTTTCCGGTTGGTGCCCGTCTCTCAATGGGGGTGCCGCGCCGCAGGCCCTTAAGTTGCCCACGATCTTGTGCCATTGTTTTCTTTCGTGATTTTCGTACTACTATCAGGCATTTTCTTGTTTTTTGAGCAAGATTTCCACGCCTGCTGGTCTGTAAATCGTTTGACATCAACCTCTTAGGCGCACTTTAAGCTGAGGGGAACTGAACGGCACTTTCGTGAATTTCGTACCTATGGCTCATCCAAAAACGATGGGTTGCGCTCCTGGACTGTGTCGTAACCGACCGGAATTGGGCTGGTTTTCATCGACATCACGACACAGTCTCTCCGCTCCACCCATCCTACGACCTTATCCTATTGTTTTCTTTCGTGATTTTCGTGTATTTCGTGGTTAAGAGTTTTGTTTTTGTATTTTGGTTGCGGCTTTGCTGCCCCAGGAATTTTGTGGTTGTGATTAAACTTTGATCACGCTGTTCAAAATCTATACATAAACTCCACCACTTCGAAGCCTGCGGACTCTGTCCGGTTACGACCCAAAACCGGCCCGGGCACACCACCCCGCAAGCAAACAAAAGTGCCGGCATGTCTCTTGCCTATTCCAGTCAGCGGCACACAGCGCCATTCCGACTCTTCTTCTCTTGCCGACACTCGACAGCGCACCTGCTTCAACCTGGTTCTCATCGGCTCAGAATCCGGCGGACAACCGCCATTATTGGACAACGCTTTTTCCTGGAATTTGCCTGATGCGACTACATCCAGAGGAGAGCAACCATGGACATCGATAAAGCAAGGAAGAAACACGGCATAAAAGCGGAAACGGTCGATACGGTCTGTGGGCAAATTCCGCACATGACGGTCGATCAACTTGCTGCCAGGCTCAGCATTGAGAGCAGGGAGCTGCGCTGCCCGGCGTGCGGGAGGATCCACCTCACAGACGATGATGTGAAAAGAGCGGAATCATTTCGTTTCAGCGAGACGCAAAGATATCAGGATCTCAAGGAACAGGCGGAAGGGAGCAATTGATAAATCGGTGACGGGAAATGTCCATCAGGTTTTCCGGTCACTCATTTGGCCGCCTGTTTCCTGAGTCCGGGCTTCAGCACGAAAACACTGAAAGCAAACCAATGAGCTGTCGTTGTCATGCAGAGTCGGCACCCAAAAGAAAAAAAATCGGACGTGTTCGATTCGGGTGAACGGGAATGCGTCTGGATGAAGGCCAAGGTGGTCAACTTCAAGCTGTGCGAGCGAGATTTTGACTGTGCCGAATGCCCGTTCGACAAAGCAATGAGGATAGCGTGGAACCAGGAAACAGAGGACAGGGGAACGCCGAAATGACCATGTCGGGACTGATTGTCTCAAATACCTTCGAGGTCGCATGATGATTGCCCGAATAGGATTCTACATTTGCCACTGCGGGTCGAACATAGCCGGCAAGGTTGCGGTAGAAGAGGTCGTTAAGTTTGCTTCTTCTCTGAGGAACGTGGTCGTTGCACGCGACTACAAGTTCATGTGTTCCGACCCGGGTCAGGAGATGATCCAGAAGGACATCCGCGAACTGGGGTTGAACAGGGTGGTGGTTGCCGCCTGTTCACCGAGGTTGCATGAGAAGACTTTCCAGTCGGCATGCCGCCGGGCCGGTCTCAATCCCTACTACTTTCAACAGGCATGCATTCGGGAACACTGCTCCTGGATAACAGCGGACCCACGCGAGGCGACGCAAAAGGCGAAAAACTTGGCCGCGGCCGCCATAAATCGGGTCAACTTTCACAAGGGACTCAGCAGCCGGGAAGTAAGCGTGCATCCGGACGTCCTGGTCGTCGGCGCCGGCATTGCCGGAATCCAGGCATCCCTGGATATTGCGAAAGCCGGCTTCAAGGTCCACCTGGTCGAAAAGGCCCCCTCGATCGGCGGCCACATGGTTCAGTTCGACAAGACTTTTCCGACTCTCGACTGCGCCGCCTGCATATCGACTCCCAAAACCGTCGCAGTGAGCCAGAGTCCCAACATCGATCTGCTTTCATACAGCGAAGTGGAGGAGGTGAAGGGTTTTGTCGGCAACTACAAGGTGCGCGTCCACAGAAAACCCCGCTTCATCCGCGAAGACCTGTGCACCGGTTGTGGCGTTTGCGCCGAACAATGTCCGGTAACGGTTCCCAACGAATTTGACGAGAAACTCTCGAATCGTAAAGCGGTCTATCGGTATTTTCCCCAGGCAGTACCGATTACCTATGCGATCGATAAAAGAGATCCCGCGCCATGCCGCACGACCTGCCCTGCCGGCGTAAACGTTCAGGGCTATGTTCAGCTCGTAGGCCAGGGGAAATATCGGGAAGCGGTACAACTGATTATGGAGCGCGTTCCGCTGCCGGGCGTGCTCGGGCACGTCTGCCCCGCATTTTGCGAGTCGGAATGCCTCAGGTCGAAGCGGGATTCGGCGATCTCGATACGGCTGCTCAAGAAGTTTGCGGCCGAGAAGGTCAATCTCGAAGACATACCCCTGCCCTTCATCGAAGAAAAAACCGGGAAAGTTGCAGTAATCGGATCGGGTCCTGCCGGGCTCACAGCGGCTTACTATCTCAGGCTCAAAGGCTACGGAGTCACAATTTTAGAGGCCCTCTCCGATCTCGGCGGAATGCTAAGGACCGGCATTCCCGAACAGAGGCTCCCACGCGACGTCCTGGACCGGGAAATCAGGAATATACTCCGGCACGGGGTTCAGGTGGAAACGGGGAAGCGGCTCGGCCGAGACTTCACTCTGAACGACCTCAGGCAACAGGGATTCGGGGCCATTTTTCTGGCCATAGGATCGAAGGGTACGGCAAAACTCGAGATCCCCGGAATTGAATCAGGCCCCCGCGGCAGAATAACGGCCGATGACGCCACCGCCCGCACGTCCGCGCCCGACGTGTTTGCCGCGGGCGATGCGGTAAGCGGACTGTCAACTGTAATAGAAGCGATTGCCGGAGCACACAAGGCGGTCACGTCGATCGACCTTTACCTCCGGGGCGAGGATCCCGAATCGGTCGCAGGCACTGAAGAAAAAGGGCAAAAAATCTCACTCGACCGCTCGCGGGTAAAGTACTCGAAGAGTTCGGCCGCTGAAAAGATCCCCGCCCTATCTGAAGATGCAGCCGTATCGGAGGCCGCCCGATGCCTCAATTGCGGCGTTTGCGCGGAGTGCATGGAGTGCGTCCGCGCATGTGAACGCTCCGCGGTCGATCATTCCATGCAGGGAGAAGACCTCGAAATTCCGGTAGGGTCGATAATCCTCGCGACCGGCTACGACACCCTGGACCCCACCCCGCTCAGGAACTACGGGTACGGGCGCTATGACGAGGTTTACACGGCCCTCGAATTCGAACGTCTGAACAACGCCGTCGGGCCCACGGGCGGGCAGATACTCATGAAGAACGGGCAGAAGCCTTCGAGTGTCGGCATCATACACTGCGTCGGCAGCCGTGACGTGAATTATCACCGCTACTGCTCGCGCGTCTGCTGCATGTACGCGCTCAAGTACGGGCACCTGATAAAGGAAAAGCTCGGGCACGAAACGGCGGTGTTCAACTTCTACATGGATTTGCGGTGTTTTGGCAAAGGCTACGAGGAGTTCTACTGGCGAATCCAGGAAGAAGGAGTCACCTTCGTTCGCGGGAAGCCCGGTGAGATCACGGAGCAGAAAACACAATCCGGTGACCGCAGCCTGGTCATTTCGTGCGAAGACACCCTAATGGGGGGGCAGTTGAGGGTCCCTGTCGATATGGTCATCCTGTGCGCCGCGATCGAGCCGCGTAAGAACGCTCCCGAGGTCGCCCGCGTCTTTGGCGTGAACCAGGGTGGCGACGGTTTTTTCCTGGAAGAACACCCGAAACTGGGGCCGGTTTCGACCGCAACCGACGGTATCTTCCTTGCTGGGACCTGCCAGGGCCCCAGAGACATTCCGGACGCCGTTTCGCATGCTTCGGGCGCGGCCGCCCAGGCGCTGGCACTTGCAGCAAAGGGCAAGGTCGAAGTCTCCCCTGTTGCATCATGGATCGACCCCGACGTATGCGCGGGCTGCCGGACATGTATCGGACTGTGCGCGTATTCGGCAATCGAGTTCAACGAGCGCCGGGGCATTTCCGAAGTAAACGAAGCCGTCTGCAAGGGATGCGGAAGCTGCGCCGCTTTTTGCCCAAGCGGAGCGGCAAGGGTGAAGCATTTTACTCCCAGACAGGTATTTGCCGAAATCGAGGGAATCCTCGACGAAATCGTCTAAGCCCAATCAGTTGGAGGGGAATATGGCCGAATACGAGCCGACAATAATTGCGTTCGTTTGCAACTGGTGCACCTACACAGCGGCCGACCTGGCCGGGACGTCGAGGCTGATCCAGCCTCCGAATGTCAGAATGATCCGCATGATGTGCACGGGCATGGTCGATCCGAAGTACGTAATAAAGGCCCTGCTTGAAGGAGCCGACGCCGTGCTGGTCAGCGGATGTCACCCCGGTGATTGCCACTACATCAACGGGAATCTCAAGGCACGGCGGCGCGTGAAATTGCTGAAGGAAATCCTTCCCAAATTCGGCTTCGACGAGAGGCGGCTGCAAATGACATGGATCGGCGCCAGCGAAGGGATCGACTTCGCACAGACAATCCGGACTCTTGTGAGCGAAGTCAAAGCAATCGGTCCGAACAGACTGCGCACGCAGATGGTTCTCTAGATAAACAGGAAAATTCCAGGTTTGGAGAAAATAATGGCAACGACTGTCAATCTTGCGGTGGAAAACCGGGACCCTGTCGAAACGCTGAAAGGCTTTCTCAGGAGACTGCTGCAAAAAGAAGCTGCCTCCGCCCTGCTCGTTTCGGAACACCTGCCGATGAAAAACGCGGTCATGCCCGCCCTGGTGTCCGACCCGGAGAAACTCGCCGGCGCAGATCCCCTGGCACCGGCCTTTCCTCTCAACGGCGCCCGAATTCTGTCCAGACTTTCGAGAAAGCAGTCAGGCGCCATGCTCGCCGCCGTGCTGCGGCCTTGCGAAATCCGGGCTTTCGTCGAACTCGTCAAGCTCAAGCAGGGAAGCATGGAAGAGGTGCTCCTGATCGGGATGGACTGCCTGGGGGCGTTCGGAAACAACGATTACAGGAGTTTTGCGGAAGGGTCTGAAAACGGCACATCCACCCTGCGGTTCTACCGGAAGGTGCTTGGGGCCGGCGATGAGCTATGGCAAGGTTTTGACCTTTCCCCCGCATGCAAATCCTGCGAACACCCGGTCGCAGATTCCGCGGATATCACGATCGGGCTCCTGGGAAACGACATATGGGAATCCATTTCCGTGATCGCAAATTCGGAACGCGGGGAGAAGGCTCTCAAGAAGCTGGAACTCCCGGAAGGCACTCCTCCCGAGAAAAGGAAGGAAGCCGTTTCGAGGCTCATCAGCGAGCGCACTGCGTACAGGGACAGGATGTTCGATGAGACGGGAGCGGCCGTATCGGATATCGAAAAACTCATGGGCTATCTCGGCAATTGCGTGAACTGCTACAACTGCAGGGTTGCCTGTCCTGTCTGCTACTGCCGCGAATGCGTTTTTACGACAGATGTATTCGATCACGAACCGGTTCAGTACTTTCGCTGGGCGAAACGGAAAGGCATGATCAAAATGCCGACCGACACGGTCTTTTATCACATGACGCGTCTGGCCCATATGAGCACGGCATGCATCGGCTGCGGACAGTGCTCGAATGCCTGCCCCAACGGAGTGCCGGTTATGGAACTCTTCAGGACGATTGCCCATGCCACTCAGAAGGCTTTCAGCTATTCGGCCGGATCGAGTCTCGAGGAAGCCCCGCCGCTGTCGGTATTTCGCGAGCGGGAGTTTTCCGAAGTAACGGGCGGCAGGGATTGAGCCGTCCCATTTTGGGGATTTCCATTTGGTGCATCAGTCCGATTCTCCTCAAATGAGGTAATTCCATGGATACAAAAACCGGTTCAGTCCTGGTAATCGGAGCCGGAATCAGCGGAATCCGGTCGGCTCTCGATCTGGCTGAAATGAATTACCGCGTTTTCCTGATAGACAAATCGGCCCACCTGGGCGGGATTCTCAGCCAGTTGGACTACCAGTTCCCGAACGACCATTGCGGCATGTGCAAGATACTTCCAACGATAAACCGCGATGCCTCATCGCAGTATTGTTTGCGAAAGGGCCTGTCTCACGAAAATATCGAGATCATGCTCGAAACGGAGATGACGGCGCTCGAAGGCGAGCCCGGCAATTTTCGAGCTACCCTCGTTTCGGCGCCCTCATTCATAGATGCCGGCATGTGTACGGGATGCGGAGAATGCGCATCGGTTTGTCCGGTCGAGTCTCCCGACGAATTCAACGCAGGTCTGACCAAACGCAAAGCGGTACACCTTCCGGTTCCGCACTCGATCCCCAACCGGTTCGTAATCGATATGGCCTCGTGTACCCGGTGCGGAGCGTGCGAGAAAGCGTGCCCGACAGGGGCGATCGACCTGGGGCTGAATGCCCGGCGAGGGTTCCGGGTCCTGGTAGTCGATGACGAACTGGTCGTTCGTGACTCGCTCAAAGAATGGCTGGTCGATGAGGGCTTCAGCGTCGATATGGCCGAATCGGGCAAACAGGCCGTCGAAATGCTTTCTCAAATCAACTACGACTTGATGCTTCTGGATATCAAAATGCCCGGAATGGACGGCGTGGAAGTACTCAAGATAGCGCGCGAGATGAAACCGGATCTCCCGGTCGTGATGATGACCGCCTATGCGACGGTCGAAACAGCCGTCGAAGCAATGAAGGTGGGCGCGCTCGACTACCTGCTCAAACCATTTGACGTGGAAAACCTGATTTCGAAGGTCGTTCAGCAGTATGAGAGCACTGCAAAAAAAACCGAACGCATCCTTGAGGTCTCCGCTGTCATCATGGCCGCCGGGACCGGGTTGGCGGATCCGGCCCGGAGCACGAACACATACGAGTACAAGGTCTTCCCTAACGTTGTCACCAGCGTCGAATTCGAACGTCTGATGAGCGGCACGGGTCCGAATGCCGGAAGGCTGCTGCGCCCCGGCGACGGCAAACCGGTCGAAAAGATAGCATGGCTGCAGTGTGTCGGATCAAGGGACATTCAGCAAAAGGCTGATTACTGCTCATCGGTTTGCTGCATGTATTCCATCAAGGAAGCCCTGCTTGCGAAGTCGAAAACCGGGGGCGCCGCGGATACCGCGATTTTCTATATGGACATGCGCACCTTCGGCAAGGATTTCCAGCGATACCGGGATTCGACCGAACAGGAATCCGGAGTGCGGTTTATAAGAAGCCGCGTCCATTCGGTAGAGCCGGGGAGGAACGGTTCTCTTCGCCTGCACTACGTGGACGCCACGGGAAACGAGGGCGAAGAAGAATTCGATATGGTGGTCCTTGCCGTCGGGCAGCGGCCCTCGGCCGAGTCGGAAGCCCTCGCGGATTTGAGCGGCATGGAGCTGAACGAATGGGGATTTTGCCACACGGAGGCGTTTTCTCCCGGCAGGAGTTCAAAGGCCGGAGTATTCGCCGGAGGTTCGTTTCCCGGATTGAAGGATATATCGGAATCGATCATCCAGGCGGGGTCCGCTTCCCTCGAAGCATCGAAGCTTATCGTTGCTGAGGGCCACGGCCTTCCGGCAGCCGCTTCGAACGAGAAATCGTTCCGGGACGTGTCGCGTGAACCGCCCCGCCCTGCCGTTGCCCTGTGCACGTGCGGCGGCAAACTCGCCCAAAACGTTCAGGGGCTCGTTACGAGCATATCCCAATGGGCCCCGGAGGCCCGAATCTTTCCAATCGAGCGCATATGCACCCAGTCCGGATGGCAAACGCTCACCGAAAACCTTGAAAAAAACGGACCCAACAGGGTGGTCATAGGCGCTTGCATGCCTTGCCTCTACGGGAGAAAACTCCCGGAACTCGGCAGAGCCGACGGGCTTTCCCCCGACCTGATGGAAGTTGTGGACATCGTCACGCCGGCCTTCCCGGGCGCATCCGAGGGATCCAGGGCGATTCAGGAAGCAATCCTGAAAATGTCCCTTGAAAAACTCAGGGGAACCGATCCCGTCCAACATACCCCTGTGCCGCTCGTTCGTAAGGCGTTGGTCGTCGGAGGCGGTATCGCCGGCATGACTGCGGCCCTGGCAGTAGCGGATCACGGAATCCACGTCTACCTCATCGAAAAGTCCTCCAACCTGGGCGGTCTCGCAGCACAGATCCGGCATACAATCGAGGGAGACTCCCCCGCGGACCTCGTAGCCAAGTCGATTGCACGCGTCGAAAGTCACCCGAACATCACAGTCCATAAAGGCGCGTCGGTGGTCCACGCACAGTCGCGCGACGGAAATTTCCTCACCACGATCGAACTCCAGGACGGGAAAGCCGAACTTCTGGAACACGGCGCCGCGATCCTGGCAACCGGCGGCAAAGAAGCACTCACGTCGGAGTACCATCACGGGGACAGCAAATCCATCCTGACGCAGCTCGAACTCGAAGACCGTATCGCAACCGGTGCGATCGACCCGGCAAAGCTCGGAAGCATCGCCATGATCCAGTGCGTCGGCTCGCGCGAAAAAGGCAGGAATTACTGCAGCCGGGTCTGCTGTGCGTCGGCGCTCAAGCACGCGCTCCAGATCAAAGAGAAGAACCCGGACCTCGAGATATACGTATTCTACCGCGACATCATGACCTACGGCTTCATGGAATCCCGGTACACCCGCGCAAGGCGCGAAGGTGTGATCTTCATCCAGTATACGCCGGAAGCGAAACCCGACTGTTCATTGGACGGTGACGGAAAGATCCATATTTCCGCAAAGGACCCCATCCTGGGCAGGCAAATTGTCCTGCAGCCCGATTTGCTGGTTCTTGCAACCGGAATGGTCCCGGAAGATCAGCGCGGGCTTGCAGACCAGTTCGGAATCGAAGTCAACGAGGACGGTTTCTTCCGGGAAGCCGAGTACAAATGGCAACCGGTCAATTCCCGCAAAAGGGGAGTATTCATCTGCGGGACGGCACATTCTCCGAGGTCCGTAACGGAATCCATCGCCATGGCCCAGGCAGCGGCCCAGCGGGCACTGGCCATGTTGAGCCGGAAAGAGGCCCATGCCGGAAGTGTTGTTGCCGAAGTGCGGCACAGCCTGTGTTCCCTTTGCGAAACCTGCATTTCAGCCTGCCCCTATGGTGCGCGAAGGCGGAATGAAGATGAGGATATCATCGAAATTGACGAACTCGCCTGCCAGGGGTGCGGGGCCTGCGCCGCCGTATGCCCCAACAGCGCCTCCGTTCTTCGAGGCTACGGCGACCGGCAGGTGATGTCGATGCTGGATGCGGCCCTGGAGTAGGATGGAGATGTACGATGCTACGGGGTGCAATCGGAATTTACAGAAGTCTCATTTCCAGGCTGACGGTTCTGGTCGGGGTTACCCTGTTCGTCAGCATTTCCATCTGGGCCTACTTCAATATGGAGTACCAGAAGAAGAACTCCCTGGAGAGCGTTATCGAATCCTGCGACCGCCTCGGGAATACCATAAAGCTCGGCACCCATTACGCCATGATGCTCAACTCGCGGGAGGACCTCAACGAAATCACGAAAAACATCGGCAGGCAGGAAGGCATCGAGAACATCCGTATCTACAACAAGCTGGGGCAGATAAAATTCTCTAATATTTCGGCAGAAATAGACAAAACCACCAGCATCAAGGCGGAAGCATGCGATATCTGCCATCGGGCTGAGCCCCCGCTGACAGAGGTCGCCACCTCCGCCAGAACAAGGATACTCACATCTTCCGGAGGTCACAGACTCCTTGGCATAATCAGCCCTATCTACAACGAACCGAGCTGCGCCTCAGAGAGTTGTCACGTCCACCCTCCGGACAAGAAAGTGCTGGGGGCACTCGATGTGGTTGTTTCATTGGAAGACACGGACCAGGCGATCAGCACGTATGAGAAGAGAATACTGGTGCTGGCCGTCATCAGTTTTCTGGCAACATCCGCGATAATAGTCACATTTCTCCTGCTTTTCGTAAACCGCCCCATAAACAGGCTGATAGCCTGGACTCGGCATATAGCACTGGGAGAATACTATTACTGGACCGATATGCATCGGGTGGATGAGATCGGCCAAATGGCGCATGCCATCGACAGCATGGCAAAGCAGATCCGCGAAAAGCAGGAGGAATTGAACCGTCAGAGGTATGAATACCAGGAACTTTTCGAGCAGGCCCCCTGCTACATAACGGTCCAGAATAAAGAACTCCGCCTGCTTCGCTTTAACCGCGAGTTCTCGGAAACATTCGCCCCGAATGCGGGCGACTACTGCTACAAGACATACAAGGGCAAAGATGAAAGATGCCCATTCTGCCCCGTTCTCCTGACCTTCGAAGACGGCAGGCCCCATATGAGCGAGGAGACCGGAATCACAAAAGACGGGAGAATCTCGAACTGGATTTGCCGAACGTCGCCGATCAGGGACTCCGAAGGAAATGTCGCAACAGTTATGGAGATGAGCGTTGACATTACCGAACTCAAAGCGCTCGAAAGAGAGATCCGGAAATCGGAAGAAAAGTACAGGGAGATTTTCAACAATATCCCTAATCCTATATTCGTGCTTGACGGAGAGCTGAAGATAATCGACTGCAATGAAATGGTCTCCAGCGTTTACGGGTACGAAAAACAGGAAATCATTGGAGAATATTTCAGAGACGTCTTTGAAGAGGAAGGCAATGGCACTTCAGGCGACATCAGAAGGTACGATACTCTCACCAATATCAGGCACATCACAAAAGACGGCCGGACGATCTATGTGAATATCCGCATCTCCCCTTCCGAATACCTCGGTCAGCCTGCGTTTCTCGTCACGACGAGCGATATCACCAAGAGGCTCATGGCGGAACAGCACCTTATCCAAGCCAGCAAGATGGCCACTTTGGGCGAGATGGCAACGGCAATTGCCCACGAACTCAATCAGCCTCTTTCCGTAATGAAGACCGCAAGCAGCTTCATCATAAAAAAGATCAGGAAAAAAGAGCCCATAAAAGAGGAAATCCTCAATACTCTTGCCGAGGAGATCGACAGCCACGTGGACCGGGCATCCGGGATAATCAACCACCTTCGGGAGTTCGGCCGCAAGTCGGAGGTCGAAAAGGAAAGAGTCGATCTGAATGAGGCATTGAACAAGGCTTTGGCGATTTTCATGCAGCAGTTGAAGCTCAGAGAGATCAAGGTGGAAAAAGATTACGGCGAAGACTTGCCTCCGGTCCTTGCGAGCGGAAACAGGCTTGAACAGGTCTTTATAAATCTGCTCATCAATGCGCGGGACGCCATCGAGGACAGGTTCGAAAAATTCGGGTCGGACGGCACGGAAAAGAAGATATCCCTCAAAACATATGCCCGACCGGGGAAAGTCGTCGTGGAAGTCGCCGATACGGGCATTGGAATACCCAAAGCCCTGCTCGACAAGATTTTCGAGCCGTTTTTCACCACCAAGCGGGTCGGCAGAGGCACCGGACTAGGGCTTTCGATCAGCTACGGGATCGTTCAGGACTATGAAGGAACGATCGACGTCGAAACACTGGAAAATGAGGGTTCGAACTTCATCATAAAGTTTCCCATGCCGGGTGGTGCCTCATGAAAAAACCCATCCTGCTCGTCGACGACGAAGAAGGCATCCGCAAGATTCTGGGCATATCGCTGGCGGACAGCGGCTATGACGTGCTGGCGGCATCTTCAGGGGAGGAAGCATTGAAGATTGTCAGGGACCTCAGTCCGCCCATCGTCCTGACGGACATCAAGATGCCGGGGATGGACGGAATCGAACTACTGCGCCGGATCAAGCAGGAAAAGCCCGACACGGAGGTCATCATGATCACCGGCCATGGAGACCTTGAACTTGCGATAAAGAGCCTGCAGTTCGAAGCGGCCGATTTCGTCACAAAACCGATAAAGGATGAAGCTCTGGAAATTGCCCTGAAAAGATCTCACGAACGCATCTGGATGAAATCGAGGCTCCGCGAGTACACGGAAAACCTGGAGGGCCTGGTTCAGGATAAGACTCAAAAACTGCTCGAAGCCGAAAGGCTCGCGGCCGTCGGCCAGACGGTCGCAACAATTGCCCATGCGATCAAGAACATCATCGGAGGACTCAAGGGCGGAATCTACGTGGTCGAGAAGGGAATGGAACTCGGCAGGGAGGAATACAAATCGCAGGGCTGGGAGATGGTCAAAAGTAATGTCGATAAAATCAAAAATCTTGCACTCGATCTCCTGAATTATGCCAAGGAACGAGAACCGGATTATAGACCGGCGGACCCGAACAAAATTGCCGAGGACGTCTATCAATTGATGCTGCAGCGTTCCCGTGAATGTCGAACAGACCTGGTGCTGGATTTGGAAGGCGGCTTACCGGAAACCTTTCTTGATCCGGACGGCATTCACTGCTGCCTGCTCAATCTTGTCGGCAATGCCCTCGACGCCTGCACGGACGTGGAACATGCCGGAAGGCGCAAGGAGGTTGTAATCCGCAGCACTGGAACGGAAGGGGGAGGACTCGAGTACCAGGTGATCGATTCCGGATGCGGTATGGACGAGGAGACAAAGGAGAAGATCTTCAGGTCCTTTTTCAGCACCAAAGGAACCAGAGGGACCGGTCTGGGTCTCATGATCACACGGAAGGTGGTGCGCGAACACGGAGGAGAGATCACAGTAGAATCGGAAAAAGGAATGGGAACGAAATTCACCGTAAGGCTGCCCGCGGGAAAGCGGCCCAAATCCCCGGGAGCGCCTGGAAGGGATGACGTACCCTGCTGAGAACGAAGTCTGAATAAACTGTACGAAAGGAAAAAGGAGAAAGTTATGCTGAATTATACGAACATACTGTTCTGTACGGACTTCTCCGAGGATGCCAATATCGCTTTCCTCCACGCGCTCAATCTTGCCGAGAAATACGGCGCGAAGCTGCACATCCTGCACGTACCACATTCGCCGTTCCAGTATTCGAGGAACATTGTCGATGAAGACATACCGGAGGACAAATCCCGCGACGGTCAGGCTTTCTTCGATCAGGAAGTCGCCGATGAAGCCCGGCGGACGCTCAGGAGCGCCTATCAGGACCGGATGCGGGACTTCAAAAACTATGAATTCGTGGTCGCCTGCGGAGCGCCCGATATCGAAATCATACGCTATGCAAAGAAGAACAACATCGATCTGATCGTCATGGGCGCTCTGGGAAAATCAGGCCCTAAGGATCCCGAGAGCGGAAGAACGGTCGCAAGCGTATCGAAATATGCACATTGCCACGTCATGGCGATAAGAAACCCGCTGAAGCAGTTTACGCTCCCGCTGAGAGGCTAGAGAAGAAAATGCCTCCAACCACGAAAGGCCTGGAGCAGCATAGCCGCAACCAAAATTCAAAAACAAAACCCTTAACCACGAAAGGCACGAAATACACGAAAGAAAACAAATAGGATGAGGTCGTAGTCGTAGGATGGGCGAAGCGGAGAGACTGTGTCGTGTTGTCGATGAAAACCAGCCCTGCCCCGGTCGGTTACGACACGGTCTCGGAGTGCAACCCATCGTTTATTGATGAGCCGGAGATACGAAATTCTTGGGGCAGCACCGCCGCAACCAAAATACGAAAGGCAAAGGCTCACAACCACGAAAATCACGAAAGAAAACAATGGGATAAGGATGGGTGGAGCGGAGAGACTGTGTCGTGTTGTCGAATAAAAACCATCCCAACCCCGGTCAGTTACGACACAGCCTAGGAGCGCAACCCATCGTTTTTGGGTGAGCGATACGAGTACGAAACACACGAAAGTGCCGTTCGGTTCTCCTCGGCTTAAAGTGCGCCTAAGAGGTTGATGTCAATCGATTTACAGAACGGACAACATGAAAATCCAGCTCAAAAAACAAGAAAATGACGGATAGTAGTACGAAGAGAATTACAGGAATTCCAACTCGAATTAAGCCGGGTTTGCAGATGATTTCTAATATGGAAGGACGGGACAATGGCCAGGAAAGTTTTGATAGTCGATGACGAGCAGGATATTCGGGTTTTTATGACTACGCTCCTCGAAACGAGCGGTTTCAAACCTGTTGCCGCCGCGAACGGCCAGGAAGGTTTGGAAATGGCCCGGAGTCACAAACCGGAACTGATCATCATGGACATCATGATGCCAAGAGAAAGCGGAATCTACATGTACCGCGAGGTGAAAAAGGACCCGGACCTGAGAAACGTCCCCGTTATCATGGTTTCGGCTCTGTCGAAAAAGACGTTTTTCCATTCGCAGAAGGTTATGGACGAATTCGAAGGCGTAAAGGTCCCCGAACCGGCGGCCTATATCGAAAAGCCGCCTGAGCCGGAAGAACTGCTCAGCGCGGTACGGCAGATTCTGCCGCAAGAAAGCGGAAGTAAACAACCGCACCTGGAGAGGACGGCTTTGATTTAACCCTTGGTGCACATGATCTATTTGAATATTTACGATAATCTCTCATCCGAGCTGCTCGAAATAATATCCGGATACAAGTGCTCACTTCCTCCGCTATAGCACCTTTCAATACCCTGAATCTGTTCTTTGGCACCCGTACGAGGTGGTATTGACGGCGCTAGATCGTTTGTGCCGGCTTTCGAAATCTGCTCATCTGCTGCAGGGCTCAAAGTTGCGAGGACAACTCAGCCCTGTGCAGCAGATGGGTCGTTCAGAAGGCAAGCCACTGAACTCCGACCTTGCCTCGGGGCATGGATTTCTACGTTTGTCCAAAATTCCTAAAGCTCCCCCCACAAACAGCCGATAGAATGTTGCCGATTCATTACTTCGAGCAGTTCGGCTATGCGAAAATTCCTCAATATTTCCGGGATAACGTATTGAGATTCACCTAAGGGGGCGAAATGAAAGTTGAATGTCCGAAATGCGGTACCCAGGGGCAGATACCGGACGATAAGGTTACGGAAAAGGGCGGTTATGCACGCTGTCCCAACTGCAAGGAACAATTCTTTATAAGCAAACAGCCCGCGGCCTCCTCCCCTGCCGCTCCGCCCCAATCGGCGAATACTCCCGACGCGGCCCCCTCGGAACTCAGCCACCGGTTACGCATGGAAGATCGTCCGGCCACCGGCGAATCGGAAAAAGATCCGGACGTTGTTCCCAGGGAAACGTGCTCAGTTTGCGGGAACATGTTCGCGAGCGATATGATGGTAAAGTTCGGCGAGAAGTGGGTCTGCGCACTCTGCAAACCCGGTTACGTCCAGATGAGTCAGCAGGGCATTCGACGGCCGGGTGAAATGGTCTTCGCGGGATTCTGGATGCGCTTTCTTGCAAAATTCATGGACGGCCTCGTTATTCAGGCCTCCACCTATGCACTCGGATTCCTGATTGGCACTGCCTTCGCTGCTCCCGCACCTTCGATGAATTTTGCAGCTTTCGGACTCAATTGGGTACTCACGGTCGGATTCGGCGTTGCTTACTCGACCTTTTTTATCGGCAAATTTCGCGCCACTCCTGGTAAAATGGCCTGCGGCCTGGTCGTGGTACGTGCCGACGGCGGGGATGTGAGCTACCTGAGAGCTTTGGGCAGACATTTCTCCGAATTCATCAGCTCCATAATCCTTTTGATAGGATACATCATGGCAGCCTTCGACCAGGAGAAGAGGGCACTGCACGATAGGATCTGCGATACGCGGGTAGTCCGTAAATGATCGCTCGACAAAACAGCGAAACCCTTATCCGTTGTCCCGAATGCGCGGCGGTCCTGGCCGGTACCGGCCGAACCACCCTGATGCCCATGACCTGCGGGTCCTGCGGAGCCGAACTGGAAGTTGCGGTGTTCCCGGCTTTCTTCCGCGGGGCCGATCCCGTTACGGTTGGGGAATCCATTCAGACAGACGATGAGGCAAGCTGTTTCTACCACCCGGACAAGAAGGCAGTGGTGCCTTGTTCGAACTGCGGGCGTTTTCTCTGTTCCCTCTGTGAAATATCGATTTCAGGCCAAAGGCTCTGCCCCGCATGCTTCGAACTTGGCAAAAGCAAGGAAAGCATGACGGAACTGGTCACGCAGAGAACGCTCTATGACCAGATCGCACTGTCCCTTTCCCTTATACCTCTTCTGTTTTTCTGGGTAACGCTCATTACGGCGCCCATGGCTCTTTACCTTGCCATCCGTTACTGGAAACGTCCCACGAGCATTCTGCCCAGGACGAAATACCGGTACGTGCTGGCCATAATGATTGCCCTGCTGCAGATTTCGGGCTGGGCCATGTTCTTCATCAACCGCCTCATCTGAGGATCCACGTTGTGAACTATACCCGTCTTCCCGGGAAAAAACGGGGCCTTTATCGCCAGGCTTCTCTCTGGCTGGGTAACGACCACATCCTGTCCGTGGAATCCAACAGCTATACGGAGAACTATAAGCGTTTCTACTTCAAGGATATCCAGGCCATTCTGCTTCGAAGGACTCCACGCCGGAGGAACACGAACATCGTTCTGGGCGCACTTGCCTGCGGGTTCCTTCTACTGCTGGCGGCGGGCGGAGGCGCGGCCGCATTCGGCACGACGATTGCCTCAGGTTTGCTTATAGGGCTTCTCATTAATTCCGTTCTTGGCCCGACCTGCATCTGCCACGTAAAGACGCCTCTTGCCGTTCACGAACTGCCGTCGCTTTGCCGTCTCAAAAAAGCTCGGCGGGCCTTGGAAAAGATTCTGCCTTCGATCCGCGACTCACAGGGCGACTTTTCTCCCGACAAAATGCATTCTCTGACCGGCAATGCCGGAGGCATACAGCCTGGACCTGTTGCGGCCGGCAGGCAGATAACGTCAAGTCCGCGCCAACTCCCGGAAGCGTACGGGGGCGGCGTACATCTGATCGCCTTCGGCCTGCTGCTCGGACACGTAATAATCGCATGCATTCAGTGTTATTCGCCGAGCCGCCCTGTTCTGGCTCTCTTCGGTTTCGAGACAACCGCCCTTCTCATCCTGCTCATTACGGCCCTGATCAGGCAGAAAGGAAATGCCGTTACCGGACCGGTCCGGGGAATGACCTGGACCGCCCTCGCCGTATGCACACTCAGCATTCTGACCGGCTATGTATATTTTATCCTGTATCTGGTTCGGCATCACACCAAAGCTCTGTTCAGGGACCAGGATGCCCTTATATCGACCATGGCACGGGTTACTCCCGCCGATAATCCCCTTATGATCAAGGTTTTCATAGGATTTATGGTGGTTCTGTCCTTGTGCGGCATTCTGGGAATTCTGGGAATTATCCGCATGCGATCGCCCGGAAATGCCGTTTCGCACTCTGCGGGAGCGCTCCGGGACGGCGCCGGGATATGAGCGGGATATCCCATCTCCGCTGTTTCAATCACGCAGACCGGGAAGCCGTTGCACGCTGTCCGCAGTGCTCGCGCACTTTCTGCCGCGAATGCATTACCGAACACGACGAACGCGTAATCTGCGCCCGGTGCCTTGCAACCCTCGTGCGTTCTCCACGCTCGAAGCTGTCGGATCTCGGCAGATTGCTCGGCGGGGCATGGTGTCTTATGAGTTTCATGGTCCTCTGGGCAGTCCTCTATTACCTCGGGAAAATCCTTCTGAGGATTCCCGCCAACTTTCATGAATCTCTCTTTCCGCTGAAATGAGCCCGCCGAATCTGTCCCGCAACGAAAAAGGGGCACTGGAAATACTCGAAGAGGCAACTCATCTGCTCCGGCTTGCACCCATCGGCGCATTGCTCTGTTACTTTCTCGGCACATTGCCCTTTGTTCTCGGTTTTCTTTTCTACTGGGCCGATATGAGCGCCGGCGGAAATGCCCAGGCCCATCTGATTCCGTTTTCCGCCTGCCTCGCATGTCTCTTTCTGTGGATGAAATTCTGGCAGACCGCTTTCACCTCGCGTCTGAAAGCGTTCCTCGGAGATGCTCCGCCGGTTCCCTGGAATACGGGCAGAATTATCCGGGTCCTGTGCATACAAACTGCTGCCGTCCCCTGGATCTTCCTCGTCTTTCCGCCGGCTCTGCTCATACTCCTGCCGTTCGGATGGTGCTACGCGTTTTTCCACAACGTGGGTGTTACCGGAGACGGAGAAATGCCTCTGAAAGACAGCATCCGTAACGCTTGGCGGCAGGCCGCCCTGTGGCCCGGACAAAATCACAGGATGATAGGGATACTAGCCCTTTTTTCGACCTTCGTCTTCATGAACCTGGCAATCGCTTTCTATCTGCTTCCGATGGGGCTGAGGATCTTCCTGGGTATCGAAACCGTATTATCCCGGAGCAATCATTACCTCTTCAACTCCACCTTCTGGATCTCCATAGCCGGCCTAACATACCTCTGCCTGAATCCCCTGGTGAAGGCGGCCTATGTACTCCGATGTTATTACGGCCTCTCCCTGTATTCGGGAGAAGACCTGCTGGCCGAACTGAGGCGCCTGCCCCGCAGGGCCAAAAGCATTCTCTGCCTGTCGATCGTCTTCCCGGCAGCTTTTCTTCTTTGCGCAGCCTCCGCGGCCGCGGAGGCGACGCCTAAAGCGGATCATGCCAACGTAATCTCCGCGGATAAGCTCGACAGGGCAATTTCTGAAGAGATAGGTAAAATCGACTACACTTGGCGTCTTCCCCGGGAGAAGAAGCCTGAAAAAGAGGACTCCTCCGGATTTCTCTCCCAGGCACTGGACTCAATTCGAAAATGGATGGGCAAGGCTTGGGACTGGATATGCAAGACGGTGAAGCGGATATGGGACTGGATCGAAAAGCACATGCCGGAAGACAGAGGAAAAAGTCCTCCCGGAGAGAGCGTCCCCGCCAATGTGAAGCCGTGGCTCCTGGCCGCCCTTGCCGGTATAGTACTCTATGCGCTGTTCCTGATTTTCCGGCACATTATGAGAGCAAGAGCACGGCGTGTTATTTCGCCGGGCGATGCCGCATCGATCAGAATCGACCCCGACCTCTCTGATGAAAGCACCGCGGCAAGCGACCTGCCGTCGGGAGGCTGGCACGATATGGCAAGGGAACTGGTTCGGAAGGGCGAACTCCGCCCGGCTCTGCGAGCCTTCTACTTCGCAACCCTGGCCAATCTTGCAGAGCGGAATCTGCTTACGCTCGCGCGTTTCAAATCCAACCTCGATTACGAAAGGGAACTCAAAAGGCGCGCGCACAGCATGCCGGGCATCATCGAGCCTTTTTCCGAAAACCTGCGAATCCTGGAAAGGATCTGGTACGGACTACACGAGGTCCAAAAGGACGCGGCGGTCAAGTTTCTCGGCAACTACAAACGGATAACGGCCGATGCGCACGAGCAATAAACTCTCCGCTCTACTGCTCGTTCTCCTTCTGGGCGCTTTCACAGCCGGCCTTTTCGCCCTCTTTAGCCTGCGCTTCGGGGCGGGTGACGTATTCCCCGCCTATTCGTCTCTGCGTTCCGACCCGCTCGGGACAAAGGCTTTCTACCGTGCGTTGGAAAACGTTCCGGACATTTCCTGCTCACGCCATTACAGGGAGATTTCAAAACTCTCGGGAACCGGGCCGATAACCCTCTTCCGCCTCGGACTCAGACCGGGGTCCCTTAATCTCGCCTATCCCCTCGACAAGACGCCGGACCAACTCCAATCGCTGGCGGAAAACGGGTCAAGATTGGTCATTTCCTTTGAGCCCGTCCATAAGAAACCTTTTGCGCTCAAGAGCACCGGGAAAGCGGAAAAGGCGGAAGAGAAAACCGCCGAAGAAACTCAGCAGACGGAAGGTGAGAAACCGGAAGAACCGGCAAAGGAAGAACTCGCAAAAGCAGATATTCCTCCATCTCTGTCTGAAAAACTGGGTGTATTCCCAGCATACGCTACGGCGCCCAAAGCAGGGCAAGAGGTTCAATTCAAAGCGCAACGGAAAGAACAGGTCGAAGGTTTGCCGACAGACCTGTCGCTCCACACCCTGCTCTACTTCGATAAGCTTGGCCCGGAATGGCGCGTCCTCTATGCAGCGGAAGACAAGCCGATCGTCATCGAGCGTTCCCTGGGCGCCGGGAGCATCGTCCTTGTCGCCGACTCCTATTTTTTCAGCAACGAAGCCATGCTGAAGGAGCGGTATTCCGGTCTGCTCGCCTGGCTTGCCGGCGGAAACGCTTCCATCGTTTTCGATGAGTATCACCTCGGGGTGAAAGAAAACCCGGGCATAATGTTTCTGGTGAGGAAATATCGGCTGCACGGCTTGCTGGGAGGTTTGGTCCTCCTGGCCGGGCTTTTTGTGTGGCGAAACTCCGTCCCGCGGCTTCCGGCACGGACTGGAAAGCAGGAAAACGGGAGTGTCGTTTCCGACATGGACCAGCTAGGCGGTCTCGTCGGTCTGCTCAAGAGAAATATAGAACCCGGCGGCCTTCTCACAGTCTGTTTCGATGAATGGGAAAAAGGCATCGGCCGAACCGGCCGCGAGAACCGGGAAAAGGTCCGCCTCGTTCGTGAGCTTATCGAATCCGCAGTGGACAAGTCCGGAGCAGGCAGGAATGCCGTGGCTCTTTATCGGGAAATCGCACAGAACCTATCGGACAGGAAATTCAAATGAACGACCAAAACGGCGACACGTTGCGTTTAAGGGAAATACTGAAGGAGGCCAGGCAGGAGATGGCCAAGGTCATAATCGGACAGGAGGAAGTAATCGACCTGGCCCTAGTGGCCGTGCTCACCGGCCGGCATGCCCTCGTCGAAGGCGTGCCCGGTGTGGGAAAGACCCTGCTTGTCCGCACCCTGGCGCATATCTTCAGCGGGGAATTCGCACGGATACAGTTCACTCCCGACCTCATGCCCGCGGATATAACCGGAACACATATTTTCAACATGAAAGCCAATGAATTTGTCCTCGCTCGCGGTCCAATCTTTACGAACTTCCTTTTGGCCGACGAAATCAACCGCGCTCCGGCCAAGACCCAGTCGGCCCTATTGCAGGGCATGCAGGAAAGAACCGTGACGATCGATCGCAGGACGTATGCCCTGCCCCCCGATTTCATCGTTTTCGCCACCCAGAACCCGGTCGAATTCGAAGGTACTTACCAGCTCCCGGAAGCCCAGAAGGACCGTTTCATGCTCAAAATCCAGATGAACGGCCCAAACCGGGATGAAGAGCTGACGCTGGCAAAACGCATGCTGGGCTCCGATACGCCCGAAGACGTTCTGGCCGGCGAGTCGCTTCGGCGGGTGATCCAGGCAAAGGAGTTGGGCGAGCTTCAGAAAAGCCTACAGGGAATTACGATTCGCGAGGAACTGATCGGCTACCTTCTCGATATCGTGCGCGCCGGACGTGAGCACCATGCTGTGCTGCTGGGGGCGGGACCCAGGGCCACACAGGGACTCCTGCTTGCGGCCCGCGCTTATGCCGCCCTTTCCGGACGCGATTTCGTCACGCCTGACGATATAAAAGCATTGGCCGTCCCTATACTGGAGCACCGCCTGATTCTCCGTCCGGAATACGAAATCCAGGGGCTTACGGCGTCGGAAGTAATCGAGTCAATGCTCCAGGAGATAGCCGTTCCGAGATGATCGTACCTGAGAACAGAATGCTCCTGCTCGTTGGAGCCTCCATTCTCCCCGCCTCGCTTGCCGCGGCCGCGGTCCCGGCGACTACGCTCCCGGCATTGGCGATCTGCGCCGCGGTGGTCCTGATCTGCGTCGTCGATGCCCTTTTCGTTGCGGGCAAATGCTCGGCCATACGGGTTGACTTTCCCGAAAAGGTGAACATCGTCAGGAACCGGGAAGAATCCCTGGTTTTCAAGATACGCGAAGAGAAAGGAAACGTCGGGAAACTCCTGCTCGCAATCGGATTCCCTTGTGAGGTGGCTTCAGTTCAGGAGGAACTTCCGGTCGAATTCCCTCAGGGCGCGGAGAGCGTCCAGGTGACCTGGCCGATCACGGCAAACAGGCGAGGAGAGTACGGGCTTTCTGGATGCCTCATCCGCGTACGTTCCAGGCTTGGATTGTGGACCAAACAGGAGAACCGTTCCGCCGAAACGCGGATCCATGTCTACCCCGACCTGATGAAAGAACAGCAAAAGATCACCGCCCTGTTTCTCCGGCGCAATACGCCGGGGCTTCGCGCTCAACGCCAGGTGGGCCGGGGGCGGGAATTCGAAATGCTGCGAGACTACATCCCCGGCGACAGCATGAGCGACATTCACTGGCGGGTAACCGCGAAGCGCGGACATCTCGTCACCAAGGAATACCAGATCGAGCGTACCCAGGAGGTTTACGTCGTTATCGACGCCTCCAGGCTGAGTTCCCGAATGATCGAGTCAAATGATTTGGACATCCGTGAACCCATTCTGGAACGTCACATAGGCGCGGCCCTCACGCTCGGCGATTTCGCCCAGCGGCAGGGAGACAAGTTCGGCCTGATCGTCTTCAGCAACCGAGTCCTGAACTTTCTCAGGGCCGGGAGCAACAGGGCGCACTTCCGCCTGTGCCGGGATTCTCTTCTCACGCTCGAGCCCCAAACGGTCAGCCCCGATTTCGAGGAAGTTGCGGCTGCGATTATGAAGTCCCTGAGACGCAGGGCACTGCTCCTGTTTCTTACCTGCCTCGACGATCCCACCCTGGCGGAAAGTTTTGTAACGGGCATGGAAGCGGTCGGAAGGAAGCACCTCATGACCGTCAATATGATCAGGCCGGCATCGGCAATGCCCCTTTTCTCCGACCCGGGGATCGATGGTGCGGACGACATCTACCGCGCTCTTGGCGGCCATATGGTACATCAGAGCCTGCGCGAGTTGGAGATCGTTCTCAGGCGCCGGGGCATCGGCTTTTACCTGCTCGCCCACGAGAGGCTGAGTGTCGAAATGGTTTCCCAGTACATCAATGTCAAGCGGAGGCAGATCCTGTGATTCTGGATCTCGAAAAGTTCATTTCGGAGCAGCAGGGTACGTGGCGGGAGTTCGAAGGAATGCTGAGCGACATCGAGAAGGACCCCGCCGCCCGGATGGATCTGGAAAAGATCAAACGCTTCCGGCACCTCTACCAGCGCACCTCGGCCGATTTGGGCAGGCTGCAGAGTTTCGCTTCCGAACCGGAACTGAGAAATTACCTGGAATCTCTTGTAGCGAGAGGATTCGGTGAGATACACGGAAGTATAGCAAAAGGCAACCGGATCGGCCTTCTCAGCCGCATTCGCGCATTCCCGCTTTCCTTTCAAAAGCATCTGAATGCCTTCTGGCTTGCAGTCGCCGCCACGCTGGCCGGGATTCTATTCGGGGCCGTGCTGCTATCGATTGAACCGGAAGCAAAAAGCGTCTTCCTTCCATTCGACCATTTGATGGGAAGCCCGTCGGACCGCGTGGCGAAAGAAGAACAAGGATTGAACAAATCGCACGAGGGCAAAAAAGTCGCCTTTTCGAGCCAACTCATGACGCACAATATCCGGGTCGCGATTTTGTGTCTTGCAATGGGAATTACTTTCGGAATCGGCACCCTGATTTTGCTTTTCTACAACGGGGTAATACTCGGGGCCATCGTGCTCGACTACATCAACGCAGGACAAACCGCATTCCTCGTGGGATGGCTGCTGCCGCACGGATCCATCGAGATTCCCGCCTTCCTGATAGCCGGACAGGCGGGGCTGGTCCTGGCCGGGGCGCTTCTTGCCCGCCGGAGCGGAATTCCGCTTGGGGAAAGACTGCGCGCGGCATCTGTGGACCTGACCGCACTCATATGTGGGACCGCTGCGATGCTGGTCTGGGCGGGAATAATCGAGGCATTTTTCTCTCAGTACCATGAGCCGGTCCTGCCCTACAGCCTGAAGATAGGGTTCGGGGCGGTGGAACTGGCACTCCTGGCATTCCTGCTCTCAAAAAGGTACACAAAAGGCGAAAGCAATTCGGGAGCAACGGGATAATGGCATACGGCAAAACAAAAGCCCTCGTCATAAGGACACCCGAAGGAATCGAGTTCTCTGTGCAGGTCGCAGGCCCGATGAGTCGTTTCCTGGCATGGCTGGTCGATACATGCTGCATTTCCGCCGCCCTCGGGATAGCCTCGGGCCTGTTCCAGGTAATCGGCAAGCTGAGCGAACAGGTCGGCGCGGCCCTTTACATCCTCGCTGCTTTCGTCGCTTCGGTCGGCTACTTCATTCTGTTTGAACAGCTCTGGAGAGGACAGACGCTCGGCAAAAAACTGCTGCGGCTGCGTGTAATCGACAGGGAGGGTTTGAGACTCCGGACCAGCCAGATTGTCGTCCGAAACCTGCTGCGGGCGGTGGACAGCCTCCCGGCATTTTACCTTGTCGGCGGAATTGCAGGTCTTTTCAGCCTCCACGGTCAGCGCCTGGGAGATATAGCCGCAAACACCATAGTTGCAAGAACTCCCGAGATCTTTGTTCCCGATCTGGAGAAAATTACCCCCGACAAGTACAACTCCCTGCGAAGCTATCCCCACCTTGCCGCCCGGCTCCGAAGCGAAATCCTGCCCGAGGAGGCCTTCCTTGTCTTCCGGACTCTCCTTAGACGAGACCAGTTGGACCCTGTCGCACGTGTTGCTCTCTTCGGAGAACTCGCATCCTATTTCAAATCTCTCGTCAAATTTCCGCAGGAAGCGCTCGAAGGACTGACCGATGAACGCTTTCTCCGAGACGCGGTCGAAATCATCTTCCGCCGCCCCGCCTCGCGAGTTGCAACCAGGTAGCGGAAGAAATCCCTTCCTCCTCATTTAAACGACTGATACCCGGCAGCTCCGCTGGATCCCGGCTCAAAAGCGCTGCCGGGATGACGGGACGGGGTGTCTTTTCCGCAGAATGATCGTCAAAGGGTCCATTTTCCTTTGCGCAACATGCTTTGGGAACCGGCAGGATTCTAAGAAAGATGCAGGGATCCGGGGAACTACTTCAACGCATCGAGACGATTGAGAATTTTGGCGACATTGCTCTCGACCGGATCGTCTCCGGACAGGACCAGATCGGCATGAACGCATGTCGGTTGAACATGCCGATCGTGCATGGGACGTACGGTGGCAAGGTACTGCCGGATCACCGACTGCCGCGTGCGTCCCCTTTCGGAGATGTCTCTTTCGAGCCGCCTGATAAACCGCAGATCGCATTCCAGCGATACGAAGACCTTCAAATCGAGCAGGTCTCTGATACCAGCATGGTAGAGGGCAAATATGCCTTCCACGATGATATACTTTTCGGGGAGAACTCTTCTCTTCGCTTCCACCCTCGTATGCGAAGCAAAATCGTAGAAAGGCATCTCTATTGGCTTTCCCGAAATGAGATCCTTCAAATGCTCGACGAGCAGGTCCAGGTCGAGTGTGCCCGGGTGGTCGAAGTTGATCTCCTCTCGCAGATTGGCCGAGAGCCTGCTTTGATCATGGTAGTAGTTGTCGAGTTGAATGACGGATACACCTTCCGAAGCGAGCGCCCCGGCAAGCCCTCTGACAAGGGCGGTCTTGCCCGCTCCCGTTCCTCCGGCAACCCCTATGATGAGCATAACGACAACTCCCCCATTTGGAAACCACTTCTCACGTCCATTATCGATCTGACTGTGCGGGCAAAACAAAGCAGATAGAATCATAATTTTGATGAACTTTCCACTATTTATATACGCCCGGAGAACCTTGCGTCCGGCTCCGGACAACTCCCGCACCGGGTTCATTCTTAGAGCCCTCTTTATTGGACCTTGGTCCAATATACTTTTTTTTCGATAAGTATAGTCTGTGAGGGATGAGCAAAAGCGCCTACAGCGGAGGATGAAGGAAGACCGATTATTATGCAGGATATTTTCATGGACATCGGAATTCCAGTGATGTAATAAGAACTTACCTGCGGCGATTCTTGGCCGCCGTTCCGACCCAATCGGCAGATGCCCTGCCCTGTAACTTGGAGGCATGCAATCGTTAGGATTGGTGCGGTGCGACCTCGGAACTGACGGAATACAATCCTGAAAAAACATGATCCAAAAGCACGCGCAAACCGGTGACGGTCCCGCCGGCGTCACCGTTTAACATCCTGCTCATTTTCCGGAATTTCATATGAAGAGAGAAGATCCCCTCGTTTACGTAATCGACGACAACGCCTCAGTCAGACGCGCTCTGGAAAGATTGCTCAAGTCCGTGGGGTTGAAAGTGGAATCTTATGCCTCAGGGCAGGAGTTCCTGAGCAGGGAACGATCATCCGGCCCTGCCTGCGTTGTCCTCGACGTAAGGATGCCCGGTCTGAGCGGATTTGAACTCCAGGAGGAACTGGCCAAGTCGAGTATCAGGATACCGATTATCTTCCTGACAGGGCACGGGAACGTTCCACAGAGTGTCCGGGCAATGAAGGCGGGTGCGGTGGACTTCATCGAAAAGCCTTTCGAGGATAATATCCTCCTGGAAGCGATCGGCAAGGCTATCGAGCAGGACCGGCTGGAAAGGATCAAAGAAGACGAAGTCGGTGAAATCCGGGAAAAGATGAAGACTCTGACTTCCCGCGAGTACGAAGTACTTACCCACGTAATCCAGGGCAAATTAAACAAGCAGATTGCATTCGACCTCGGCACGGTGGAGAAGACAATAAAAGTTCATCGCGGCCAGGTGATGCGGAAAATGCAGGCCGATTCCGTGGCGGCGCTGGTCCGCATGGCCGAAAAGGTCGGCTTGGGCGAAAACCGGGAATAAGTCTATCTTGCCACACCCAGCAGTTCATTCACGCCCCCCGGAATTCCTTGCGTTACTTCCCGGAAACCAGGCTCATCACCCTTTCCGGACCTGAAAGACGAAACCTGCAAACAAACTGATTGGACCAAGGTCCAATTGTGCTTCTTTGAGTGTTCAGTTACATTAGCCCCATCTATGCCTTGGAATTTTATCCAAATTCCGTTTATATTGAAACTCAGGCGCCAAGGTGGGATTAGAATTGAACGAGCAACTAAATTTTCTCTTTTCAGGTCAGAACGTGATTAAATCAAAAATAACAGTCTCGGTTATCGATGACGACCAGTCTGTGCGAAGGGCTTTGAAGCGGCTTCTGAAATCGGTCGGCTACGATGTGAAAGTGTTCGAATCGGCCCGGGCGTATTTAGACTTCAAAGAGACCGATGCCGAAGGATTGATCATACTGGACATTCAGATGCCGGATATTGACGGTTTTGAATTGATGAAGATTCTCACTGCGTCCGGAAACAGATCGCCTGTCATCTTCATTACTGCTCACGAGAATCCGAGGGTAAGAGAGATGGCCATGAACAGCGGAGCCGTCGCTTTTCTCCAAAAACCGTTCGACGACCAGTCCCTGCTCGACGCGATCATGAAAGGAATATCCGGAGTTTCCCCGGAAAACGGGCAAAACCAACTTCAGATTAATTGAAATCTCTATTCCCATTCCCCTCTGTTCCGGCATTGCAAACTAATCTTGTTCCAATCGGGATTTCAGATCCTGGAGTCTTTTCATCAGGGGCAGAGCGGCCCTGAACTCCGGGGTAGCCACCCTGTTGAGCAATTCAAACAGCATCATCTCCGTTGAACTGATAACCGCCCCTGCCCTGCCAAGGCGCTGCAATCCCAGGTCCTTGTCAATCGCACATCGCGACGTCGCCGCGTCGGCGGCTACATGAACGCGATATCCCAGCCTCAAGGCGCCAAGCCCCGTATGCATCAGGCAAATATGTGCTTCCAGGCCGGCCATCAGCAACGTCTTTCGGCCGCTTCTCCTGACTGCTTCCGCAATCGTTTCGGTTTCAAAGCAGTTGAAAGTCATTTTGGGGATCGGGCAAGCCCCCGGCACCTTGCCGGTCAACTCGGGCATGACGGCTCCCATCTTATCCGGGTTATGGACCGTGAACAGGACAGGAATATCGAATATCCGGGCCATCTCAATGAGACCGATGCCGTTCTCGATCACCAGCAGCGGGTCCACACAGAGGTCCAGGAAGGTTTTCTGGTAATCGATCAAGAGCAGCGCGCAATCATCGCGGATCAAAGGTTCCAGATTCGAACGCATGAGTTTTCGGCCTCCAGGTCACGGCAGATTTATTTCGAAGCGGATGTCAAACACCGGGCTGTTCTTCCTTCAGGTCAAATGCCAGCTTCTCATAAAAATCGAGCGATCCGGGGTTCGTGAGGGCGTCCCGGTTGGTAATGGGTCTGCCGTTCAGCATATTGGATACCGAACTTTCAACCTTCTTCATGTTAAAAGTGTATGGGATGTCCGGGGCTTCAAGTATCACGTCGGGGACATGACGCGGGGAAGCATCCCTGCGCAGGGTCTTTTTTATTTTGTCCTTCAGTTCGTCATCAAGCCGGTGTTCGGGGGTAAGCTTGACGAACAGGATAATACGCTGGTCGCCTTTCCAGTCCTGCCCCACCACCATACAGTCGGCTATCTCTTCCATGCTTTCCACAATGTTGTAAATTTCAGCCGGACCGATGCGCACCCCGGATGGTTTCAGGGTGAAGTCCGATCGACCGAGAAAAGTAATTCCTCCGGTATCGCCGTGCTGCAGAACCCAGTCCCCATGCCGCCACACATTGGGGAAAACATCGAAATAGGCTTTTCTGTACTTTTCGAAATTCTCGTCATTCCAGAAGTATAGAGGCATTGAGGGAGCCGGCGCCTCACAGACCAGTTCGCCTTCCCTGTCTGTAACCGGTCTGCCGTTTTCGTCGTAAGCCTTGATCTTCATTCCCAGTCCGACGGCCTGCAATTCTCCGGCGTATACCGGCAATATCGGACTCCCGATTGCGAAGCAACCGTTTATATCGGTCCCTCCGGAGATGGAGTTGAAGTGCATATCGGCTTTGATCTCCCTGTAGACGTACTCAAATCCTTCCGCCGACAGAGGAGACCCTGTCTGGGACATCGCTCTCAGGGAAGAAAGATCGTATTGCTTTCCGGGACGTGCCCCCACTGCCCTGAGGTAATTTATGTAGCTGGCACTGCAGCCGAAGATCGTGATCTTTTGCTCCTGGGTCAGCTTCCACATTGCTCCCCAGTCGGGATAATTCGGGTTGCCGTCGTAGAGGACAATCGTTGCGCCCACTGCTAATGAGCTGAGCAGCCAGTTCCACATCATCCAGCTGGGAGAGGTGATGTAAAAGATCCTGTCCTCCCGCCTGAGGTCGGTGTGAATTATCAGCTCCTTGAGATGATTTATCAGGACCCCGGCCCCCTGCACCATGCACTTGGGCTTACCGGTCGTGCCGGACGAGAACATGATGTATACCGGATGATTGAAAGGAAGTTGTTCGAACTCGATCGTTTCCCCCACATTCGCTGTGAAATCGTCCAGGAGCACCGCATTTTCTATATTTCCGATTTCCGGCCGTTCCCGCAGGTAGGGAACGATAACCACCTTCTCCAGAGATGGTATCTTCTTCGCGATATGCTCCACATTCTCAAGGTCGTCGATTGCTTTGCCTCTGTAAAGGTGTCCATCGACCGTGAACAGGACCTTCGGACCTATCTGCCCCAAACGATCCGGGACTGCGCCTGCACCGAGTTCCGTACCGCATGAGGACCAGACCGCACCGACACTTGTGGATGCCAGCATCGCCACGGCAGTCTGAATGAGGTTGGGCATATAAGCCGCGACACGGTCTCCCGGAACAACTCCGGCTGCGCGCAGAGCATCCGCCAGGCGGGCAACGGCATGGTACAGTTCTGCGTAAGTCATGGTCTGCGACCGCCCGTCTTCACTCTGGAAGACAAGAGCCGGACGATCGTCCCGGAATCTCAGCAGGTTTTCGGCAAAATTGATCTTGGCCCCCGGGAACCAGTCCGCGCCCGGAAATCTGCCGAGATCGTCAATCACCGTGTCGTATTTCCGGGAAGCTTTAATTTCTACGAAATCCCAGACTGCAGCCCAAAACTCTTCCAGGTTCTCAACCGACCACCGGTAAAGCTCCGCATAGGATTCAATTGCCAGACCGGTTCGCACACAGACGAACCTGATAAACCGGACGATATTCGCTCGAGATATCCATTCTTCGGAGGGAATCCAAAGCGGGTTCCTCATTCTCTTTACCTCTCATAGTCGGTTTGGATCGTTTGAACGGAATTTCCGCCGGACCGTATGGCCTATTGCGAACCCCCTGCGGTCTTCAGAAATGGAGCAGCGAAGTGGGAGATGGATCCCGAGCAGCGAAAGGTCCGGCCGATCAGGTCCTTTTTCATTTTGGCGGTACACTCAATATAGCCGGCAGCGCCGTGTTGTCAAAGGTAAGCACCTGTTTGTCCGGAGGCTTTCGATCATCGGAACCGCAACGTTTGAATGGTGGGCAGACATTTCCAGAACAGGATGGGGACCGCGCCGGAAGTGTGTTTTTGGTTTATTCTGCAATTGTTTCCCCTGGCCGCTCCGGCGCGGTAATATCGCTAATAATTATCTGTTGCGAGCAAGTCAATCAGGCACTTCCCTACTGTCTCTCATGTAACATCCCGGAGTTCGACAGCATTGAACTGTCCAGACCGCACGCCGCATTCCTTGCCAGTGCCTCTCCGATAACGGCAAAGCGGGTTGCCTTCCCGACGAAACCGGGAAATTTATTTTCTCGGCCGGCGTCCTTGAGGTATATTCAGTTTCCTGGCACATTAACTATTCCAATTATTCCGGGACTGCGATCCGCCGAGCCGGGAGCCTGCAATCCCCCGGCTGTTCCAAGGAGAGAAAATGCCTAAACACAAGCACACAATTGTGGAAGAATACGATGGTATGGTAGCTTTCGGGCTTTCGAGGGAAGTGGACGAGCAGTCGTTAATGTACTACCTGCAGAAGTTTTCCGACGACGACTTGCTGCGGGCGATTGTGCCCCGATTGACCGACGCGGAGATCGACAGGTGTTTTTCTCTGATCTCGGAGCTTATGCGCAGTCATTTGAGTGATGACGAGTATCACCGGCTCTTCCTGAAAGACGAACACCACCACCATTGATAAATCAGGTTCGGCAGTAACCGGTCCAGTCGCGAATTGCCTTTATGAGTCGATCGTTTTGCTCCGGCAGCCGGACGGCAACCCTGAAATACCATTCGTCCAGTCCTTCGAACGACGCGCAGGGACGCACAAGAATTCGCTCCCGGTCAAAAAGATCCACCCGCAACCGTCCGGACGGCGGAAACGAACGGTCCATTTCCACCAGGAGATAATTTGCCGTTCCGGGAAAAACCTTGAAACCCGTAATCGATCCAAGCGCGGTTGCAATCCTTTCTCGCTCTTTTCCTACCAAGTCCAAAGTCGCCTGCCTGTATGCCTCCTGCTTGAGGCAATACGCTCCCGCCGCCTGGGCATAGGTGTTGACCGACCAGGGCGGGATAGTTGCCCTGACCCTTTCCACAACTTCGGGCGAACCGATCAGGTATCCCATTCTCAACCCGGGCAGACCGTAGAACTTCGTAAGGGAACGTATGATGACGAGATTCGGGACCTCTTTGAGGAAATGCTTAAACGATTCCTCTTCGCAGAAGTCAACGAACACTTCGTCGATGATAAAATAAATCTGCCCTTTTGCACCGGTCTCCAGAATCCATTGACGCACACCGCCGTCCAGAAGAGAACCGGAAGGACTCCCGGGATGGGTCAAAAGGACCGCCTCCGGCCGGTCTTTATCGATCGCCGCTGCAAGTTGGGCGGCCGTCGGCTGGAAATTGTTTTCTGCCGTACAGACGAGTCTTTTGAGACCGACGCCCTGCAGTTCAAAAGCCTTGCCGTATTCACCAAAAGTGGGCATGACCGCCAGGGCCTCGGTACATCCGAGCGCTTTGGGCAAAGAATAGATCACCTCCGTCGATCCGTTTCCGACAGCGATGCATTCGGGAGGGATGCCGTGGAAGCGGGCAAGAGCA
The DNA here is from genome assembly GCA_023416335.1 of Pseudomonadota bacterium. Next base: position 15,376 of record JAEZHY010000113.1, on the reverse strand, counting down.
TCGATCAGCTCCCGGCTTTCGATGTCCGGGTAGTGCTGCAGCCGGTGGAAGTGGGCGGTGAGGAGTTCGCTCAACCCCGGCGGCGGACCCAGGGGGTTTATGCTCGCGCTGTAATCGAGAATATCATCCGGCGAGCACCCGAAACGTGCAGCCAGTTCATAAACATTGCCGCCATGGACGACCTTCATAGGAAACTCCATTTCCGAGGCATGCATCGAAACATGCAAGTCCTTGATAAACCGTAGGGTGGGCAAAAGCGAAGCGTTGCCCACCGTCTTTTCCAAGGGTCGGAGGGTGGGCACGATGATATCACCGCGCTCCGCTACCCCCTACCCCTCTCACCGCTTACTTTTTATTAGGCCTGTTCATTCGCCGGGAACCGAATTGATTATTTCAGTTCACTGCTCACAGAAAAAACCGATGCAGCATCTCCCGCGACAGCAGAATGCAAAATGCCATGAAAAACGAGAGGACGGAAGTCAGATACATGAGCCTGATCATCTGCCCATACGTTTCCTGCGAAATGGGGCTGTGCGCCTCCCCCAGCTTCGGTTTCTCGACGGCCTCTCCGAAATAAACGTTGGTGCCTCCGAGCTGCACTCCAAGCGCTCCCGCAGCAGCCGCTTCCGGATACCCCGCATTGGGACTCTTCATCTTTCCGGCATCCCGCAGCATGATCTTCATCGCAAATCGCCAGTTCCGTCCGGTACATGCCGCCGCACCGACGAGCAGCCAGCCGCTGATCCTGGCGGGAATCCAGCCGGCTACATCATCGGCCCGGGCGGAGAACCATCCGAAATACCTGTATCTGTCGCTGGTATACCCCAGCATGCTGTCCATCGTGTTAATTGCCTTGTAAACCAGGGCGCCGACTGGACCGAAAAGGGCCATGTAAAAAAGAGGAGCGACAATTCCGTCCGAAATATTCTCGGAAACGGTCTCTATCAGAGCCCTGTAAATGTCGGATTCGTTCAGACTCGAGGTATCGCGGCTGACGATCCTGGAAAGAAGGCTACGTGCCAGGTCGATATCCCTGATGCGCAATGCCGCTGCAACCCGCGCGGATTCCCGGTGCAGGCTCCTGGTGGCAAGCATCGTGTAGGCCAGCCAGATCAGCACAATGTCGCCGACTATCTTTCCCATTAGCTGGGAAATTCCTATCAGCACAAGTGAAACGACGACAACCAGCACGATTACGCAAAACCAGAGCAATACGCCGGAAGCACGCAGGAACGCCGGAGATGCCGCAGGGTCGTACAGGAGCTTTTCGCCGCGCGCCACCGCCCAGCCCATCCACCGGACCGGATGCGGGAGCCGTTCGGGATCGCCGGCCACCAGATCGATTACGTAAGCGCAAAAGAGATGCCACGGAAGAAATATCATCATTTTGCAGATCGGCCTCTCAAGACTATATCCAATATCCGGTTCACATCTACATGCTCCCGGACCAAATCGGCGAGCAGGTCATACTGCTCGTCCTTCCACATGCGGTAAGAGAATTCATTGGCGGCGGAACGATGTTTCCCGTTCCTCTGCTCAAGATACCCGAGAAAACACTGCCTGAATTCATCGTTGTCGAATATGCCGTGAATGTAGGTACCCCACGCCCTTCCATCCGGTGAAGTGAGTCCATCCAGGGCATCGGTCGCTTTTCCGTCTCTTTTCGAGATTTTGAAAAGCGGCACGGGGTTGCCGTGCGGAATGCTTCTGCCCATGTGAATTTCGTAGCCCGTCAGCAGGCCGGAACAACCGGCAAACGTGCCGCTTTGGACCGTTGCCGATGCCTCCACCTGTGAGGTAACCTTTTCCGGATACATTTCCGTCTCCATCTGCAGCAGACCGATGCCCTTTATCTCATCGAGGGAGCTTTCCATGCCATGAGGGTCCCGGACAACTGTACCCATCATCTGGTACCCACCGCAGAGTCCGACAACGACACCGCCGGACTTGAAATAGGAGGAGAGCGCATCGGCCATTCCCGTCAGGGCAAGGGCTTCGAGATCTTCTATCGTATTCTTGCTCCCGGGCAGGATAACGGCATCGAAGCCGAAGACTTCGGCAGGCCGGTCGAAATAGACGAGCGAAACGCCAGGATCGTGCTCAAAACAATCGAAATCGGTGTAATTAGAAATAAAAGGCAGGCGAACAACGCCGATTTTCAGCGACCCGTCTGTTGCCGCCGCTTCAGAAGGCTTGCCCATCCGGCGTCCGAGGGCAACGCTGTCCTCCTCCGGAAGCGCGATATTATCAAAATAAGGTACCACTCCGAACACGGGCAGGCCGGACCGGGAGGTGATAATGCCGGTGCCGTCGGAGAACAGCCGCGGATCGCCCCGCAGTTTGTTTACTATGAAACCTATCATCCGCTCGCGCTCGGCAGGTTCGAGAAGCCAGTAGCTCCCGAGTAATGCCGCGAAAATGCCGCCCCGGTCGATATCGCCAACCAGGATGCATTTGGCGTCGGCCATATCGGCCATTGCCATATTTACCAGGTCGTGCTCCTTGAGATTCAGCTCGACGGCGCTGCCCGCCCCTTCCATTACTATCACGTCGTTTTCTGCGGAAAGTCGCTCAAAGGCTGCACGAACCACCGATACGAGTTCCTTTTTATATTCATAATACTCTTTTGCCGAATAATTCCCGATTGCCTTCCCAAGGACGATCACCTGGGAGCCCATTCTGGACGTGGGCTTCAAAAGAATCGGATTCATATCGACATGCGGCGGTATCCCGGCGGCTTCGGCCTGAACCACCTGGGCCCGCCCCATCTCCCCGCCCTCGGGAGTAATGAAGGAGTTTAAAGCCATATTCTGGGCCTTGAACGGAGCGACCCGGTATCCTTCCTGCTTGAAGATGCGGCAGAAGGCTGAGGACAAAATGCTTTTCCCCACATCCGAACCCGTTCCCAGAAACATTAGCGCTTTGGCACGCGACATCGCCAATCCTTTATCTCTTTTCCATCCACCCGGCACATTGCTTCACAAATGAGTATGCAGCATGCGGATTGCTGCCCCAGTGCAGGTGGATATAACCCGCAAGAACCGAACCCGCCATGAAGCCTTCGCGGCGAGTCTCTTCGTATTTTCGTTTGTGCAGTTCGTATGCGAACTGCGGGACGCAGTCTTCCTCCGGCGGGACGATCTCTGAGTAATGGAATTCATGGCCTCGAATAACCGCACCGGGATCCCCGAGCAGGCATTTGCGACGGAGGACCACCTCGGTATATCCGAGTGCTTTACGTCGGCTGAGCATTCTTGTCCCGAACGGAAATATCCTCGCCATGGGGAATCGTTCCCCTTCAACCGTATCGATAAAGCGCCCCAGAGTCATCAGTCCGCCGCATTCGGCGTAGATTGGCATTCCCTGCCCTGCGCGCTCGCGGACAAATTCGAGGAACGGGAGATTTGCCGAGATTCTTCCGGCAAAGAGTTCGGGATAGCCTCCTCCAAGGTACAGGCCCGCGCATTCCGCAGGAAAGCTTTCCCCTGCAATCGGGGAGAAAAAATGGAGGCGCGCTCCGGCTTGCTCCAGCAACTCGAGATTGTCGGGATAATAAAAACAGTATGCCGCATCCCGGGCAACTGCGATCAACGGTTTCGTATCCATCCGAGGCAAGCCGGGAATTGGACTGTCGTCCGTGAGCGGCCTTGGGTACTCCGTCTTTTCGAGAAGCGTATCGAGATCGATATGCCGCTCCATGAGCCCGCCCAGGCGATCCTGCCAGCTTCGATCCATCTTCATTTCGTCTGCCGTGACGAGCCCGAGGTGCCGTTCCGGAATTCGGACTTCCTCATCCCGGGGTATTCCGCCAAGGACCGGCAGCCCCGGCAACGCCGAGGCTACGGCCTCTTTCAAAAAAGCCAGATGAGCATCTCCGCCCACGCGGTTGAAAACAACTCCGGATATTTTCAGAGCGGGATCGAAATGGGTAAAGCCGTATAACAGGGCTGCAGCGCTTCGAGCCATGCTCCGGGCATCTACGACCAGAATGGCAGGGATGCCGAGCCATTTGGCCATCTCGGCACTGCTCCCGGATTCCGACCCGCCTTCGTATCCATCGAAAAGCCCCATGACTCCTTCGACAAGCCCGATATCCGCCTTGGACAGAAGTCGCTGAAACAGGCCGGTGTTCCATTCCCGGTGGAGCATCCAGCCATCCAGGTTTCGGGATTCCGTCCCGGCGATCTTGGTATGCAACCCGGGATCGATAAAATCCGGGCCGACCTTGAAAGGCTGTATCCGCAAACCGCGGGCCTTGAAGGCGGCAAGCAGGCCGAGGGTGATCGTCGTCTTGCCGCACCCGCTGTGCGTTCCTGCCACGAGGAAGGCGTATTTTTGTCGGGAATTGCCGGTCATGTTGGTCCTGTCCGTGAGAGCCGAAATGGTTCAGGCGGTGTCTGCAGGGTAATCCTAATTTTGGATCGCTTTTTTTTAAACAAAAAACTGATCCTCGTTGCCGTTTTTGAGCGGACGCGAAGGAAAGGCGTTCCATTATGGAACGATGTTCTTCGAATTAGAAGTAGACTTCCTATCTACTAATGGTTATCTTCCCGGACAGATTGGCGTCGGATTTGTCATTGCGTTTAATCCAGACCGAAGTGAATTTTCACATTATCTTCCTCTAAAGCGGTCAAAAGCACGACATACCTTGGCGGGTTTTTGGCTGGATACTGTAGGGAAAACCATACAAACAACTTTTGACAAAAAACGAGACGACTGTTTTGAGCCGAATTTCTTGACGTCCCTGGTTTCACCCTGATTTTAACGCCTTACGACTGAGTCTTAGCGGCATACCCTTATCAAACGATAGTAATGTGCCAAGTTGGCACAGTGATTGCTGAGTAAGATGTGCAAGCGGTTACGAAGAGACTAATGCCGCAGCACTGTCCAGCTGGTTTCTCACACTCAACACAAGGGAGATGTACATGAAAATAGGCCGAAGAGACTTTCTCAAGTACTGTATCGGTTCGGCTGCAGCACTGGGGCTGGAGGTCTCCGTTCTCGGAGCGCTCGAAAAAACTCTTGCCACCGGTGGCGGCCCACCCATTATCTGGCTGGCCGCCGCAAACTGCACCGGGTGCACCGTTTCTCTGGCAAACCTGGTCTCGACTTCCCACCCCACCGACGTGGCCGACCTTTTAATCAACACAATCAATTTGAAATATCATCCCAATCTGATGGGCGCGGCAGGCGACCTCGCGGTTCAGCAGCTTCGCAGCGCGGCTGCAGGTTCCTTCGTCCTCGCCGTCGAAGGCGGGATCCCCACGGCCTTTGGCGGCCATACGGCCATGCTCTGGACGGAAGGCGGACAGGACGTCACGGCACTGCAGGCGGTACAGGACCTGGCCCCAAAAGCTAAAGCGGTACTCAGCATCGGGACCTGCGCGAGCTTTGGCGGAATCCCGGCGGGTAACCCCAATCCCACAGGAATCAAAAGCGTAAAAGCCGCAACCAACATCAAGACGATCAATATTCCCGGCTGCCCCACGCATCCGGACTGGATCGTGTGGACGATCGCCCAGTTGCTGGCGGGCAAGACCCCTGCCCTCGATTCTCAGGGCAGACCATCGACACTTTTCAGCAAAACCGTCCACAGCCAGTGTCCGCGAAACGGACAGAACTGGGCCTCTGCTCCGGGTCAAAACAATCTCTGCCTCAACAACATCGGCTGCAAGGGGCGGAATACAACGTCGGATTGCCCGACCCGACTCTGGAACAACAAGACCAATTGGTGCGTCGGCGCCAATGCCATCTGCCTCGGATGCACACAGAGCGGCTTCCCGGACAGCTTTTCACCCTTTTACAGCTCTGTTGGAGCAACACCGTCCGATCATGACAAAGTCTCTCAATCCTGCTCCAGCTGCCATGGGGCGAACGGACCCGGCGATGCGGGATCACTGCCCGCCGGTCATGTGAACACCAACGGCCAGAGTTGCTCGTCCTGCCACGGCTCTACGCCTGGAGCTACGCCTCCCGGCCACCCGAACGTAAACGGCAGATCGTGCCTTTCCTGCCATGGGGACGACTAGGACCGGGAAGACTACCGAATCGCGAGCTTCCATAAAAGCAGAGAATTGAACCATACACATAGGAGACCCAAGTGGCCACTGTGACCATAGTCGATCCGGTAACCCGAATCGAAGGACATCTCAAGATACAGATCACAATAGACAAGGTTGGGGGCATCACCCAGATTACCGATGCAAAATGCACCGGCACGCTTTTTCGCGGGTTCGAGTTGCTCCTGAACGGTCGTGACCCCAGAGACGCTACCGTACTCACCCAGCGCATCTGCGGCGTATGCCCCGTTTCACACGCTATGGCATCGACCCTGGGCCTGGAATCGGCAGCGAAATTCACGGCTCCCACCAACGCTAGGATTCTCAGGAACCTCACACTGGGCGCCAACTACATTCAATCCCACATCCTGCATTTCTACCTCTTGGCCGCTCCGGATTTTGTTGCCGCTCCGGCAAGCGCGCCCTGGACTCCTGCGTGGAACGTGGACATGAGAGCGGGGCTGGATTCGGTCAGCGCACATCTGCCGACGGCCGTTCAGGCACGCCGACGCGCTCATGAAATGGGAGCGGTTTTCGGAGGAAGGATGCCGAGTCCGCACACATACGTTGCAGGCGGTTTTTCGTCTGTTCCCGATTCTGCGTCGATCAGCAAGTTCAGAACCAATCTTGCCTGGCTCATCAACTTCATCAAGAACACCTATATCCCGGATGTTCAGATGGTGGCGAGCATCTACTCCGATTACGCCTCCATCGGCGCCGGTCCCGGAAACTTCCTGGCATACGGCGTATTCGACCAGAACGACGCCGGGACCACCAAGCTGCTCAAAAGAGGCGTCGTGACCAAGGCAGCCCCGACAACGGTAGCGGCGCTAAACGTAAACGCCATAACCGAGGCCGTGGACTACTCCTGGTATCAGGCAGGCACGCCGGCCAATCCGGCAAATGGAGTTACAACGCCGCTCTATCCCAAAACGAACGCCTACTCGTGGCTCAAGGCTCCCCGGTATAACACGGCTCCGATGGAAACCGGCCCGCTCGCGCGTATGTGGGTTTCCGGCCTGTACAGGAAAGGCGTTTCCATAATGGACCGCCATGCGGCACGCGCCCAGGAAGCACTCACGGTCGCGAACGCGATGAACACCTGGCTGAACCAGTTCGTCTCAGGCGGACCGGTATACAAAGCTTTCACCAATCCGTCATCTGGGACGGGCATCGGCCTGACGGAAGCCCCGCGTGGAGCACTCGGCCACTGGGTGAAGATCAACAGCGGCAAAATCGCCGGCTACCAGGTCATCACGCCTACCTGCTGGAACGCTTCGCCCATGGATAACAGGAAGCTCAAGGGGCCAATGGAACAGGCGCTCATCGGGACCCCCATCGAAGATCCCAATCAGCCGATCGAAGCCCTTCGCGTGATCCATTCTTTCGACCCGTGCCTGTCGTGTGCGGTACACGTAATGACCCCGAGCGGAAAGCCGCTGGTCATCAGGGCGGGACTCAAATAGGGCCTTCACACATGGCAAACATACTCGTTCTGGGCCTGGGCAATCTGCTCCTCGGAGATGAGGGGATAGGCGTTCATACCGCGCAGGCTCTTCTCTCAGACACATTACCGGACGGCGTCAAGGTGCTGGACATCGGGACGGCAATACTTGACGCCCTCCTCGACCTGGAAGATGCCGATTTCGTAATCGTTGTCGATGCAGTCAAAGCCGACGGCACGCCCGGCACCGTATACCGGATACCTTTCAATGATATGGCACGGCCCGAATGCATCGGCTCGATGCACGGGTTTGACCTCTCTCGCGTGCTCGCTCTGACGCAGCGGCAGACCGCCCCCGAGGTCCTCGTTATCGGAGTGGAACCGGGAATGATCGACTGGTCTCTTGAACTTTCTCCGGGAGTTCAGCCAGCCCTGCCCGTAGTAATTGAGCAGGTGAAGATCGAGATCGACCGGTTCCGGCGAAAAGCGGCATAAACAGACCACGAAAACAAGATCCATAAAGTAAGGCCGGCTTCAATCGAAGTCGGCCTTACGACTTTCACTTCGCAGGAGCGGCGAAAAACCGAAAGCAAAAGCTTTAAACCACGAAAGAAACGGAATACACCAAAGAAAAAGGCAAAAACTTCAACCACGAAAGTCACGAAATACACGAAAGAAAAACAAGAATTTAGCAGGCTAAGCGTTTTATTCTCACCTTGGGATACGATCCAAAATTGACCAGCAGCACCGACTTCATACCCGCGACCCTCAGATGGTTCGCCGCCCGGGATGCAAATAAAAAAATAAAAACAAAAGCTCTAAACCACGAAAGTCACGAAATACACGAAAGAAATACGAAAGAAAAAAACCAGGAACTCAGCGGGCTAAGCGTTTTATCCTCACCTTGGAATACGATCCAAAATTGACCGGCAGCGCCGACTTCCCATCCACGGTTCTCAGATGGCCCCCCGGACTGCACAAACCAAAAATAAAAACTCTGAACCACGAAAGTCACGAAATACACGAAAGAAATACGAAAGAAAAAAATCAGGAACTCAGCGGGCGAAGCGTTTTATTCTCACCTTGGGATACGATCCAAAATTGACCAGTAACGCCAACTTGATACCTGTGGCTCTCAGATAGTTCACCACCTGGGCTTCGTGCAGAGAAGCCAATTCCTTCACAGCTTTCAACTCAACGATGATCGAGTCGTAACAAATCAGATCAGGCTTGTAGCTTTGATTCAGAGGAATCCCTTTAAAAGTGAGCTTTAAATCCTGCTGAGAAGCAAAGGGAATGCCCAGGTTTCGGAGTTCTATTTCCATGCACTCCCGATAGACCGGTTCCAGGAAACCGCATCCCATTTCACGGTAGACTTCGTATACCGCGCCCTGGATGGCATAGCTCTCTTCTCGAAAAAGTATTTTTTCGTGTTTTTCGTTGCTCATCGTTCTTCCTCTAGTGCAGGCAATACGACCCTCTCCCACTTACGGCTTCCATATACTGTACAGATTCTCTTTTCTAAAGGATCTTTTCGTACTACTATCAGTCAATCAACAGGATGCCGTATCCTCCAGGTTTCTTTTCTTTCGTGTATTTCGTGTTTTTCGTGGTTAAAGTTTTTCGCCTTTGGTTTTTCATTCTAGCCCCCGGGCTGGAACCCGGGAACCCCGAAGGGATGAACCATCTCTTGTTTTCTGTTTTCTTTCGTGTATTTCGTGCTTTTCGTGGTTGAAGTTTTTGGCCTTTGGTCTTTCATTCAAGTCCCCGGGCTGGAACCCGGGATCCCAAAGAGATGAACCATCCCCTGTTTTTTGTTTTCTTTCGTGTATTTCGTGCTTTTCGTGGTTGAAGTTTTTGCCTTTGGTTTTTCATTCAAGTCCCCAGGGCTCGAACCGGGGACCCCCGAAGGGATGAACCATCTCTTGTTTTATTTTTTTTCGTGTATTTCGTGCTTTTCGTGGTTGAAGTTTTTGGTCTTTGGTTTTTCGCTCGATTCTTAACTGAGGAGGTACCACATGCCGACCTATGTATCTTTTCTTAAATTCACCGCCGAAGGTAACAAAGAGATCGGCAAGTCACGCAAGCGCTTCGAATTGGGGAAGAAAGCGGTCGAAGAGGCGGGAGGAAAGGTCATTTCCGCCTACTATGTCGCCTCCCGCTCGGAGTACATGATCATCACAGAGTTTCCCAATGAAGCTGCGCGGGTAAAGACTACGATCAAGACGCTGCAGCGCGGGAACGTCAACTACGAAACCTGCCACGTATTGCCGATAGAGGAGTATCTCAAGCTGACTGAAGAGATCGCATAGAAAGCTCCTGATGTGCTGAATGAGAGGGCGGTTTCCCTCGAAGCCGCCTTCTTCCATTTTTTAGAGGATACGTTCAACCGTTCGAGAATCCCTTTCGGGCCTCCCGGTCCCATTCTGTGCCCCTTCAATTTTTCCCATATTCAAAACAGTCGGCTTGATATACTTATATATTGCCAAATAAATCTGGACATTGGAGATCCATGCTCTGGAAACTGAAACAGCGACAACAAAAATGGCTTCAAGGCGAAAAAGGAACCGTCGTCAAGGACTGGGGCGGGAAGGTTCGCGTAGCCCTCGCTTTCCCGAACCGATACGCGGTCGGAATGTCGAATCTGGGTTTTCAATTTGTTTATGAAACACTGAACAGATTTGAAGATATCGTCTGCGAGCGGGTATTTTATCCGGAGCCCGAAGATATAGCCGTCCTGCGGCGGTTTCCGGGGAACCTCCTGTCCGTTGAAACACAGCAACCGCTTCGCGATTTCCACATGGTCGCTTTCTCGGTTCCGTTCGAAAACGATTATACGAATGTACTGGAGATGCTCTCACTGGGCGGGCTCCCGGCCAGGGCGGAAGAACGGACGGAAGCGCACCCGCTCGTTTCGGCCGGAGGCGTTGCCCTCTTCCTTAACCCGGAACCGCTTGCGCCTTTTCTTGATTTTATCTTTGCCGGTGAAGCGGAAGCGCTCCTGCCGGGTTTTATCGAGTTTTGGCGGGAATTCGAAAATTCCAGCTTTTCGCGTACTGAAATCCTGACCCGATTGGGGAAGTCGGTTTCCGGGATTTATGTCCCCTCGCTTTATGAACCTCATTTCAAAGCGGACGGCACCCTGGAAGGATTTGCCCCCCTGGCCGGAAGCGGCCTACCGGAAAGAGTCTCCTATCACCGGGCCGATCTCGAAAAGACCCAACCCTGCAGGACGGCCGTTCTTACCCCGAACACCGAATTCAGCAATGTTCTGCTGCTCGAAATAGGAAGGGGCTGCGGCCGCGGATGCCGCTTCTGCGCCGCCGGGTTCGTGTATCGCCCAATCAGGCATCATGATGCAGAGAAGCTCATCGATACGGCGGCGGCCGAGACCATGCCGGATACGAATCGAATCGGACTTGTCAGCGCGGCGGTTTCCGATCACCCTGAAATCAATTACCTGTGCGATTCCCTTCTCGATAAGGGCGGTTCGCTGTCTTTCTCATCGCTCAGGGCCGATACCCTTTCCCCCGAGATTCTTTCAGCACTTGAGTCAAGCGACCACCAAGCCGTGGCAATCGCCCCGGAAGCCGGGTCCGAAAGACTCAGGCGGGTAATCAACAAGCACCTCACCGAAGAACAGATATACAGGGCAGCGGAGATACTGGCCGAAAAGGGAATACTCAACATCAAGCTTTATTTCATGATCGGGCTTCCAACCGAGACCCTCGACGATCTGCAGGCGATTGTGGATATCGCCAAGGGCATTCGGCACCACGTCCTGAACATCAGCCGGGGAAAGACACGCCTGGGGACGATAACTCTCAGCGTGAACTCTTTTGTTCCGAAGCCTTTCACGCCCTTTCAGTGGGTCCCTTTTGCCGGAGTCCGCGAACTCAGGGACAAGGCCAAATGGATACAGAAGGCCCTTCAAAAAGTCCCGAACGTCCGTGTCCACTTCGACCTGCCGAAATGGGCCTATATTCAGGCACTGCTTTCGCGGGGAGACCGCAGGGTCTCTCATTTCATCGAGCAGGTTGCCCTCGATGGATTATCCTGGACACAGGCGCTGCGCAATGCGCCGCTGAATCCCGATTTCTGGATCATGCGCGAACGGGAAAAGGATGAAAAATTTCCCTGGGAAATAATCGACCATGGGATCGACCGGCGATTTTTATGGGATGAATACCAGAGGGCCCTGCAGGCAAAGGACAGCCCCGAATGCCGTCTGGAACGAAATTGCAGGAGGTGCGGAGTCTGTGCGCCGTGATTGTTTTTACGGCTAAATCCAATAATAATTGACCGATAAGATGGCAAACGGATCTCATTCATTTGATTCTTCGGCCGACAATCACCCGGCCGTCCTGGCGGAGAAGCTCACCAGGCTCTACCCCATGGGGACTGAGCAGGTGGTGGGAGTGCAGGATATCGACCTTCACGTACCCGCAGGGGAACTGGTCGTGATCAAGGGCGAAAGCGGATCCGGCAAAAGCACCCTGCTCGCCCTTCTTGCCGGCCTGGATCGCCCGACCACGGGACGGCTCCTTGTTGCAGGCCTTGCAATCGAAAATGCGTCGGCATCACAGCTTACGGATTTCCGGCGCAATTCGGTCGGGATAGTCTTCCAGTCCTTCAATCTCCTGCCAACCCTGAACGTCATGGAAAATGTCTGCCTCCCTGCCCTGCTTGCGGGGAAAGAACATGACCGGGTCAAAGCCAGGGCTCACGAGCTTTTGAGCTGGCTGCGGATGGAAGGCCGCTCCACTCATTTTCCTTCGCAGCTCTCCGGGGGAGAAATGCAGCGGACAGCAATTGCGCGGGCGCTCATAAACGAACCTGCCATAATCCTGGCTGACGAACCCACCGGGAACCTCGACAGCAGAAACGGCAGGGCGGTCGTCGAGCTGCTTGCCGAACTGAACCGGGATCACTGCCGCACTGTCATTATCGCAACTCACGGCACGCTTGCCGACCGGTACGCGACCTCGGTCATACTGCTAAAAGACGGCTCCATCGCGGATCGGTCCGGGCGATGAACTCTTTTCTCCGCCTGTGGATCTCGTTCAGCTTCCGCCAGTTCCGGCATCATTTCCGGCGCACACTGGCGGTCCTGCTAGGCATCGGTCTGGGTGCCGCCGTCTTCACAAGCGTCCGGCTTGCCACGAACGCTTCGGTACAGTCCTTCGAGAACGGAGTGGACGCCGTTTCGGGGAAAGCCGATCGGACCGTTGTAAATCCTGGTGGCCGAGTCCCGGAAGAACTGGTTTCGAAGCTTCTTCGGACTCGGGACATCCGCGCCGCCTCCCCGCTCATGTCCGCCTACGTTCGCGTCGAAGGAGACGATCAGCCCCTTCTTCTTTTCGGAATCGATCCGATCCTCGATCGCGCATTCCGGAACTGGAAGTACTTTCAGTCCGGCGGTGACCCCTCTTTTTCCCAGTTCAGACAGCTTTTATCGACACCGTACACAATGCTTGCAGGAAGAGATTTCCTTCAAAGAAAAGGCTTAAGCCCCGGCAATTCCGTGCACCTTATGAGTACGACCGGAAGCAGTTCCTTTAGCATCGCGGGAGAACTTTCCCGGGAAGGACTGACTACCCTGGAGGCCGGCAATGTCGCTATATGCGATATATCGACATTCCAGGAATTCACGGGAATTTTCGGATCGGTCGACCGGATCGATCTGGCCGTTATCGCGCCAATCACCGACGAAAAACTTACGAGAATACAAGGACTGCTGCCGCACGGCGTTCTGCTTGAGCAGCCTTCCGAGGCAAAAGAAACCGGCCGGGCAATGATCCGCTCCTATCAGCTGAACCTTTCGGTCCTGAGTTTTGTCTCGCTTTTCGTTGGGATGTTCCTGGTCTACAGCCTCATATCCCTGCATGCAACTTCACGAAGGAAAGAACTCGCAATCCTGCGCTCGCTGGGCGCATCCCCTCGGACACTCTTTTCCCTCTTTCTGGCTGAAGGGCTTTTCTTCGGTCTTGCAGGATGGACGCTCGCAATTCCCCTGAGCCTTTTTCTGACCGAAAAACTGCTCCGCCATGTGAGTTCGACGATCTCCCATCTTTTTGTCCGGGTCCATGTGGAAGGGCTCGGCCTGACGGCCTGGGAAGTATTTCTTTCCCTTGCGATCACGCTTCTCGTATCGGTCCTTGCTGCATGCCAACCGGCTATGGAAGCATCCAGAGTTCGCGCACGCGAAGCGCTTCTTATGCGGGATGCACCGGCCGGAACCGAAGGCCGCCTGATAAAAAGGCTTGCTTTTTCGGGCCTGATTCTCGTTGCCCTGGTATGGCCGCTTTCCCAACTGCCGGCCGTTTCCGGCATTCCCATCCCCGGTTACCTGGCCACGTTTTTTCTTTTCCTCGGCTTCGCCCTGCTTTCGCCGCTCTGCCTCAAGAATACGGGTTCTTTTTTCCCCAAGATCGTCCGCAGCTATTTTGGGGGAGAGACCGCCTACCTGGGTACGCGCTACCTCAAAAGCGCCGGGGCCCGAGTCGCCATTTCCGCGGGTGCGCTCATCACGGCAATAGGCCTTTTCGTCGCGCTGGTCATCATGGTCCACAGCTTCAGAGACACCGTCTACACGTGGGTGCATCAGAGCATCAACGGAGACCTCTACGTCCGGGCGAAAATGTCGGACATAAACAAGTACCGCGACCCGCTTCCAGCCGAAATCGCAGCCGAACTGAAGGACATGGCGGACCAAATCGATATTGTGCCCTACCGCAGAATTCCCCTGAGCTTCCGGGGAACGCCCTATATCCTGGAACCGATCGATATCGGAACGTACATGCGCCGCTCCGAATTTCTTTTCCTCAAGGGAGATCCAGCAGAAATCGCCTCGCCGCTCGAAGCCGGAAACGGAGTGGTCGTATCGGAAGTCTTCTCGAACCAAACCGGTCTGGATGTCGGCGACCGGTTCACAACTCTTGTCGAAGGAACCGAACTCAGCCTTCCGATTCTCGGGGTGATCCGGGATTACAGGACCCAGGGGGGCGTAGTGCACTGTTCGCTTTCTTCCTTCGAACGCACCGTTGGCGACTACCAATGGACCGGGGCCAGTATTTTCTTCAAAGACAGGGGACCCGACCTGGCGGAAAGAATTGCAAAACTCAAAAACCGAATTCTCCTCCAGGCCGCGGATCGAGGCCTGAACCTCGAGGGCATCATCGGATCGGACCTTCGCAGAAACATCCTGATCATCTTTGACGAAACCTTCGCAATCACGACGGTGCTTCTTTTCATTTCGCTCATGATCGCGGCGCTCGGAATAGCGACAACACTGACGATTCTTGTCCTGGAAAGAGCAACGCAATTCCAGACAATGATCGCAACCGGGGCCAGCGCATGGCAGGTAAGAGCGATCATAAGCTGGGAAGCCGTCACGATGGTGATACTCGGGGAGGTCCTTGGACTCGCCTGCGGCTTTGTTCTTTCGGTCCTTCTCATTTTCGTGATAAATGAACAGTCATTCGGTTGGACGTTCATCTATTCGGTCGATTGGAAAGCCATCGCAGCCTCGTTTCCGCTCGTATGCGCAACGGCACTCCTGGCGGCGATTCCGGCCGCGCAGGTCGTCTTCCGCCTCCCGCCGGCTCTTGCTCTGAGGGGAAAATAGACTACGACGGTAATTTACTTGCGGCAGCAGAGCCACAACCAAAATGCAAAGACAAAACCCTCAACCACGAAAGGCACGAAATACACGAAAGAAAACAACAGGATAAGGTTGCAGGATGGGCACAGGGCTTCATCGTGCCCACCGTCTCGCGCCAGGAACCAAACCGTGGGTGACACGGGCAACGTGGTTTTGGTTGCCCGTGCCGCAGGCAAGAGGGACTGGTAATTCTACGCGAAGCCTCTTGTC
>JAEZHY010000123.1 GCA_023416335.1 Pseudomonadota bacterium | reverse complement strand
CACGTGCCGCGTCCAGGACCTTCCCACCGCCTGCTCCGATGATGACCTTTGCAGCGAACGCTTCCGCCGCTTGCCTGATGCGCGATATTTCGGCAAGAGAGCACTCGCCTCCGAAGCTGTGAATACTGAGGCTGCAGCCTTCCTCTGCGAATGTTTTCTTCCATGTGTCCAGGAGTTGTGTACGCGCCGAGTTGCCCGAGACGATGAGAGCCGGTCCGCCTATGCCCATCCGGGTCATCTCCCTGCACAGGTCTTGTGTGGCATTAATGCCCTGCGTGTAGCGGGCTGGAGAAGAAAAGATTTTGAGCATCAGATTGACTCCTTCTTGAGATAAAGTGCCTCAGCGAATAGAGTAAGAGAGAAATATAGGGACACTGAGAAGTCCATCCGCAGAAACATTAAACGAATAAGTTCAATATAGCTCTCCGCGATAAAGGCTCAGTTCATCTTGAATAACGGCTTTCGTTCGGGATATTGTGGATAGCACCGGTCTTGAATAGCGTCAACCATATAGCTCCTTGGTAACCTGCAAAATTGATTAGAGAAGATATAGGGGAATGAGATGAGCGTAAAGAACGAAGATCAGGTTTATGTCCGGCTTCAGCAGCATCTGGACAGGCAGGCGGTGGGTTTTCCAGCGACAAAATCCGGGGCGGAGATACGGATCCTGAAGCATATATTTACCCCTCGTGAGGCGGAAATCGCAACATGTCTGAGCTACAAACTCGAGCCTCTCGAAACCATTTTTGAAAGAGCGCGGGCACTGGTCGGCTTGCCTGAAGAACTGGCGACGGTGCTGGATGAAATCGAGGTAAAAGGCGGGATCGAAACAAAGGTCAAGAACGGGAAAAAGCATTACTGCAACCCGCCCTTCGTTGTCGGAATGTATGAATTCCAGGCCGGCCGCCTTACCCCCGAGTTCCTCCGCGATGTCGACGAATTTACCCGGGATCGGAAATTCGGAATCGAGTTCCTGGCCACCGAGCTTCCGCAGATGCGAACCATCCCGATCGGCAGGAGCATTTTTCCTCAAAACAACGTCAGCACTTATGACCAGATTGCAGCGTTGATTCAGGAGGCTGAGGGTCCGTTCGCAATCATCGAGTGCATATGCCGCAGGAAGAAGGGCATGGAAGGCAAGCCCTGCAAGGTAACCGACAGGAAAGAAACCTGCCTTGGAATCGGCCAAATGGCCGCAGCGGCCGTCAGGAGCGGAGCAGCCAGAGAGATTTCCAGGGAGGAAGCCTTTGCCGTTATTGAACAAAATCAGAAAGACGGTCTGGTTCTCCAACCTTCGAATACCGAGAAAGCCGACTTCATCTGCTCCTGCTGCGGGTGCTGCTGCGGAATGCTTGGGATACAAAAATTTCTCCCCAGGCCTCTGGAATTTTGGGCCGCGAACTTCCAGGCAACGGTGAATGCGGACCTTTGCGACGGATGCGGCACCTGTGCAAGGCGCTGCCAGGTCGGCGCAGTGAGCGCAGCAGAAAAAGGCCGGCCTGCGGTAGTGGACCTCAACCGGTGTATAGGCTGCGGCCTGTGTGTGCCCACATGCCCGAAGAAAGCCATGTCGCTTCTTGAAAAGCCGAAAAAAGCCGTTCCCCCGGAAACGCGCGAAGACCTCTACGATATCATCATGGCAAAGAAAAAGGGCAAGCTGGGGAAACTCAAAGTCATGGGAAAGATGACTGTGGACTCAATTCGGGCGGGGCGAAAAGGAAAGCCGGGGAAATGACAACTGCCTGCCGGAGGGCTCCAAGCCTCCTGAAAAGCTTAGCCCTTGGGATAGTTACAAGGTTTTGGGCATCAAAAACCCCGAGCGAAGAAAATTCGTTTTTATGCTGACTTCTGATCGACATTTATTTCTCTTGCATCAAGAGCTAAGAAAAGGTCTTCTGTCGCGGCAACAAGTTCATCGTCGGTAAGGGAAGGGGATCTCCAGATGTGCGCTGCGGCGAAGGATTTCATATGCATCCCTTTGCTTTTCGGATTCCGGCAAATGTTCAAAGGATTCGATAATCTGTTGAGCTGACAAAGTCACGTTCATCCTCGTAATTATGTTTTAAGATCATTAAGATAGCGTTCCTCCTGCATCTCGGCAATGAGAAGATGCATCTGCATTTCAGGTTCTCAGAGTGCTTCCGCCGGAGTCCCGGCACGGTCAGGAAACGTGCCTCAACTCAGGGGGGGGGTGAAGTTTTTCATTCTCGTTCAAATTGCGCCGCGGCGTGGCGGCCCCGCTGGGATCCCCCGCTCAAAAGCACTCAAACACGGGATGACGGAGGTGGGAGTATGGGTGCACGGGCAACGTCCTTATATTTGCGTCTCCCGGGCCTTTGAAGTAGAGTTGCACCCAATCTGCACGGTCCAGTGCAAAAGTTTGCGGGCTATTCGGCTTGCAGCAAGAGGGGGAGTTTCATTCCAATATACTTCCGAGGGAAAACCTGCCATGAACAGTTTGAAAGACGCTCTTGCCCATCTCACCTTTCGCAAGGCAGCCAAGCTCCTGGGAGCTGAAGGAGACCGGCTCATCAGGACGGGCGGACAATACGAAATCGACCTGGATTCTCAAGCCGCCCTCCACAACGATGCTTTTCGGTTCATCATGGAACGCGCGCTGGTGACGGTAAGCCTCGATGGCGCGGCCGGGCGGGAACTTTCCATAAGATGCAGCAAATGCGCGGAACCATGCATTCATCAAGGGGCGGCACTCTCGACGATTCTCGAAGAAAAAGTCGCGTTGGGCCTGGCTGTCCTGCCGGCGCGAGGAGCGCCCGTGGAGAGCCTGAACTACGAAGAACTCATGGAACAGGCAATCGAAGAGCGCCGGCAGCGTGCATTGAGTGAAAGAATGCTGGTCACCTCGGCAGATCCCGATACCCTCTGGACCGAATATTCCGTAACCAGCCTCGGCTCGGGAAAGACCTACCGTGTATCCCTGAGAGGCAGAGAGCGCGGAAGTTCCTTCTGCTCCTGTCCAGACTTTCGCAAAAATACTCTCGGAACATGCAAGCACCTGATATACCTTCAAAACCATCTCAAAAACAAATTCAAGGCCAATGCCTGGAAGACCCCTTACGGGGTGCGCAATATCGAGGTGCATCTGCGCTATGGGAAAGAAGTGGAACTGAGGCTTCAAGCCCCGGAAGACATCGATCCCAAGGTGCGGGAAGTGCTGCTCCCGCTCATGGATCGGCCGATTACGGATTTGCACGATCTGTTTCGACGCACTGCCCGGGTGGGCCAAATGGGCCATGAAGTGATCATTTTCCCGGATACGGAAGAATACCTGAACCGGCGCTTATACCAGGAATCCATCAGGAAAAAGGTTGACGCCATCCGAAAAGATCCGGCCAACCATCCACTTCGCACTTCGCTTCTCAAATGCGCACTGCTTCCCTACCAGTTGGACGGCATTGCGTTCGCGGTCGGAGCAGGCCGTGCGATTCTGGCCGACGACATGGGGTTGGGGAAAACGATCCAGGGCGTGGGCGTTGCGGAGCTGCTGGCACGGGAGGCGGGTATAACAAGGGTCCTGATTGTGTGCCCGGCTTCGCTCAAATCGCAATGGCGCATCGAAATCCAACGTTTCACGGACCGTCCGGTACAGATGGTGCTTGGCGGAAGCGGTTCGCGTGCCGCCCAGTATGCCTCGGATTCGGCATTCTTTACCGTATGCAATTACGAGCAGGTGGTGCGGGATATCGATTCCATCGAAAAGGCCCGATGGGACCTGATCATCCTGGATGAAGGACAGCGGATAAAGAACTGGGAAGCCAAGACCAGTCGCATCATCAAAGGCCTGAAGTCCCGCTTTGCCCTGGTACTTTCGGGAACGCCCCTGGAAAACCGCCTGGACGAACTCTATTCGGTTGTTGAGTTCATAGACGACCGGCGCCTGGGGCCCGCATTTCAGTTCTTCAACACATACCGGGTGGTGGATGAAAGGGGCAAGGTACTGGGTTACAAGAACCTGAACGAACTCCGTGAGCAGCTCAAACCGGTCCTGCTGCGGCGTACTCGGAAAGACGTGATGCAGGACCTGCCGACCCGCACGACGGAAATCCGCCGGATTCCCCCGAGCGAAGAACAGTTGGTCCTTCACAACGGCCACAAACGAACGGTCCAATCCATCATCACCAAAACCTTCATTTCCGAAATGGACCTGCTCCGACTGCAGAAAGCCCTGCTGTTCTGCCGCCTGGCCGCGAACAGTACCTTCCTGGTGGACAAAAATCCGCCGGGTTACTCGACCAAGCTGGCGGAACTGGAGGTCCTGCTCGAACAACTCACCGCTGAAGAGGACCGAAAGATCATCCTGTTTTCCGAGTGGACAAAAATGCTGGACCTGATCGAGCCGACCGCGGAAAGACTCTCCCTTCCCTTCGTGCGCCTCGACGGCTCAGTGCCGCAGAAAAAGCGCCAGGCACTGATCCATGAATTTCAAAACGAGCCGGCCTGCAAGCTCTTCATGACCACGAACGCGGGATCGACCGGACTCAACCTGCAGGCTGCGAACACAATTATAAACGTCGATCTTCCCTGGAATCCGGCAGTCCTCGAGCAACGTATCGCGCGGGCACACCGCATGGGGCAGAAACGGCCGGTACAGGTTTACCTGCTCGTCACGGAAGAAACCCTGGAAGAGAACCTGCTGGCAACTCTTTCGGCCAAACAGGAACTCGCCCTGGCGGCACTCGACCCGGAATCGGACGTGACGGAGATCGATCTGGTGAGCGGAATCGAGGAACTTAAGAGGCGTATGGAGGTGCTGCTGGGGGCCAAACCTGCGGCGCCCATAGACGAAAGCGGCAAAGCCGAGGTGGAGAAGGAAGTTCGGGAACGGGCCCGCAAGGAGCGAATTGCGGCGGCTGGGGGCCAACTGCTGGGGGCGGCCTTCGCCTTCATGGGAGAAATGTTCTCGCGGCACGAAGAAACGGAACAAACACGCCGTACTGCCCAGGCACTTAAGGAGAGGCTCTCCGAATGCCTGGAAAAAGATGCGGACGGCAAAATCAGGATGACGATATCACTTCCCGACGAGTCCGCTCTTGATAATCTGGCCAAATCGTTGGCGCAGATTATGGCGGGGGCGTAGAAATTCCGGCTCGGACCTAATTGGGATTTCTTTTTGTCAGAGCACGCAGCAGCTTGCGAGTCCTGTTTGGTCTCTCAGTCAAGCAATCGTCCTGATTATTGCTCAATGAGCACCTTTACGGCTTGAATGAACTCTTCAGCCATCCGCAGGGCTTCGACAGCATCCTCAAAAGTGAACTGTACGAACTCCTTGTAGTCGGACTCTTGCCTCGCGCTAAAAGCACGATGGAGAATGCGCGAGTACTCCTTCCCCATTTTTCCGGTACGAACAATGTATCGATCGAATATCGAAATAATTCCCGAGTGCTTGGATGTTCCGTGTTCGATATTCTCATGGATGAATAGAGCCAGGACTCCATAGAAGACAGCATAATAGGCACGATTGACTACAGACCGGGCACTTACACCCGCGTCCAACATCTTGCGGGCATCGCTCAGGGTCTCCTGAGCCTCGTTAAAACGATAGACAAACAGGGTCTCACGGTCGGTCATACCCTTAAGCCTTCCCGTTCTATAGCTTTGACGATGGGCGATGAGCGAAGGGGAGAGTCTTCCAGTTCTTGACGGGTGAAAATGAGGAGAGAAATCACCAGAGAATTGTCAAAACCGACTTCCCATGCAATATCCTGCATGCGATTCTTGAGTTCTTTATCCAGATCCTGCACCTTTACAAAAACGTCCATGTCCGAGCCTTCCCCAGCTGTCCCGCGGGCTCTTGACCCAAAGATGGAGAAATCCAACAATTCTACTACTACAGAGAGCTTTCTTTTCAACTCCTGCGCGATGATGATATCTTGTTGGCGCATGGATTACCTCGCACTATTCTGTGGAAATAGAAATTTAAGGTTATGAACTATCACTGCTTTGAATTTCGTGTCAATTTAAGCGAGTTATGGAATCGAGGCGCTGTCTTTTTGTTTTCCCTCGCGGTGCAAGCGGTTCTCTATTTCCGATGGATCTGCAACTTCAAAAAACAATTCCAATGCTTCGGTCAAATTACTCTTCGCTTCTTCGACCGTCTCTCCCTGGCCGGCGATATCCAGTTCAGGGCAAAGCGCGACGTATCCCTTCTCCTCGCGCTCAATGATTGCAGTAAACCGGGGCATCCTGTCCTCTCCTTTCTACCAGCATCAATCCGCGCTCGGCGATGAATCCAAGATAAACTGAATTATACTGATGGATGAAGACCTGCCAAGCGGAATATTTTAGATGTCGACCTTGTCGGGAGTGTGCACCTTTCTCTATTCCATGGATGCCGATTAGTTCCAAGAGGCGAATCCATTTTAGCCAGGTATTTCGGAGGTGATACTCGAGCTTATTTTGAAAAATCAATACTTACTATATTATAAGCTGTCTCCATGGGTCTGGATATCCGCAGACTATAACCTCTTGAAAGTACGGAGCACTCTCAGAAACCTCATGACAGGAACTGCCCGTGAAACTCCTCATGTTCCACTCCCTCGAATTTTGGATCAAACCGTTTGAGAAAGCCGTAATGGAAGCAACGGAATCATCCCGGAGAAAAAATTTTCCAAAATGCAGTCGTTATCTTTTATCATGCTGAGGCAGAAGATGCCGGAAGGGAGAGCCGCGTGATCGGCAAGTGGGTCAAAAAAGTCCGCTGGATCGCGGGGAAATTCGACACCAGGGCGGTCGTGCTGCACTCGTTTGACCATCTTTCTTCGAGCAGGGCTTCTCCGGACTGCGCTGCCGCAATCAGGGACGAAGTCCGAAAGCGGCTGCAGCGGGCCGGCTACGATGTCGTCGAAACCCCTTTCGGATGGCGGAATGAATGGAAGTTGCACGTTTCAGGGGAATCACCGGCCAAAGTCTTCAAAGAGATCTGAAAGGGAAACCGATGGAGCGCTTTCTAATCGCCTTGGACTGCATGCCTGACTGTCTCAAAACCCTGGACTACGTCACCCGCGTGCTTCAGGGATCCCCGAACTACGAATTCAAGTTCTACCACGTCCTCCCCACGACCTCTCCCGACAAGCTCAGAATGGAGGAAGTACAGCGGATTGAGCGGATTCACAAAACCAGGCCCGATCTTGCCGGATATTTCTGGAAGGAAGAGGATGAAAAGAAGATGGACCGGTGCTTTGCCGAAGCCAAAAAGAAGCTGATTGAAGCCGGTTTCCCGGAGAAGGCGGCCTCGTTTTTCTTTGGCGTTGAATCGGGTGACATTGCTGATATCATACTCTCGACGGTGAAGGAACTCGGGTGTTCGACGATAGTACTCGGCCGCAGACGTCTCAGCCGCGTTAAGGAATTCCTCATGGGCAGCGTTTCCATGACGGTGCTCAGAATGGCCCGGGGGGCCGCCGTCTGGGTGATTGAAATCTAGAGCAGCAAAGGAGGAGTTAACATGGAAAACAAACTGTTCAAAAACATCGCTTTTTGCACTGACTTTTCCGAAAACGCCGATCAGGCCTTCCTCGTAGCCCGGGACCTCGCGACCCAGTTCGGGGCGACGCTCAACATCATCCATGTGATGGTCAGCTTTTCTCTTTCTCCTCCGGTTCATGCCACCTACATGCCGATCGAATACGATCCGAATTTCGTAGAGGAAGTCACGCAGGCGGCACAAAACTCGATCAATGAGAAGTACCTGAATAAAGTATCCGAAGGCGTGCAATGCCAGGTGCACCTCCTGTCCGGCTACGCCGCCACCGAAATACTGCGGGTCGTCGAAGAACAGAAAATCGACCTTATCGTGATGGGTTCGCACGGCCTGACCGGCCTGGCTCATGTGCTCTTCGGAAGCACGGCGGACAGGGTGGTGCGAAGGGCCCCCTGCTCGGTGCTCACGGTCCGCTTTGATAAATAATAGCTTCTTCTCTTCAGCACTCGATTTTGCGAACGTAAGGAATTAGGTTTCGATTTCGAACTGAAATGACGGACCTGCGAGCAAGCCCAGCTTCCCCCGGAGGTCCGTTTTTTGCTGTTGTCCGTTTGAGTTCCCTGATTTTCGGAAGAGATGACAATGAGAGGAAAGACGGTACAGGAAAGCAGGATTGTAATGGCGCAGCTGATGAACCCACAGGATGCAAATCCGGCGGGAAATGTTCACGGCGGCGTGATAATGAAGCTGATCGATACAGCCGCCGGGGCAGTCGCCATCAGGCACTCCCGCTCGAACGCCGTTACCGCTTCGGTTGACAGGCTCAGTTTCCACAGTCCTATTTTCATCGGCGACCTTGTCATGTTCAAGGCAAGTCTGAACATGGTCGGGAAATCTTCAATGGAAATAGGGGTGCGTGTCGAATCGGAAAATCTCCGAACCGGCGAAATACGGCATACAGCTTCCGCTTATTTGACGTACGTAGCGCTGGGAGATGACGGCCGTCCCGTAACGGTGCCGCCGCTGATTCTGGAAACCGAAGAGGACGAACGCCGGAATTGCGAGGCCGAAAAAAGAAAAGAACAGCGTCTCCAGTCCGCCAATGACGATGTCTGCACCTCCGGGAGTCGCCCCTGAGCAGGACCCAATGGCTGGTGGCCGATGAACTTGAGAGATACAATATAGTATACTTTAGGTTCCGGCGGATAATTCCGCCGATAGCGATCGCGACAATTCCATCGTGACTGCGAAGTTCAGGAAGGGAAGTCCGCGGGAAGTGACCAAGATTTTCGAAGAGTACGGGATGAACGAGGCGGTAGAAAGAAAACAACGTCTTACAGCAATGGTCCTTTCGGTAACCGTGAGCACCTTGCTCATGGGGGTGAAGTTCTACGGCTATTTGCTTACCGGCTCGACCGCAATACTCTCAGACGCTCTGGAATCGATCATTAACGTCGTGGCGAGCGGATTCGCGCTCTCCAGTGTCGTTATTGCCTCCAAACCGCCGGACCATTCGCATCCATACGGACACGGTAAAATCGAGTATTTCTCGGCAGGTTTCGAGGGCGCTCTGATCATTCTCGCAGCTGCAGGAATAATTTGGGAAGCCCTGCCCGCAATCCTGAACCCAAAGCCGTTACCCGGCCTCGACTACGGGCTTCTACTCCTGCTTGGAACCTGTGTTGTCAATTGTGCCCTCGGAATCAGCCTCATCAGAACGGGAAAGCGCACGCGTTCTGCGGCAATTATTGCGGATGGCAAGCATATCCTGACCGACGTATACACCACCGGCGGGGTCCTTGCAGGCCTCGTCCTCGTTCGGCAAACGGGGTGGTACTGGCTGGACGGTACGATTGCCTGCCTTATGGCGATAAACATTCTTTTCATTGGCGTGAAGCTCATCCGCGAGTCCACCTCGCGCTTGATGGATGCTTCGGATACTGCCCTGCTGGACCAGATAGCCGAAGTAATTACAAAGAAC
This sequence comes from Pseudomonadota bacterium, assembly GCA_023416335.1. The sequence goes on along the minus strand of JAEZHY010000123.1, from coordinate 11,729 downwards.
CGCAAACCTGAATGGATAGACATGCACCGGCTGCGTGCCTGGCGTTCGGGTGAGCGGATTCACATCGATTTTCACCTTATTCTGCCGCGCACCATGAGCCTGGAAGACGCCCACAAGGAAGTGATGGCACTGGAGCGTATGCTCAAGACGAACCTGCCGGGCATGGGCGACGCTCTCATTCATGCCGAGCCGTGCATCGCGCCCGAATGCCCCATTTGCGGCCTCGATCCCTGCGACATGCGCAACCAGCCGCCAAGGGAGCAACCGCTGTGGTACCGTGAAGCAGTCGTCTGCCCCGATGACACGCAGAAGACGACCGGACGTCGGAAATCCAAATCGGGAAGAAGGTTTTCCAGGGTTGAGAATTGACGCGTAGACTGCGGTATAGTCGCAATCCAAAAGCAAAACGAAAGGCCTGGGGCAGCACAGCCGCAACCAAGATACGAAAGGCAAAAGCTCATAACCACGAAAGGCACGAAATACACGAAAGAAAACAATGCAATGGAGATCTTTCGTTTTCATAACTTGTTTTTTCCGAGCGATTAGTTCTTCTTCTTATTAGCGTTTATCCTTTTTCCGTTCCTTTTGCAGTTTTTTCGATTTTCCGCCTCTGTAACTGAAGTAACTTTCCAAGTTTTTTCCTTTCGTGATTTTCGATACTACTATCGGTCGTTTTCTTGCTTTTTGAACAAGATTTTTTATGCTGCTGGTTCTTAACCCGTTTAATATCAACCTCTTAGTTACACTTTAGGCCAAGGGGAACTGAACGGCGCGGGTGGCCCAGGCAACAGGCTTTAACGTTGCCTGGGTCCGGAGGACATGAGGCTTCGTGTAGAATTACCAGTCCCTCTTGCCTGCGGCACGGGCAACCAAAACCACGTTGCCCGTGTCACCCACGGTTTGGTTCCTAGCGCGAGACGGTGGGCACGATGAAGCGCTGTGTCCATCCTGCAACCTTATCCTATTGTTTTCTTTCGTGTATTTCGTGCCTTTCGTGGTTGAGGGTTTTGTTTTTGCATTTTGGTTGCGGCTATGCTGCTCCAAGCCTTTCGTGGTTCACGTTTTTCATTGGAGGAGGATCTATGCGGATAATCCTGATCGGACAGGCGCCGTTCGGCGCAAAGACACTGGAGGCACTGCTCCAGTCCGGCGAAGAGGTGATCGCGGTATACGCACCCGCGGATAAGCAGGGAGCAAAACCGGATCCGCTCAAAGAGGCCGCGTTGAAACGAGGAATCAAGCTCTTTCAGCCGCCAAAGTTCAAGGACGACAAGGTCTTCGAGGAGTTCGCGGGCCTCCGTGCCGACCTGGTGGTAATGGCATTCGTTACGGACCTGATTCCTGCCCGCTACTTCAAGGCCGCCGTTCACGGCGCAATCTGCTATCATCCTTCGATCCTTCCCAGGCATCGCGGAGCCGGCGCGATCAACTGGGCACTCATTATGGGAGACACCAGAACGGGCTTGAGCATCTTCTGGCCGGATGCAGGGATCGATACCGGTCCAATACTGCTCCAGAAAGAGATCGAAATTCGGCCGGACGATACCGCCGGGTCGCTCTATTTCGATCGTCTGTTCCCCATGGGAGTGGATGCAATAGTCGAGTCGGTGAAGCTCATCGCGGAGGATAAAGCGCCGAAGCTTGTCCAGGATAATTCGAAGGCGACTTACGAGCCTCCGTGCAATGACCTCGTGGCCGGCATCGATTGGGATAAGAGCGGACTGGAAATTTACAACCTGATCCGCGGCTGCGACCCTCAGCCGGGCGCTTATGCCGGCTTTCGGGGAGAGAAGGTTCGCTTCTACGGCGCAGGCTTCAAAAGCAACCAGGGGACCGCCGCGGCAGCGGGAACCGTGATTGGAATAGAAGAAAAGGGAATTCTGGTCGCAGTGCCCGGAGGGGAGCTGCTGGTGACCAGAGTCCGTCCCGCTTCAGCCGGAAAGATGGAAGCAGTGGAGTGGGCAGCTTCCGCAAAAGTGGAACCCGGCGACCGGTTCACGGGAAGACAGTTGAGAGTGAATAGTGAACCGTGAGCAGTGAGTTGAAAAGACGTACTCTGCAGACAAAGTGGTGGGGGGCAGGCACGACATTGCCCCGGACGTCCAGTGGTAAATGGAGGATTCTGACGCTCTGGATCCAGCGTAGCCGCCGTGCCGTCGGCGCGGTTTGAACGAGAATGAAACCTCGATCTGGAGGAGTGCGGCAGCGGCGGGTGGGCTCTCCGCTTTTTAGGCTTGGTCCTTCCTAGTGCAAAAACGGCAGCGCCACAAATAGCGTAAATCCGTTTATGGAAAGCAGCACTCCGAAACATGCAGCGACAAGCGAGAAATAAAACACCGCCCGTGAGCTTGAGATGATCGCAACGGAAGCCATTACTATCGCTATTTGGAGGAGCACTTCCGCATAGTCGAAATAGGGGTCTTTCGACCTGTTGACGTCCCGTTCCCTTTCCAGCTTTACGGCTGCCTGTTCGATCTCCTTTTTTTCCGTATTGTATCGTGCTTCTTCATCGGTCAGGGTCTTGGCCGTCAGACGAATCCGCTCCGCCGCTTCCGGCGCAACAGTCCCGGCCAGAAGCGTCAGTTCGCTTTCCAGCATCATCTTCTGGCTTCTGTAGAGATGCTCCCGGATCGCCTTGGCCTGGTAAAAAGCCCACTGGTCCGAAGCCTGCTGCTGGGCAAGCAGCATTTCCTTCATCGCGTTGCTGCCGCCAAGTGAAGTTATCGCCAGCGCCACGGCAAAGAGAGCAGTAACCAAAGCGACCGACCGCGTAAACTTCTTCTCTTTCATTTCCCGCAGTTCTTCGGGATTGGGCAATTCCACTTCAGCCATTCTTTACTCCTCAATGTCTGTTTTTGCTCGTCCGAGGGCAATAGTCCAAGAATATGAGTACCTTTTCCCAAACCGCAAATAGAAAAAACGGTTCCGTCTGCGATTTTATTTGCATGCTCACGTGATTAGTATATCTGAACTGCGGAGATGCATGAAGCAGAGTGCGCGATCCGCGGCGGTGAAACAAACTTTAAATAGAATACGGCGTAATGAAGAGGGACATAGTCGAATTTCTTATCTGCCCGGCTTGCCTGCCGGAAGAGAATCGCTTGCATTTGAGGCACGCCGATTCGGCCGGTGGGGAAATCCTTACCGGCCGAATCGAGTGCCCGAATTGCGGGAATTCCTACCCTGTAGCGCGAGGCATCGCCCGACTTGTTCCCCCCTCGGCGGAACATCCGCCAGGGCCGGTCGAGCGGTACGAAAGGCCGGATTTGTTGTCGGCTTATATTTGGAGCCATTACGCCGATCTGTTCGAAGACCCCGGAGCCACACCTGCTTACGACGAATGGGCCGAACAGCTTACCTGCACATCCGGCTTCGGGCTCGATGCCGGCTGCGCGACCGGGAGATTCACCTTCGAGATGGCGCGCAAATGTGAATTTGCAGTCGGCGTGGACCTCTCCGAGAATTTCATCTCTGCCGCCCGCCGGCTGATGAATACGCGTGAACTCATATTTTACCTCCGTGAGGAAGGGAACATCCAAACCGAAAAGACGTTCAAACTGCCAATATCGTGGAATTCGGAAAATTTGGAGTTCATCGTTGCCGACGTGCAGGCACTGCCCTTCCGCGCGGGCTTTTTTTCCCAGGTTGCCTCTCTAAACCTGCTCGACAAGATTCCGCGGCCGATGGAACACCTCCTCGAGGCTAACCGTGTTGCACGGGCCGAAGGCTGCCGGATGCTTATATCCGACCCGTTTTCATGGTCGGAGGAGGTAAGCCCCCCTGAAAACTGGCTTGGCGGAAGCCGGGACGGACCGTTTTCAGGATGGGGGATAGAGAATATCGCCCACTTGCTGTCCGAGGGGCGGGAGGGCATCGGGCCTCCCTGGGAGATTTCCCGCAACGGAGAAGTCTGGTGGAAAATCAGGAATCACAGGAACCATTTTGAGTTGATCCGCAGCCAGTTCATCAGGGCGGAGCGCTGAACGAAAAGGATGATCATGCAGGATTTAGATTTCCTTGCGGGTATCGCGAGGGAGGCCGGGAAGGCCATTCTTGAGGTTTATGACACGGAATTCGAGGTGGAACGAAAGGAAGACCATTCCCCTCTTACTTTGGCGGACAAACGCTCGCACCGGATAATTGCGGATGCACTGCGGTCAAGATTCCCGGAAATTCCGGTTCTTTCCGAAGAGGGACGGGAGGTCCCGTTCGACATCAGATGCACATGGCCCCGGTTCTGGCTGGTCGATCCGCTCGACGGTACAAAGGAATTCGTCAAACGAAACGGCGAGTTTACGATAAACATAGCTCTCATTGAAGGCACGGCGCCCGTACTGGGCTTGATATATATTCCGGTACAGAACCGGCTCTTCCTGGGCAAAGTCGGAGAAGGCTGCTGGGAGGAATCCGCGAACGGACGCAAACGGCTGAAGGTGGCCGATGCCCCGGCAGAAAGCCCGGTGCGCATCGTGAGGAGCCGGTCGCATCCCGCTCCCGGGCTTGAACATCTGCTCGAACTTATCCCGTCTCATGAAATCATAAGCCGGGGAAGCGCACTCAAGTTCTGCGCAGTAGCGGCCGGGGAAGCGGATTTCTACCCTCGCTTCGGTCCAACCTGGGAATGGGACACTGCGGCAGGGCAGGCCATTGTGACCGCTGCGGGCGGCATTATGCTGAGCCTTTCCGGAAAGCCGTTTGTCTATAACAAGGAAAACCTGTTGAACGGCCCATTCCTCGTTTCTTCCAGCCGCGCCTGGCTGGAGAAGACCGGAATACTCCGGAGGGCATCGGAACTGCGCGTCTGATACGAAGTATGCATGTTCATTGATATTTGCATCGCCTGTGCAGCAGGTCTCCGGAACAGGGCGCAAGCAATGATTCTCGCCCTCTATCCGGCAGCCTCTTCCTCCCGTCAAGGAGAATGGAATGGCTCAGTGGAAGCGATGGCCGGCCATTCTGGCCGCGGCCGCAATCGTCCTGTTTTTCATCTTTATGGGGCTCTCCTATTTCTTCTCGGACTTCATCATCGAAATCTGGTGGTTCGCGTCCGTCGGCTACGAAGCTTACTTCTGGCAGCGGTTCCTGTACAAGTACGCAGTCTTTGCCGCGGTTTCCCTATTCTTCTTTCTGATCTTCTTTCTGAATTTCTGGGTCGCCTCCCGGTACCTGGGTTCGACGCACCCGCCCGATTCCCCTGATTCGCAAACATCCTACCGTAATCTGCTCGTCATGTTCCGAACGGGCTCGATGTGGATATACACACCACTTTCGATCATACTGGCCGTGATGATCGCCCTTCCGCTCTACCGCGAATGGGAATCGTTTCTCCTCTTCCTCTTCGCTCCAAACTCAGGAATTGCCGACCCGGTCTATGGCAAAGAAATCAGTTACTATCTTTTTTCATACCCCATCTATATCCATATACAGCGGCGCCTGCTCATCACCTTCGGCATTCTCCTTGCCGGGCTTGCATCCCTTTACTGGATCGAGAGACGCATCCTGGCGCGCCAGGAAAGACGGCTCCACATAGGGGCGATGATTCACTTGAACATCGTTGTTCTCCTGGTGTTCCTGATCGAAATCTGGAACTTCCTGCTGCAGCGGTACGGCTTACTTTATACGACTACCCACCTTCCGCTGTTTTACGGTCCCGGTTACGTGGAAATGAATGTCGTATTCGTATTTATCTGGATCTGTATCGCACTGCTCGCTGCGACGGCCCTGTCTTTTGCCTACCTCATCAACACCCATAAGCAGGTCAAGATAGTCGGCATCGCTGCAGCCCTCACGATACTGGCGGTATTCGTGCGGTACTCGGATTTCATTCCCGGCATTGTGGAAAAATACATAGTCAAGCCGAACGAACTGGCAAAGGAACTCCCCTATATTAATAACAACATCAAATCAACTCTTGCATCCTACAGGCTGGAAGAGGTCGAAACCCGGGACTTTTATCCCGAACAAGTCCCTGCAGAGCTGTCCATACCGGACATTAAGACGACCCTCAGGAACATCCCGGTCTGGGACGGCGACATCCTGGACGTTGTCTTCAAGCAACTCCAGGAATTGCGGACGTACTATGATTTTCCCACCGTCCATGTCGACCGGTATACGGTAAACAATCTCTATCAGCAGGTGTTCCTCGCCGCGCGGGAACTGCCGCACAGCCAGCTTCCGGAAGCTGCCCGGAACTGGGTCAACCAGCGTTTCATGTACACGCACGGATTCGGCCCCGTAATGACCCCTGCGAGCCAGGGGGGCGATGAGGCGATGATATGGTTCATTCGCGGCATACCTCCCGAATCCGATTACGGGTTTAAGATCGAGCAGCCGGAAATTTACTTCGGACAGGTCAATAATGATTACGTAATTGCTCCGAACGACTTCGGCGAATTGAACTTCCCCAAGGGAATTTCCAATGTGATGACCTCATACAGCGGCACAGGCGGGGTCCCGATCGATTCGATTTTCAGGCGTTTTGTCTTCTCCGTCCATTTCTGGGACCGCAATCTCCTCTTCACAGCCAAGATGAACCCAAAATCACGGGTGCTTTTCAGGCAAAATATTCGAGAACGCATCCAGATTCTTGCGCCGTATCTCCTTCTCGATCGATTTCCATACCTGGTCGTTACGAATCAGAGGCTCTACTGGATTCAGGACGCCTATACGGCTTCAAACCACTGGCCCATATCCATGCCCTTCAAGACGGACACCGGCGGCGAGTTGAACTATATCCGGAATTCCGTGAAAATCGTCGTGGATGCCTACAACGGCGATGTCAATTTCTACATCTTCGATCCAAAAGACCCCATAATCAATGCATACAGCCGAATCTATCCCGGAGTTTTTCAGGAAGCGGAGAAAATGCCGGAGGAACTCAAGCCTCACGTGCGTTATCCGCAGGATATCTTCCAAATCCAGATGGATATTTACCGGAAATACCACATGACAGACCCGGAAACCTTCTATCAGCATGAGGATATCTGGGATTTCGCGAGTACTTTCAAGGGAACGAAAGCCGCCGCGACCGAACCCTACTATCTTACCGTCGACATTATTGAGCCGGGAAGATTTGACTTCCTGCTGCTCCAGCCGATGAGCCCTCTGGCGCGGGACAACCTGCGGGCACTGACCCTGGTCGACTGCGACCGCCCAAACTATGGGAAGATAATCGTTTTCAACTTCCCGAAGGGGGAACTCGTTTACGGTCCGTCCCAGATATATGCGCTCATCAATCAGGACCCCAAAATCTCTCAGCAGTTTACCCTCTGGGGGCAGGTAGGGTCTCAGGTGGACAGAGGCCGGATGCTGATCATTCCCGTCAAAAACGTGATTCTCTATATCCAGGCGGTTTATCTGCGATCGTCAACGAAGCTGAATATTCCGGAGTTGAAGCGCCTGATCGTCAGCCAGGGGCAATTTGTGGTCATGGCGCCCTCACTTGAGGAAGCCTACACGGAAGTGCGGGAAAAGATCAAAACCGAGGTCGAACGCGCGGAGAAGCGCTATGCGCCCCTAACGCCGGCAAAGCCGCCGGGTGAGAGTTCGGCGCCGAAGTAGCCGAGAAGTGAACTGTGAACAGTGAGCTGTGAACTGAAAAAGAAGAAACCCGCCGAGGTCCCTGGTCCATCCGATACTCGGAGATTGAGATCTTAAATCCGGGCGCCGAAATAGTGAACGGTGGGGCCGGTAGGGTGGGCACGGGCATTATCGTGCCCACCGTCCGTTTATCGGAACAAAGGGAAGCTGGAGCTTCCGGGGGCGGGGTGCCCAAGGTCCGGAGGCTGTTGCCCAAATGGAGATGGACCGGGTTCCCGGGCATTTTTCGACAGAGCCGCCAATCCCGTCATCCCGGCAGTGCTTTTGAGCCGGGATCCAAGGTTTTAAGGTCTTGAATTCACAATTAATCCGCCCGGAAGCCTGGTTCCCGGTGTGAATTATTGAATAATCAAGATTCGGTTACTCTCTAGCCTTTCGCCACCGGCAACTCCGCCTGCAGTTTTTCCATGCTCACCCGGGCAAATTCGATGTCCGGATCGAGTTCCAAAGCTATCTTATAGAGTTTTATCGCTTCTTCCTTGTGGCCGAGTTCTCTCAGGTTGGAGCCGATGTTTGCATAATCGATCGCCGATCCGGGATCGAGGTCGATTGCCCGCTCGAATGCCGCGATCGCTTCGTTGTGCTTCTTCAGCTTGTAGTAGCAAAACCCGCGCAAGTTATAGATTTCCTTGAGTTCCGGATTTGCCTCTTCGGCAAGCCGCAAAGCCTCCAGGGCCTCTTCGTACTGTTCCAGGTCCTTATGGCAGGAAGCGATGTGGACGTATATGCTCCCGATTTCCACCTCATCCGGCGACTGTTCCAGCGAGGCCTTCAGCAGCTTGAGGGCCGCATCGCATCTGCCTTCCAGCTCCAGGCTGTGGGCAAGGAAAAAAGTCAGGTCGTAGCGCGCGCCGAAGGTCGAGAGCAGCCGCTCCATCTGGTGCACGACCTGGTCCTCGGGCAGGCCGCGCAGCATGGTCCGTGCCGCATGCTGCGGGAAATCGGTGTTGCGCGTATGGTCGAGGAAATGCGCTCCGGGGATCATTGTGTAGACAGCGGGAACCTGGAGCGTCGGGTGCGTGACGTTTGCGACCAGTGTCTGCAGGCCGATTCGCGCAAGTGCCGCCGTGCAGCGTTCGAGTTCGATACGCATGTTGTTGTCGTCGAGATTCGGAAGATCGTAGATCGAAACCTTCCCGCTGCTTTTCATCATGTACGCGGCTTCCTCGAGGTTTGCATACTTGGGAAGCGTTGGCCGGTAGGAAGTCCTGTTCTCAAAGTCGCCTGCAAGCTGCGCCACTTCGGTCAGTGCGCGGCAGAGCGATTTCTCGGGATTGGACGTCGTTCCCGCGGTAAACACGATTTCGCTTTTCTCCGGGAAAGTAGCCGGATCGTACGCGAGCACGCCCACGGTGGGGATGCCCGTATCGAGTGAGAAATCCCGCAGGAACAGTTTGATGCCCTTGGACTGGAATTTCCTTACGAGTTCGATCGAAGCGGGATCCCGGAGTGAATCGATGTCGATTTCAGGGGTCACAAGTTCATCGTGGCAGATAATCGATCCGACGTGTCTTTCGACCACTTCGCAGAGACTCTGCAGCATGGCCTCTTCGAGCGTATTGCCGGAAGCCGGTCCGTTGTATTCGTTGATCATATAAAACCAGTCGATCGGGGCCCACTGCTCTTTCCCGAGCGTCAGGTTATACGCTTTCACCCACCTGAGCGGGAGATCGTCGAGAAACGATCGGCACAGTTCGGTCGGCGTTGTGCTGTCGAACACGGATTTCTTCAGGTCCTCGACTGTGACAGCGAAATCGTCCAGGTCGCTGTGGCGGTAAAGGGGGAACGGGAACTGGTGGATGAAGGAAAAGAAGCTGAAACGCTCCATCAGCTCCATCAGGGCGCTCGCTTCGGACTGCTGGGGTGTCGCACCCTTGCCCATCTGTTTCTTGGTGCCGGTGAACCGCGTTGCGTCCTCACCACAAAGGCTGATGTAGACAGGTATATCGAGCCGGCCCGTGTCTATTCGAACCGTTTTTGCCAGGACCCTCATGTCCAGTTTGCCGAGGCGTTCCCGTACCCAGGCTATTGTCTGTTCCGGATTCCTGACCTTATCCTGGTCGTGGCTGTACGTCTTGAGGCTGTCTTTGATCTCGATGTTGGATTTCATGAATTCTCCCTTGGAATGTTGGAAGCGGAAGCCTCTGTCCTCAGCGGCGAAATATACTGGACGGAATTGGTGGAACGGCGGGTATCGAACGCCTTTCGGAGCGGGCTAACCGGCAATATCTTTAACGCTGAAAAGCGGCGTCCTCTCCATGCCCCTCGTTCTTACGGATTACTTCCAGGAGCGAAAAGGCCGCTCGAGAATTGTTGTATGTACGGGGAATGCCCTTGATTTTCGAAAAATCCTGGATGCTTTTCGGTCGCTGGAGCGCAAGCCGCAGGAGCGTTTCGTTCGTCAGGATTCGGAAAGGGGCGCGGTCGCGTCTGCGGGCCTCGTTTTCTCGGAAGAGGTAAAGGGCTTTGAGCACGCGTTTACCTTCAACGTCCAGTGACTGAGCCCCGCAGATATGCAGGAAATCTCCGGGGCGGAAATTCTTTTCGTGAATCACCTGCTCGCAGACCTTCCCGAACGCTTCCCTGGCGGATTCCCAGAGGTCCTTTGCCTGCAGTTCGGCAGCCAGACGGTGCCGGAGAGGAAGAAGGTAATGCGTGTCCAGGCGTGCGTAATCAAGCTGTTCCTGCCGAAGCGGACGTTTCCCCCAGTCGTAGCGCTGCCATTTCTTGTTCAGGCTCACCCCGAAATGCTCGTTGAGGATTCGGGCCAGTCCGAGTTGCCTGTAACCGAGTACCTTGGCGGCAATGGACGTGTCGAAGATGTTTTCGACTTTGAACTTGAAATCGCGCCTCAGTCCCGCGATGTCGTTCGGGGCGGCATGGAAGATCTTTTCTATGCCGGGATTAGAGAGTACTCTCCCAAATTCCGTAAGATCGCCCAGTGCAAAAGGGTCGATAATGTAGTCATGCGACTCGGTTGATACCTGTATCAGGCAAATCTTGTTATAATATGCGTAGAAACTGTTGGATTCAGTATCGACGGAGATGTGGGAAGCCTGTTCCAGTGTCTCGATAAGGTTATAAAAATCAGTCTGTTGCTCGATGACAGCTATTGGGGTCATATCCATATGGACGTTTCCTGTCTAAATCTCCTATTCTATATTTTCAGGGAAGGAAGAGAGGCCGAAAATGAACAAACGCAAAAGGGAATCCCCGAAATCGATGCGCCGTTCTTCTCGGCAGAACGCCCCATCAGGATTCTATACCCCCTTTAGGGATTTAGATCAACACCTTGCACTAACTTTTTCCAATGATTCTCAAAGTTCCGAGGTCTCTGACACTGTTCCGGAAAAAACAAACCCGGTTCAGATGGATATTCCTGCCGATATCGAGGACGGATATCTATTCGAGAAAGCAATGGCTGACGTGAACCGCATGCCCGGATCCGAGAAGGAAAAGATCCCCTTCCGCCCTCCGGAAAGGAAATATCCCCGTTTTCTTCAGCAGGAAGAAATCGAGGCCTACACCCGGATGGTCGACCTTGTGGTCGGTGAGGGACCTTTCGAGCTTTCCTATTCGGATGAATACATCGACGGAGCAGTGCTGGGAATTTCGCCGGAGGTTTTGAAGAAGCTGCGGGACGGGTATTTCAGCTACCAGGACCACCTCGACCTGCACGGCCTGAACCGGCAGCAGGCGAAAAGCGAGGTGGTCGCCTTGATAGCGGACAGTTTTGCAGCACGTCAAAGATGCGTGCTGATCATACCCGGACGGGGGCTCAACTCGAAGGACAAGGAGCCCGTGCTAAAAAACAGCCTGGTCGCCTGGCTCACCCATGCACCGCTCAAGAGAATGGTCCTCGCTTTCGCTTCGGCCCGTTCCTACGATGGCGGCTGGGGCGCCTTCTACGTCCTTCTGCGCAAAAACGAGGCAAAAGGCCCCCTTCTCACACCGGCAAGATGAAGATAGTGAACAGTGAGCGGTCAACAGTGAACTGAAAAAGCACAGGTTCATGACACTTTCTCGGAGAACCCGGCGGGGCCGCCGAGCCGCCGGCGCGTTTGAACGAGAATGAAAAACTTCCGTCCTCCTTTGAGTTGAGGCACGGTTTCCCGACCGTGCCGGTGTGG
>JAEZHY010000071.1 GCA_023416335.1 Pseudomonadota bacterium | reverse complement strand
GTTGCTTTAAGGAAATACGCCGCTGGTTCCCAAGGTCCGCCTTGGGAACCCCGCCCCGGCAGGCCGGATAGTATCCGGTACGTGCTGTGCCTCCCGGGCCAATCATTCCCAGGCGTTCCGAAAAACGATGGGTTGTCACCCATCCTACGGCTGCATCCCGAAGGGTGGATCTTGCCCCCCCCGGATTCCCCCCCCAAATCGTGGGAGACCGTAGGGTGGGCACTCGCTTTACCGTGCCCACCGGCTTTTGTCTATCAAGCCGATGGAGGGCGCAAAGAGAACGTAATCTCGTTTTTGGGCCACTATTGAGCGGGGAGATTCGTACGAGCAGGAAGAGGAATACGGGCGGCGCTTACTGAGGCGGTTCCCCTTTCAATGAGGGAGTTGCACCGCCGATCGTTCGCTTGAGGATGGATTTCTGGAACCTGTAGTAGAGAATCGAATCTGTCGAATAAAAGAATAACGCAATCCAGATCAGGACGAAAGTCCAGATCTGGGCTTGGGAAACCGGTTCGTGAAAATAGAAGACTCCCAGCAGGAAATAACAGCTGGGGGTAAAGTACTGGAGGAACCCCAGTGTTGACATATGGATTGCTTTGACCCCCATCGTAAACAGAAGCAGAGGGAAGGCGGTAAAGAGTATTGTCGCGAGCAGCAGAAGGTCGATGCGGGTACCCATATGGAGGAATGCCCCTGCACCGGCTGCGTTCAGCTGAACGAGGTATCCCACGGCCGGGACGCAAAGGAGAAGCATCTCCATGGTCAGTCCCGTAATGGAACTGACGGCCACCAGTTTGTGGACGAGTCCGTAGAACCCGAATGTGAAACCCAGGGAGAGCGCGATCCAGGGGAATCTGCCGTAATCCAGGGTCACATAGAGCACCCCGGCCCCGGCCAGAACCAGTGCAGCCACCTGGAGCGGTCTGAGCCGTTCGCGCAGGAAAACCATCCCGAGTAGGACATTGACCAACGGGGTCATGTAATAGCCGATGCTCGTTTGCAGCACATAGCCGTTGTTTATTGCCCAGATGAAAATGAGCCAGTTCGCCGATATCAGCACGGTTGTAAGAAGAAGCACGAGAACGGCGCGTGGTTGCCTGAAGGTCGCGGATACTTCGCCCCAGCGTTTTTGCCGGAAGAGAACGGGCAGGAGAAAAAGTGGCGACCAAACGACGCGGTGGGTCACTATTTCCAGTGCTGGAACGGAATGCAACTGCTCCCAGAAAATAGGGCATATGCCCCAGATAAAAAAAGCGGCGCCGGCGTAGAGTGCGCCGAAAGAGGACTTTATCGAAGGAGGCGTATGTAGCTGATTATCCATAAAACTGCATTTTTCCGTCGGGCATGAAATACAAGCTCGGGAATGAAGGAACCGCAGGCTCTCAGCCGCTCTGTTCTCCATTACCGGCGCTTTCGAAAGTAACTCCCCGGATCTTCGTATCGCCCGCAATCTTGAAAACCGAGGAAAATTCCATAACGGCCCTGCCGTCTCCGTTATAAAGGGTCGCCTGGCCTTTCAGAATAGAGCCTTCCCTTTTAACCACTCTTGCCCTGGCCGTCACGGTCCCCTGCTTTACAGGTGCAAGATATTTCGCTTCGAGTGCGATCGTGGCAAAGTGCGACTGTTCCGGAATGATGCTCTTTATGGCCATTACGACAGCGGTATCCGCCAGGCTCACAAGTGCGCCGCCGTGCATCAGTCCCGCGCCCTGGGCATAGTCGATATAAAAAGGCATTGTCAGGATAGCCCGACCGTCTTCGGCCTCCCTGATATCCATATTCAGCAGCCGCTCGAAAGGTGCGCAGCTGATCCAGCCCTTCATTGCAAAACTGTGCGGTCCGGTTTCCTTCTCCACTTCGGACATCCCTTGAATGCTCCTTTTCACTTTTTATCGGGTATTTGTTGATCCACTCCAACACCTGGGCAAGGAGCCCCCGAGGCCGGAATTTCTCACGAATGGCCCCGGAGTTCAAGAAGCGGATGAACTTATGCCATGCTTATATTCATAGCAAGCCATTTTAAACGGATTCGAACAGCGGGGGAACGGGAGTCATGGATAAAGACGAACATAGAGGTTGCATGTTCAAAGGACAGGAGCGTCCGAACGGCTCGGAAATATGCATGAACGGTGTTTGTGTGAGATGCTCCAACGGTTCTTGGCTTGTTTGGAAAAATTAACGGCTACACACACCCGATCGCTACATGGTGAAAAACAGGGCGACCAGCGATGCCGCCAGAGTGATCACGACCGATATCAGGAAGGCGGTCTTTATGACCTGGCTTTCTATTCCGAGCGCGTCGATCGTTGCGGCGGCATTTTGCAGCTTTGCCGGGGAGATTACGCTTGCCAGACCTCCGCCGATGGCGGTTGCAGCGGTTACGATCAGGGCGTCCACCTCGAGAATTTTCGACGTCAGCAGATGGTACTTGGTGAACATGGCGATCGTCGAGGCCTCGCTTCCGCTCAGGAATCCACCGAAAAGACCGAGATAGCCGCTAACGAAAGGATAGAGTCCACCGAAGGCGGCAGCCGATCCTTGAGAGAGGACCCAGATCATGTTCCTCGCGGGATCGACTATTTTCCAGGTCCCTTCGAGGTCCTGGGTACCGGAATTGTTCATTACGAACGCAATCGCAAAGAAAATGGCCGCAGAAAAAGCAGGCCTGGGTGCACGTTTGAACCACTTTCTCAGAGTACAGCCCACCATGGCGCCGGAAGGCCGGAGGAAGACTACCGACAGGACGGTGCTGATCAGGACCCACGTATAGGCGTTCCAGAGCATCCTCGTTTTGATTGCCTGGCCCGGGACGACCGAAATGGGCAATGCGATCTTCGAATAGAGCAAATCGAAGAGTGGGGGATAAAAGTTGATGATAAAAGAGACGGCAATCAGGATAGTCCATGGAGAAAGCGCTCTGGCAAGAGACATTCCCTGTTCGGTCTTGAGGTCCGCCTCTGTCAGGCTCGAACGGTCGATAATGGGCTTGCCGAGCACCTTCAGATAGAGGAGCATGACGGCCATGGTGCATATGCCCGCGATGACGCCCGTCAGAACCACGCCGGACGAGAGAAACGGGATGTAGCTGATTGCTATTGCCGTTCCGCCGTTTGTAATCCCCGCAATCATACAGGGAACGAAGCCTTCCCGCATCAGCTTCCATCTTCCGACTATCCAGAGCATTCCGAATCCGATCAGCGTTGAAATGACCGGCAGGAATCTGGCGAAAACCTGTGCGGACTGGACAAGCGGCGTACCTGTCAGGTCCGAATAGACGACGAGGGGGGCCCCAAGAAGGGCGAAGGTGCACAGTGCGTCGAACCCGATGGCCGGCAGGGCGACCGCGACATAGTTCGAGTATCCCAGTGCAACGAGAATGGGTGGCAGAATGGATACGGGCGTAGCCCCCATAGATACCAGGAGAGTTCCCGCGCCCACGTTTATCAGCATTATTTGTACGGCTCTCTCTCCTGAACCGAACGTCTTGACGAAGACCGCGATCCTCTGCAGGGCCCCGCTTGCTTCCATGTAACTTATCTGAAGAATCGAGGTTACGACCATAAGCGACACCGGGAAGGAAGCTATGATCCCGGCAGCCGAAGAGCGCAGCCCGACTTCCATGGAGGTGCTGAAAAACAGCCAGGCAACGAGAAGGGTAAAAATCCAGCCGATAAGGCCGCTTGTGTCTGCCGCATACTGTTTCTTTATCATCAGGAAAACGATCAGGACGATCGGGAGTAAAGTCAGGGTCACGGAAAAAAACATCAGGTGCTCCAATCGGAAAACGCGGTATGCACCCGTCAAGCTTCTCTGAGGGTACTTTGCGCGATTCACAAAAACAGGCAAGCCACGGGATTGGATTTCCCGTGGCTCAAACATTTTCGGTTGTGCTTTGTAGGGGAATTAATCCGAACGGCAGATTATAGCAGAGCAGGGCGAAATAATTGAGCACAAAAAGCGACCTGGTTTTGAAATCCCTTACGGTATACGTCTTTTAAAGCGGCAGTATGTGCTTGAGGCGGTTCCATGCGGTGTGGAAGACGTCGATTGGCCGGAAGCTTTTGCAAATTTGTAGAAAATGTGCGAAGAAAATGTGAAGGGGGATGCGGACGAATGGTCCGCGGTAATAGATCTATCGGCCCGGCCGATTGAGCATCTGATTCTTGCGTTCATTATTCTTTAAAACGACAATCCTGACTCTTGAAGCGGCTGTGGCGAAAAAGAATCTGCTGCCTGTCCAAAAGTTCACGGGTGATCTTTCCGATCCCGAACCCATACTGGAATGGCTTGCCTTAAGGAGGCAGGTTGGCCCGATTGAATGAACTCCGACGCTCGAAACCAAGGGGGCATCTGTGGAAAAGGAGCCGTCCCGGACAGAGTTGCTCGAAGAGATTCGAAGTTTGAAGGAACGCCTCCTCGAGGCGGAACAAACGATCCAGGCGATCCAAAGCGGCGAAGTCGATGCTTTAATCATCCGGCATTCCGATTGTGAACAGCTCTATACCCTTGCCGGTGCCGATCATGGTTACCGAATTCTTGTTGAGTCGATTCCCGAAGGCGCTCTGATACTATCCCGGGACAACTCCATCTATTACTGTAATCGCACTCTCGGAAGGATGCTCCATGCTCCCATACCAAAACTGATAGGGAAGCCGCTGGATTCCTTCATTAGTCCCGACGCCCGGGGGGAATTCACTCGCTGTATTCTGCGGACCCGAAACCGGGGAAGTGCGAAGGGCGAGTTCCTGCTTAGACCCAAACGCGGCAGGGACTTGCCTGTCAATATTTCCTTCAACTGTATGCGACTCGACGGTTTAGACGGCATTTGCGCGGTTGTCACGGATTTATCCGGACAGAAGCGAGTGGAGGAAGAACTCAAAAGGCACCGAACGGAACTGCAGAAGCTGGTTGAGGAGCGCACGGCCGAACTTGCGAAGGCGAATGCCGAGCTTGAACAGGAAAACATCGAACGCAAAAGAGCCGAGCAGTCTCTGGGCAGGGCTTACGAGAAGCTCAAATCCACATTGGAGAGTATTACCGACGGCTTTTTCTCATTGGACCGGGACTGGCGATTTAGCTGGTTCAACGGGACCGGTGCCGAGATGATCGGAGTCAGACCGGAGGAAGCGCTCGCCAGGTCGATTCTCGAAATCTTTCCTGAGGCCGTTCATACGAAGTTTTACACTGAAGCTGCGGAAGCTGTTCAAACCGGTCAGGCTGCTCACTTTGAGGAATTCTACCCCAAGCAGCTGAAGAAGTGGTTTTCCGTGCATTGCTATCCCAATTCGGAAGGATTGGCGGTTTACTTTCGCGATATCACGGATTCCAAGCTGGCAAAGGAATCACTCGCCGAAAGCGAGGCAATGTATCGTTCTCTGTTTGAGAACAGCCAGAATGCAATCTTCCTGACTATGCCCGACGGGCAGATCATATCCGCCAATCCTGCCGCCTGTGCCATGTTCGGAATGACGGAAGAGGAAATATGCAGAGTGGGGCGGGAAGGCTTGCTCGATCCCATGGATTCGCGGCTCACCGCGGCACTCGCAGAACGTCTCCGTGTGGGGAAAGTCCACCAATTGGAACTCGGATATGTTCGAAAAGACGGTACCAGGTTTTCCGCCGATGTCAGTTCCGTCATGCTCGGGAATGGACAAAAATCCTTTGTCATTCTCCGTGACATCAGTGAGCGCAAACGGTCGGAAGATGAATTGCGCAAATCGCGTGACAGCCTCGAACTGCGAGTACGTGAGCGAACTGCCGAGCTTGAGAAAGCCAACGAGGAACTTCGGCAGATTCCGTCAAAGCTCATAGCGGTTCAGGAAGAGGAGAGGAAGAGACTTGCTTCCGAGCTTCACGACAGCATCGGACAGACCTTTGCCGCAATCAAGTTCTGGATAGAAATGGCTTTGAAGCTCAGAGACTCCGGCGACAGCGATGCCGCATTAGACCACCTCGAAAATTTCATCCCCATACTTCAACACTCGATCGAGGAGACCAGAAACATCTACATGGGGCTGCGGCCTTCCGTGCTGGACAGTATGGGCATCCTGGCGGCACTGGAATGGCTTCGCCGGGAATTCATGAGATTTTATCCTGAAAGGCACATAGAGCTTTGTGCCGGAATCGCAGAGGAAGAGGTCCCGGAAATCCTGAAAATAAACATCTTCAGAATCGCCCAGGAAGCGTTGAACAACGTGGCCAAACACAGTCGGGCCGAATGGGTGGATCTTTCGCTGTCAAGAGCGCCAGACGGAATAGAGTTGCTTGTATCCGACGACGGTGTGGGAATGGACATGGAAAAGGATCACCGGACCGAAACTGCCGGAAGCCTCGGATTGACCGGCATGCGTGAGAGGGCGGAACTTAGTGGTGGGAGCTTTACGATCAGGTCCTCTCCCGGTGCAGGCACGATAATTCGGGTCCTCTGGGAGGGCTGAACGGCTGTTTCTCCTCACGGCTCACTGTTCACTCCGGACACCCGAAGGGGATTTCGCTTGAATAATCATGGCCA
The DNA here is from genome assembly GCA_023416335.1 of Pseudomonadota bacterium. The sequence continues at coordinate 4,520 of JAEZHY010000071.1, read as the reverse complement.
AATATTTTAGCATTGAGCGGTTCCGATTCTCTTGCAGACACGGGGCGTAGGACCTTGAACAGCCAGGATCCGTCGAAAGTCTGTTTTCGTATCCTGAACCTGCTCATTATTGCCACAGGAGGAGGCGTCGACAGAACGACAGCTATTGAAACCATGCGGAAAAGAACAGGGCGATACGTTATTATTCAGAGATGAATCCAAGGAGAATGATAAATGGGATACTTTTTCGATTTTGGTAAAAAGATTTTTCATAATGCCCGGAACGGCATGAAAGAAGTAATCGCCGAATGGGACCCGGAATTCGCCACTGAGCTGGAAATAGAGCAGATGGAGAAGGAGTTCGACAAGATAAACGCCGAGGTCACACGGGCAAAGGGCGAAATGGAGCGTGAGGTTCGCGAGTACCGGGAAAAACGGTACGCTTACGACCAGACCCTGTCTTCGGCCAATATTCTCCAGGAACAGGGAAAGACCGATAAGGCTGCTCTCCAGGTAGACAGGGCGGAAGCCATGTTGCCCGACCTGGAGCGGGAGAAGGCAGAGGCGGAAGAGGCGACCGCCTATTTCGTCGAAATGCAGAAGGAACTGAGCGAGTTTGCGAAGAAAATTGCCGACGGAAAAAGGATGATCGAGGGCAAGCGGCGCCAGGCTGAAATGGCAAAGCTCAAGGCCGAGAGGGAAGACCGGAAGGTCGAAAACGCCAGAGTCCTTGCAGGGCTGAAGGAACGCACGTCCGGTATGGCCTCACTGGGCCAGATCTATGATAAGCAGCGCGAACAGGCCGAACAAAAGGCGGATGCCAACAAGCGCAAAGCCGAAATGTTTACGGCCGCGTCACCTTCGGCGCAGCATGAAGAGGATGCTGAAATCGCCGCCGCAATGGCTGCGGCAAAGGGCCAGACAGCGGCCCCACCCGCCGAAACCTTCGAAGAGCGGATGGCAAGGCTCAAGAGCCGCGCATAAGCAACAGGGAGCGGCGTAGGGTGGGCACAGCATCATCGTCAATGTTGTTGCTTTAAGGAAATACGCCGCTGGTTCCCAAGGTCCGCCTTGGGAACCCAGCCCCGGCATGCCGGACGGTTCCGGGTGTGCGCTGTATCGCTCATCGCTGGTTCCCAAGCTCCGACTCATATGCGTCAACTTTGGCGTGGTCCTCCGACCACGCCATTTTCGGGATTATCCGGATCACGCCTGTTTTTTCCCCTTGTCCAATGCGTTTCGAATGGCTCGGGAAAACTCACTCCTGCTTATCGGTTTAAGCAGGAATTCGCAGATTCCGATTTCCTGTGCCTTCATCTTGGTGATCTGTTCGTTGTACCCGGTACAGAGTATGACGGGGATATCGGGGCGGGCTTTCTTCATCTCTCGGGCCAGTTCGGCGCCGGTAATCCGGGGCATGGTATAGTCGGTGATTACCAGATCGAAACCGCCCGGGTTGGCGAGAAACAACTCCAGGGCCTCGATCCCGCTGGTTTGGCAGGTAACCCTGTAAGTGAGGTCCTCGAGCATATCTTTGCTCATTCGGGTTATTGCTTCTTCATCGTCGATGAACAGGATGCGTTCCCCTTGTCCCATCATCACGGACTCGCTCTTCTGTAATGCGGCGGGGTGGGCTTCGGCATCGATCGCAGGCAACAGAACTTCAAAGGTCGAACCTTCTCCGGGAAGGCTATGCACGTTTATTTTTCCTCCATATTTCGCTACGATTCCATGAACGACAGAAAGTCCTAGGCCGGTCCCCTCACCGACGGCTTTTGTGGTAAAGTAGGGCTCGAAAATGCGTTCCATAGTCTCACGAGTCATCCCATAACCCGTGTCGCTGATTTCGAGCCGCAGGAAGCACCCCGACGGAACTTCGGGGTTGGCGTTTGGGGTTTCGGTGAGACTTACCCGCAAGGTTCCTCTGCCTTCCATTGCATGAGCTGCATTCGTGCAGAGGTTGATTATTATCTGGTGTATCTGCGTTGGATCCGCCAATACGGTTCCATCGCTTCGAATACTCTGCTCTATCTCCAGGGTCGCCGGCAGTGAGGCCCTCAACATGTTCATTGCCTCTTTCAGTACGAGGCTGACCTGAACCGGAACACTATCCTGTGTATCCGAACGTCTGCTGAAATAGAGAATCTGCCTGACGAGTTCTTTCGCTCGGAACCCCGCATGGAGGACCTCTTCGAGGTAGGAATGGGCAGGGCTTTCTCGATCGGCGGCCTGGAGGGCCATATCGGTATAGCCTACGATTGCCGCCAGGATATTATTGAAATCGTGTGCTATTCCCCCGGCCAGAGTGCCGACCGCCTCCATTTGTTGAACCTGCTGCAGTTGCCGTTCCAGCGCTCTGCGCTCTTTCTCCGCCCTGTTTTGCTCCGTAATATCCGAGAACATGCCGAGCGAGGCGACAACCCTGCCCGAGGCGTCACGCACGGGTGCCGAAGAGAGACTTATTTCGATTACGGTACCATCTTTTCTTTTTCGGAATACTTCGCGTGGACCTTGAGAGTGGCCGGCGAAGACACTTCCCAGGAATTCCCTGAAATCCGCTTCCTCCACTTCAAGTATGGTGGGATTGTAGCGGTGCAGGACTTCTCTTTCGCTCCAGCCGTAGATGGCCTGTGCGGCGGGGTTCCACAGGATTACGCATCCGTTTTCGTCCAGGAGGTTTATTCCAAACGGAGATGCATGAATGAGAGACTGGAGCATTACTTTTGTTTCCCTGAGTGCATCTTCTGCCCGCTTGCGCTCCGTTATGTCGTTCCCGATACAGAGCACTCCGGAAGAACCGCCGTTTTCATCCCTTATGATTTTGTTCGTCCAGGTCAGCCAGACCCGCTCACCGTTGCGGCGCATACTCTCGGTTTCATGCGTTACGTTCCGGTTCGGATGCTGGTAGATGTCGCGAATCGTCTTCATCAGGTCCCTCCCGAGTAAATTTGGAGGGACTATGGTCCCGAGGACGTTTTCTCCGATTATTTCATCTTCCGTATAGCCGAAGAATTTCTGGGCGTATTCGTTAAAGAAAGTGATTCGGCCTTCCGTATCGATTCGAAGGATAATGCAGTTGGCATTTTCGACGAGATCCCGATACTTTTCCTCGTTGCGCTTCAGTGCCCTCTCGGCGTCCTTCTGCACAGTTACATCGCGGAAGCTCCACACGCGTCCTTCGACATCTTCCTCCCGTACGAGAGGACACGAGAAAGATTCGATTACTCGGCCATCCACGCTGTAGAGAGTGTCAAAGTCTTCGGATGTCGAGGCATGCAATGAACGCACTTTCGAAAGGAAGTTCCCGGGATTTTCCAGTTGCGTCAGAATAAGATCGAGCAGGGGAGCATCCTTCCCCGAGACAAACAGGTGTTCGGGTACATGCCACATGCTGCGAAACCTGGCATTGAAGTTTATGATCTCCCCTGCATTGTTTACGGCCAGGATTCCATCCGCGGTAGCTTCGAGAATAGATCTCAGGAGATTTGCGTTTTCCTGTAAAGCGTCCTCCGCCTGTTTTCGATCGGTTATGTCGCGGCTCACCGCAAGCACCGTTTCGACTCTTCCGTCATTCGAAAATTCGGGCACCATGCGCAAATCGAGGTATTTGGGACCTTCGGCTCCCTTGAATTCAGCTTCGAGCTGTTGAGGCATCCCGCTGTCGAAAACAGCCCGAATCATATCTTTCCATATCTTGCATTCTTTCTCGTCCAGGTCCAGATCGCGGTGAGTCTTACCGATGAATTCCGTAGCCGGGATTCCGGACATCCGTGCGACGGCCGCATTGACATAAATGTGTCGGCATTGCCTGTTGTAGCGCATGATGTAATCGGCATTCGCTTCGGAGAGGCTGCGGAACTTTTCTTCACTCTCCCGCAGGGATTCTTCCATCATTTTGCGGTCGGTGATGTCGAAGATAATGCCCTGGCTGTACAGCGGTTTTCCCGATTTTCCGACCAGGATTTTTGCGAGATCGCGGACCCAGATTATCCTGCCGTCAGGCCTCGCAACGCGGTATTCGGACACGAACGGCTCGCACGTCGCATAGAATTTTTCCAGCTCGGAGACTACGCGCGCTCTGTCTTCCGGATGGATATTGCTCACCCAGAAAGCCTCATCGGAACACTGCTCGGCCGAGCAGCCTATGATATCTTCAATCTGAGGGCTGACATACAGAGTCTCCCGGTCTCCTTCCAGGGCTAGTGAATAAATAATCGCCGATGTTTGCTCGACGAGGTACCTGTACTTGGTTTCGGACTGCTGCAGGGCATCCTCTGCCTCAACCCGTTTGCTTATATCCCTGGAAACGATGAATATTTCTCCCGTAGCATTGGGATCGGAGGAGGCCGCGGTCCTGGCGTGTGTTTCCAGCCAGACATAATTGCCGTCTTTCTTTCGGAAGCGGTGGGAAGTGCTCTGGTCCAGGGATGTATTCAGAATCTTCTCGATCATCGCCCTCGAATCGAGAACGTCGTCCGGGTGGACGAATTCGTAAACGGAATGTCCGTAAAGTTCGTCTGGCTCATATCCCAGGATGGAGC
>JAEZHY010000054.1 GCA_023416335.1 Pseudomonadota bacterium | reverse complement strand
CATGGAGGATGTCCTCGGGGCCATCGCCATCCTGGTGAGCGCCGATGACGACAAGAGCCCCCAGGTGCGGCTCGACTCGGTCGGAAAACACGATGTATCGGCCGGTTCATCGCCGCAGGCTATCATGACCGCCCTCGTCAGCAAGCCTCTCAAGCAACTCGGGATGAAAATAAAGGACATCGACCGCTATGCCACCGAGATGCACAACCCGGAAATCACGGAGCCGGCCGGGAGCGGCAATGTCCCGAACACGAACTATCGGATGATCGGCGGGCTTGCGGTCATGAACAAGGAAATGCCCGCATCCGAACTCAACGCGTTTGTAAGGCAATACGGCATGCCGGGATTTTCACCGACCCAGGGGCACATTGCCGCGGCGGTGCCCTTCCTCATACACGCGAAGCGGATGATCCTCGACGGAGAGATCGAACGCGCCATGTTCGTGGCCAAGGGAAGTCTTTTCCTCGGAAAAATGACCAAGCTGTCGGACGGCATGTCTTTCATACTCGAACGAAACAGGGGGAAAAACAATGGTAACTGAGGTTTCCAAAGATACTTTCATGGAAGAGGTCGTAAGCGCCACAGAACCCGTACTGGTTGATTTCTGGGGGCCTGCCTGCCAGCCCTGCCTGGCGCTCATGCCTTACGTCCACGAACTCGCCGAGAAGTATTCCGGAAAGGTGAAGTTCGTCAAGGTGGACAGCAGCAAGAATCGGCGGCTCTGCATCGACCTGAAGGTCATGAGCCTTCCGTCGTTTCTCCTGTATCGGTCGGGCCAGGAACTGGCAAGGCTGTCGGGGAAGGATGTCAACGAGGCGGCAATTTCCGGCCTGCTCGAATCCAAGCTGGGAGCGGCATAGTAGTAGCAAAGGGCAAACCTCTTAACCACGAAAGGCGTGGGGTAGCAGAGCCGCAACCAAAATACGAAAGGCAAAAGCTCACAACCACAACAATACACGAAAATCACGAAAGATTGATGCGCCAGGTGTTCGGATACCTGTGTGCAAGCCGCTCTGAAGAAGTGAACAATCGTGTAGGGTGGGCAAAGCTTCATTGTCAATGCTGTTGCTTTAATGACCCCGTCCCGGTAGGCCAGGTATTTTGGACAACACGTACCGGATACTATCCGGCCTGCCGGGGCGGGGTTCCCAAGGCGGACCTTGGGAACCAGCGGCGTATTTCCTTAAAGCAACAACATTGAGCTTCATTGTGCCCACCGTCCGGCCTTCGAAAGAATGGTGGGCGGTGCCGGAAAAATCACGAGAAACCAAAAAGAGCGATCCATACACAATAATAAAGGAGCGATCGATGGCTGAGAATTTCCTCAAGGGCAAGAAGGTTGTCTGCATCGGCGAGCGGGACGGCGTTCCCGCACCCGCCATTGCTGCATGTGTTGAAAGCGCCGGTGCCGAGCCGGTACTCGTGCTGACCCAGTGCTTTGTCTGAACTGCCGCCGGAGCCATGGATCTGGAAGATCAGGCAACGATTAAGAAGGTAGTCGATCAGCAGGGTAAAGATGGAGTTGTTGTCGTATTAGGTTCTCCCGATGCGGACAGTGCGGGGATTTACGCGGAAACCGTCACTACCGGCGATCCCACCTTTGCGGGACCTCTTGCCGGAACGTCGTTGATGCTGCCCGTGTACCACATCCTGGAAGACAATCTGAAGGAACTCGTCGACCCGAAGATCTACGAAGAGCAGGTGGGAATGATGGAGTTCGTCCTGGATAAGGAAGCCATTATCAAGAGCATGGACACTTACAGGCCAAAGAGCTGATTTACTTGCACCGCAAATGTGGTAAGAGAGGAAGAGGCTTGTGTCCCGTGGACATGGGTCGATTGCAGGTAAACTGACTCGGACGCCTACAGGAGACAGTTGGTGAAGACGACCAGACCTCTTGACCGAAATTCGCCTCTTCCTCTCTACGTTCAAATCAAAGAACGTCTGATTGAATACATTCGCGAACGGAGAGCTGCACCGCAGGGAGAAGAACCTGCCAGGCTGCTGCCGGAAGAGATCCTGACGGAAACTTACGGCGTGAGCAGGATGACGGTCAGGCAGGCCGTCCAGGAACTCGTAAACGAGGGTTTGCTCTACCGCAGGAGGGGTCTCGGCACCTTTATCGTGCCGACCCAGGTAACAGGGCAGTTGAAGGAGATCGAGCGGTTCAATGACGAGTGGCAGATCCAGGGCAAGAAGATCAAGGTAAGGACCGCTTCATTTCAGCTACAGGTCGCTTCGTCAAAATGGGCCGACCTTCTGGGGATCGAACACGAGGTACCCCTGCTCTGCATCGAACGTCACAGGTACGTGGATGATTTGCCGGTAGCCCTGGATTTTCGCTATCTGCCCGCGGAACTCGCCGAATTCGTCACCCCTGAAACGGTGGAGACGGAATCCGTCTTTCTGACCCTGGTGCGAAAAGGGCACTTCACGATCGAGAAGGCAGACTACGAAATAAGCGCCAGGAAGGCCACGAAGCGTGAAGCCTCGTTTTTCGGGATACCAAGCGGAGATCCCGTTCTGTCGCGAGAACTCGTCATCTTCGCAAGCCCCAACAGACCGGTTATTACCGGGGTCTCGATTTACCGTGCCGAGTTGTTCAAGTACTCCGTATCGGTGCCTTCGAGAAGCAGTTAGAGATTGGTGCCGAGGATCTTCGTTCGCATAAGCTCGTCTTTGGGAATGGAAATGAAATGATTGGCCGAAGTCGGCTATATTTGCCGGCTCGCCTTTGGGAATAATAAAATGGGAAAGAGCGATTTGATCATTATCGGCGGGGGCCCTGCCGGGCTTACCGCCGGACTTTATGCCGCCAGAGGCATGATGGATGTCACGCTTCTCAGAAGCGGGACCCCCGTCTGCCAGGCCACCACGACGGACGACATCCATAACTATCCGGGCTTTCCGGGAGGTATAGGAGGCCCGGAGCTGATAAAGCGAATGGAGGAACAGGCAACGAGCTTCGGGCTGACTATCCTCGATCGGCATGTCCAATCCATAGCCCCCAATGACGCCGGCTTCGAGATCGCCACGGACAGAGGCGCCTGCGAGGCCCGCACCCTTCTGATTGCAACCGGTGCGGTTCCACGGTCGGTCGGCGTGCCGGGAGAAAAAGAGTTTCGCGGGCGCGGAGTCTCCTATTGCGCAACCTGTGACGGCGCATTCTTTACCGACACGCCTATCGCGGTCATCGGAGGAGGCGACGCAGCAGTGAAGGAAGCGATTTACCTCACCCGCTTCGCCTCGAAAGTCTACCTGGTCCACAGGCGGAACACTTTCCGGGCCGAACCCGTGCTGGTGCGGCACGCGGCGGAGAACTCCAAAATCGAGTTTGTTCTTGACAGTGTCGTGAAGGAAATCCACGGCGACGAGATTGTCGATTCGGTCATCGTCCGAAATGTGAAGAGTGGCGAGGAGGGGCGTCTCGAAGTGGAAGGGGTATTTGTCTTTACGGGCATTCAGCCCAATTCGGAGATTGTCTCCGACATCGTACAGATGGATGAACGGGGTTTTATAATAGCCGACCGGGAGATGGCCACTTCCTGTCCCGGAATCTACGCAGCAGGCGATGTGTGCCGCAAGAGCCTGCGCCAGATCGTCACGGCGGTAGCAGACGGCGCCATTGCAGTGGAGTCGATTGAAAAGTACCTTTCAAACGAGGAACTCAGGAATTCACCGGCTTCACAGGTGGCTTGAGAAACGGAGAGCGATTCGAGACGGTGGGCACCCAATGGGTGCCCATTCACACGGCTGCCGCCCCATTTGATGCCCAGAGGCTCACCACCTGTCCCGATGCACCCTGTCCTCACGGAAACGGCCCGCGGGCGGTTTTTCTTCGCCGGGCCATCCCACAGATATAATGCAAAGCGGCACGACGTGCTCCGGGATTCCCAGGAGCTTTCTCGCGGCTGTCACGCGGTCTTCCATGGGATAGACCCCGAGCCATACGGCTCCGAGCCCAAGCGCATGCGCGGCAACGAGAATGTTTTGTGTGGCCGCCGAGCAGTCCTGCACCCAGTAGCCCTTGTATACTTCCTCTTTCAGATCGCCGCAAACAACGATTCCGACCGCGGCTTCCCTCAGCATTTTCGAAAAGGGATGGAAATTCGGAACGGCATTCAGAACCTGCCTGTCCCTGAGCACGATGAAATGCCACGGCTGCTCGTTTCCGGCCGATGGAGCGCTCATTCCGGCCTGCAGCAACTGCTTTACGAGATCGTCCGAAACATCGCCTTCCTTGTACTTCCTGATACTTCGTCTTCCTGAGATTGCCTGGAGAGCATCCATTGTTCTCACCACCTCGCAGTTGATTTAGCCCATCGTGCAGGAAGCGTCCACATTTTGAGGCTGCATTTCAACGTGGTAGCCGGCCATATGCAGAGCGTCTTTGACCATTTCGATATGCTCCGTGTTCCGAGTCTCGAGTTCGAGTTCGACAAGACTCTGGTAGATCGACAGGGACCCGGTTCCTCTGTTGTGGCTGATCGTCAGTACGTTTGCCTTGGCATCCGCAATCACCCGCAGCAGGGATGCAAGAGAGCCGGGAACGTCGTCGAGGCAGACGCTGAACCGCATGATGCGGCCGTTTCGCGACAACCCCTGCCGGATGACCCGGTCCAGCACAGGGCTGTCGATATTTCCGCCGCTTATGACGAGGACCGCCTTTTTTCCTTTCGGCACGTTGATGGACCCTCCGAGCAGCGCTGCCAGAGGAACGGCGCCTGCGCCCTCGGCGAGAAGTTTTTTCCTCTCGAGAAGCACCAGGACTGCCTCGGCAATCCGATCCTCACCAGCGACAACGATTTCATCAACCAGACGATCGATCATCTCGAAGGTAAGCTGACCGATCTGCTTCACCGTGATACCGTCAGCTATAGACCTCGATGCTTCGACTCCGACTCTGCGTCCGGCTTCAATGGCGGCAACCGCGGAAGGGCATGTAGCCGCCTGGACTCCGACGATCCGTATTTCCGGCTTGATTCCTTTGGCTGCTGCCGCAATCCCGGAGATCAGCCCCCCTCCGCCCACCGGAGCGGAAATCAGATCGACGTCCGGCATGTCTTCGAGGATTTCCAGGGCAATCGTCCCCTGCCCTGCTATGATGGCGGGGTCGTCAAAAGGATGGATGAAAGTCTTGCCCGTCTTCTCCAACTCGATCGCCTTGTCCAGGCAATCGTTCAGAGTCTGTCCGACGAGCAGGACTTCGCCGCCGTATCCGCGCGTAGCCTCCTGCTTGGATATGGAAGCCCACTCCGGCATGACGATTGTCGATCGTAAACCCGCAAGCCTGGCTGCCATTGCGACACCCTGCGCATGATTTCCGGCGGATGCGGCCACCACCCCTTCCTTGCCAATGCGCCCGCGTTCGGAGAGTATTTTGTTCATGGCTCCGCGAATTTTGAACGAACCGGTAACCTGCAGGTTTTCAAGCTTCAGATACACCTCGCCTCCGACAAGATTGCTCAAGGTACGCGAAAAAACTATCGGAGTGCGAAAAACCCGGCTGTGGATAACCCCTGCCGCTCTCTTTACATCTTCAAGAGACACCATTTTAACTGCTATCCTTCTTTTGTTTTCAGCGACAATCAGACGTTCTGCTTCGGCAGGATGAGGATGAAATCGGAGCCGTCCGGCCTGGCTTCGTACCAAATATCTCCTTCATGCTTTCGAATTATTTCGCGAATGAGATACAATCCCATTCCAAACCCATCCTTCTTTTCAGCCCCGTCGTCGATTTGTGCGAATTTCGTGAACAGCCTGTCCCGAAACTCTTCCGGGATGGGATCTCCACTGTTGTAGACATTGAGGCGGTAAAAAGAACCGTGATCCTCGAAACCGAAGGCAATACGGCAACCCCGGCCGCCGTATTTGATCGCATTCTTGAAAAGATTTCTGAAAATGGGTTTGAGCCACATCATATTGACGCCGACCGGAATGCATCCGGCGGGAATGGCGCCAAGCCGGTTGTCTATGACGATCTGCTGTTCCTGGATTTCGTTTGAGACCTCGTCGAGTACCGCGTCGATGATATCCTGCCTCAGATCGATCGTCTCCCGCTCTTTTTCCAGCGTGACTTCAAGGGAATGTGCCCTCCCGAGGCAGTCCTCGGCTATGCCGATCAGGTGGCGGACACGCGAGAGCAGGTCGTCGATGGTGTTCCAGACACTTTCGTCCATGCGGCCGAAAGAACCGCGCAGAAGCAGCTTCAAAGTGGCGGCCATCGAGACGAGCGGCCCCCGGACGTCATGGGACATAACCATGAGCATGTTGAGGATATGCTCGTTGAGTTGCCTGATATTCCGTTCCGATTCGGAGAGTTCCCTGTTCTGTTTCTCCGATTCCAGGAAGGCCTCCTGGAGCTTTTTGAGTTCTGTGATGTCTCTCAGGAACCCTTCACACGAAATCGAGCCGTCATCCTCGAACCACAGGGTCGCCGTGATACAAGCGGTGAATTCGCTCCCGTCCTTTTTCTTCATTCGGACTTCATGGTCCTTGATCAATCCGAGGGCTTCGAGCCGCTGCTGAAAAGACCTGCCGTCCCCCGGATCGCAGAAGAGCAAACCGACCGAATTGATTCCGAGCATGTCCTCCCTGCTCGCAAAGCCGAACAGCTCGACACCCGCCTGATTTACATCCAGCAGTTTACCACGCCGGCTCGCAGCAAAACGCATGTCGCCCGTTGCGTCAAAAACACGTTTATATTTCATTTCAATACTGCGCAGGCCGGGATTTTCAGGTAAATGAGAAACTTCCGCTTTGAAAGGAAATAAATTCTTGTCCGTTTCCTTGGTCATTTCGGGTCCACCTCCGCCGTCACTTCTATTTCGACCGCATCACGGGAATGATAATCAATCATTTCAGCTTTGGGACGGCAGCGCAGGGGAAAACTCACTTTTCCCAGGCTAGTCGGTCAGGGCAACCTCGAACTCCCCCTGGTAATCCAGATCAAGCATGCCGGGGTCGACACGGAACTGGTCTTCTGCCCAGGTTCCGTAACGTAGCGACTGCAATATTCTCGTCGCCTTCTCCTCCACCTCCGGAATCGTAAATACCAGGGCTTTCAGCGACTTGAGAACTCTCAAAATCTGCTCTTTATGAGAAACAGGTAAAGCGGGATGCTCCACCAGCCGAATAACTTCATCCAACTGGAACAGATTACTCGATGTTATCTGGATATAGGCGAGTTTTGACCATTGCTCGACCAGTTCCTCGGGAAGACCGTCGACTTTGCGATCCGGGCCGAGATTCATTCCCGTTTGAAGAGCGCCGTGCAATTTGGCAAGGAGAGCGTTTATTTCGTCTTTATCCCAAAGGGCCGTTCGCGCCAGGAGTTTTTCCCATTTGGGGTTGATCTTGCTCTGAACCCAGTCCTGTTCCTGACGAGGCGAGAGTGACAGGCGTGCGAGTTCTTTCTGCTCTAATAGCAAGCTCCTGCACAGGTCGGAAATCTCGGGCGAAAGCTCGACTCCCGGGAGTCTTTCACTGAGCGTGCTCGAGAGCTTGCCAAGGACTTCCCCTTTCCATTCCAGTCCGGGAAGCTTTTCTCGCAGGAAACTCTCCCAGCTTTCACGCAGAATGGAAATTTGTGCGTTTATCGCTGAAAATACGAAGCCTAGTTTTACGAGGGTGTTTCTCAACTCATGCGCCAGGATTTCACAACTCTGCAGGCGTTGCCGCGCAAAATCCTTCTGGGCTCTCGATAGTATCTCACGGTACCATATCGAAAGCAGTTCGGATCCAAGGGTTCTGGAAAGTTCGTGGATGATCTGCGTCGATCGGTCTCCCCGCTTCAGAGTATCCGGCTTGAAGTGGATTTTTATCACGGCGGCAACAACACAGTCCGTATCCTGCCAGATCGGGTTTCCTCTGTAATCGGAAGCGTATTGGAGCTTATCCACCGCAGAACCATACAAGCTGCGCTTTTTTACCAGCACGGGCTCCATGTGGTAGAAATCTTCAGGCTCACCCAGAAGCTGTTTTCTGACGCTGCGGGCATCCTCCAACGGATTCTCCGCAGTCCAGCTCATCTGCTTTTCAACGCACCACCCCATTGATTCCATAGGTCGCCCGGGGGCGTCCCGGTACTGCAACCATTTCTTTCCGGGTGCATTATAATCGGAGTTCGCGGGCAGGCCCCATTCGATTTCGTCCATTCCGGGCTTTCTGATCCCGGACATAACCCGTGTGGCTCTCAATTCGGGCATCAGGCCGATTCGGTAGATTGTGCCCTTCGTAGCGTGGTCGAGGCACGCGAGAATCGTCCTGATCATAGTCTTGCAGGTGGATATTAGGAGTTCGTCGACGTTGTCCATGCCCTTCTCCAGGTAAGACTTTGCAGGAATGGTAATTTACCGTCGGTCACGGGAAAAATCCACCCTGTTTATTACCGCTTAGATACTAAAAGACAATTGTCCTCATATCAAGTTATCGTTCGATGGAGTCCATATGATTATCACATTTTCGGGCGTCTCGTCCGCCGGCGAATATGGAGAGGTCGCTAACCTCGCCATAACTTCAGTCGCAAACGGCCCACTGCAGCACGATCGCACCGGTTGGGCCAGGGCTACCTGACTGTGCCCCTGTTCAATCCTTTCGACTTCTGCCCTTCGGCTTTCAAATCATTTGACTGCGAACCCGAAAATGTTATTTTTCAAGCCGCGTTCCCACATTCAATTTGCGAAACGAGGTCTTTATCTTGGTTCCATTGCTCGTAGCTAAGAATCTCCAACGTATGAATTCCCACAGGCCGATATTCAGCGTGGAATATTTTTCAATCGACCGAGGAGAAACCGTCGCACTCGTGGGGCCGAATGGAGCCGGAAAGACCACGTTCCTGCTTACCCTCGCTCTGCTGCACCCGCCGGCGTCGGGCACAATTGAACTGGAGGGAATTCCCGCGGGTCCGAACAATCTTTTGGCGCTCCGCCGCCGCATGGCTGTTGTATTCCAGGATTCGCTTCTGCTCGACATGTCCGTGCTCTCAAATCTTACCACAGCTTTGCGAATAAGGAAGGTGCCCCGCAAAGAAGCCCTTTCGCGTGCCCGCAAGTGGCTTGACATCTTTGGCATCGGTCATCTCGCAAATCGACAGGCCCGCGCGCTTTCCGGCGGTGAAGCCCAACGGGCCAGCCTCGCCAGAGCTTTTGCCCTCGAACCGGACCTCCTTTTTCTGGATGAACCATTTGCCGCCCTCGACTATCCCACCAGAAACTCGTTGCTCCAGGAACTTGGCCGCATACTCAAAGGGATGAATACCAGTGCATTGTTCGTAACGCATGATTACACCGAAATACCCTTTCTCGCGGAAAGGACTGCCGTCATGTTCGAAGGCCGAATAGTCAAGGTCGGTTCCAATCAGGAGATTTTTGGGGAAGACTTTCTCGAGAGAAAAAGCTGGATTCCCTGGGCCACCTACGAATCTCATTGAGCAAATCCGCTACTTATAGATCCAGTTATATTTTCTCACCCTTGCCATATATTACCCGATTTGGACGACACAGGTTCAAACTCACGGCAGCCACTCCAAAGATCACGTCTTCGGGTTTAATCCTCCTACGGTCCTAAGAGTTCCTCCGACCCATATTATTCCGGAAAAACAATCATTATGGGACCAAAGTCCAATTTTAATCATGCCAAGACATTGTTATCAGTCAGATTACCGAGCAACTGATACCAACTACACCGTTCTGATCCAACAACATCAGCTCTAAACGTATATCAAACCTTGCATTGAGGGAGGCAATCGGAGGTCTGGCTCTATTCGTAGCGGAGTCCAAGAAGCAGAACTGAAGGAGGAATGAGTACAATGAAAATGACGAGAAGAGATTTCATGAAGTTGTCGATGATGTCGGGAGTCGCCGCAGGGGCGTTCGGCGCAGGGTTATTGTCCTGGCCCGGGAAGTCGTACGCTTATAGCCAGAGCCCTCCGCTGAGAAAGTTCATCCAACCGTTGCCCTACTTTGGCAGTACTGCCCCGGCCGGATACCCGAAGATCCCGGTCGCAACCCCCTATGCATTCCCCAGTTCCGACTACTATAAGATTCAAATGTGGCAGTTTCGTCAGAAAGTCCACCCGGATCTGCCTGCCACGCTCTTTTGGGGATATCGCGACATGACTCCGAATGTAACCAGGCAGATTTCGACTACCAACAACTACCTTGGCGGCGGGATCATCGCAACCAAAGGCAGAGCTGTAAGAGTAAAGTTCGAGAATGTCCTCCCCAACGCACACCCCCTGCCTGTCGATACAAGTTTAATGAGCATGGGGCCTGGTGTTGCCGTCAACAGAACCGTACCGCATCTCCATGGCGGACATGTGGCCTGGTCAAGCGACGGGAGTCCCCATAGCTGGTGGGCGCCTGACGGTACCCACGGAGACAACTGGCAGGACGGAGATTATTGGTATCCCAACGATCAGAGCGCCCGACTGATGTGGTATCACGACCATGCGCTGGCCATGACCCGGCTGAACGTATACGCTGGTCTCGTTTCCCCCTATATTCTCATCGATCCGTATGAAACCAGTTTGGCCGGCTCAGGAGTTATTCCCAGCGCCCAGGAGTCCATCTACCTGGTGATTCAGGACAAGACATTCAAACAGGCTCCCGACCAGTGGGGCAACAGGGGTGATCTGTGGTATGCTGCGGCCTACGAACCGAATCAGGTTTCCCAAACAGGCAGGTGGGACTGGGGACCTCTGCTCACCCCGCCGGGAGGCGCAGCTCCTCTTCCCTATCCGTCAAATGTTCCGGAATTCTTTGGCGACTCCGCCCTGATTAACGGCGCTCTTTTTCCGTTTCTCGAAGTTCAGCAAAAGGTGTACCGGTTCCGTATTCTGAACGGTTCTCAGGCCAGATTTTATAATCTGCAGCTCTACTACGAAGATGCAGCCAATCCGGGCGAGATTAACGCGCTCGCAACTCCCCCCGTAATAGTCCAGATCGGAACCGAAGGCGGACTGCTTCCAAATCCCGTCTATCTGAACAACCCACCGCGACCGATCGTACTGGATGGAACCGGTACGGCCATAGTCAATGACCCGACAAAATATAACCTCCTGCTCGCCCCCGCTGAGCGTGCAGATATCCTCATCGACTTCAGCGGCGTGCCGATCGGGTCCAATCTTATTCTCTATAGCGATGCTCCCGCTCCATTCCCCGGCGGCGACGATCGAAACGATTATTTCACGGGAAATGCCGACCTGTCCCCATTTGGCGGTGCGTTGCCGACAAAGGCCGGTTTCGGCCCGAACACCAGGACTCTGATGCAGTTCAGGGTAACATCTACTGCAGCAAGTTCCCTCCCGTTGCCCGCTCCCAGCTATAACTTCACGATGGATCCCCCGTTGGCAGCGACGCCGGGTACTGATTACACTCCCGGCATCCTCCCCGCTTCGGGCAGGTTCGTAGTGAACAAAGTCTTAAGAACTGTTCCGGTTGCACAGGTGCGGAGCCTCACCCTTAACGAAGATTTCGATTCATTTGGCCGCCTGCTCCAGACGATTGGAACCACCACGTCTTTGTCAACCAACAACCAGGGAATCAATACCTACGGACTCGGATACGATGCAGCCGCAACCGAAGTCGCCGCAAACAAGACAGCCGAAGTATGGCTCATCTTCAATCTGAGCGGAGATGTCCATCCCATCCATCTGCACCTGGTCAATTTCCAGATTCTCTGGCGTGCAAATTTCGACACCGCGACCCCCAATTTCAATTCTTGGACGAGCCCGCGCTATCCCGATGCCAACGAACTCGGCTGGAAGGAAACCGTCCGGGTAAATCCCGGAGAGGTTGCGGCACTCCTTATGTATTTCGATGCACCGGCACCTCCGAACTATATCGTGAACAAGACCTCAACGAGGCCCGGACTTGGCACAACGGGATATGAGTACGTCTATCATTGTCATATCCTCGAACATGAGGAACATGACATGATGCGTCCCCTGGTCGTTACTCCCTAACCATCCTCAAAACCTGTAACACCGCGGAAACAGCCCCGGCAGGTCACGCCCATGCCGGGGCTGATCCACGCGGCAGCAAAATCTCCCGGGCATAGATTCAGCCCCGGGCAGCTCAGGCATAAAGGGGGAAATGTCATGAAGGTCGGTATAATCGGCTGCGGCAAACAATCCGCAAAGCACCTCGAAGCGCTCCGAAATCTCGGCATTGATGAAATAGTCGTAAGCGACATTCGGCCTGAGTTCGCAAATGACCTTGCAACTCATGCAGGAGTATCATCTCTTCCAATAGACGATGTGTTCAAGGATGCTTCAGTTGAGAGTATCGACATCTGTACTCCTACGCCTTTCCATTTTCATTATGCAAAACGTGCCCTGCGCGCCGGGAAACATGTTTTCTGCGAAAGGCCGCTGACCACGAACGTCGAAGAAGCGCTCTTCCTGCATGTCCTGGCCGATCGCTTGAACCGCGTCGGCATGGTCGCATACGGTTTCAAGTACCATCCGTCTTTTGTCCGTGCGAAAGAAGCGATCGATACCGGCCTCATCGGCGACCTAAGGGCCGTATACATGCGCCTGGGCGACAAAGGATCTCACCGGGCATGGAAACACCAATCAGACAATGGCGGCGGCGCGATAAATGAGATGATGTCCCATATGCTCGACCTTCTGCTCTGGCTTGTGGGAGACATCACAGAGGTGGAGTGCGTCAACCTGGACACCCTGATCAGCAGACGCCGGATCGAAGGCCAGGGTATCTATACCGATGCTGAAGACTTCGCCCTCGTTGTGGGTAAAGGTGCAGCCGGGACGAAATTCGTAGTGCAGTCCGACCTCGTTTCCCAGAGCTATAAGAACCGCGTTGAGATTATCGGCACGGAAGGATGCATCGATCTATCAATTGCAGATTCGAAGGACTCTTTCATTTTCCTCAACCAGGCAAAGTTCCCTTTCTCGCAGGGCAGAAACTCTCTGGCATGTGAACCGACAGATCTTCTCCAGGCCATGTATGAGGACTTTCTGCGCTGCATCCGGGACAAAGAGAAGCCACGGAAGAATTCCTTCTCGGATGCACCCAGGCTTGCCCGCCTTTTCCAGAAGATCAAAAAGGAGGAGACGCAACCTGCTATGGACCCGCCTGTTTTGCCTTTCAGGAATGGATTCGGGTCGGACAATTATTACTCATGCAGAAATCGGGAAGGACTGTCTCGTCCTCTTATCGATCGCAATGGAAGGCTTTACCGGGGTTGATTCCAAAGATCAACTTTCAGAACAATTCGACACCTGCCAGGCCGGCCGAAACGCAGTATGAGAGCAGGGGCCCGGTGCTGGAGTAATGGCTGAGTGTTCACTTAACAATGTCTTTATAGGCTTCAACGATTGGACCTTGGTCCAATTGGATTGATATGATTCGGTGCTTAAATGTAGACCGTCCGCGGTTAGTGGTAAAACCGGGAACATTGTGTCACGGGATAATCAATATTTCTTTTCGGAGGTAAACCATGAACCCGATCCGGGCGAGTCGAAAATTGAAAGCACCGCAGGCGCCGCGCAATGTGCTCTGCCGTCATTACAACCACTGTCTCGATATCGCAATCGAAAAAGGCTGGGACGCTTTCTCCTGTTCACAGTGCAGTGATTATGCATTGGAAGCGGGAGGCGATGCGGAATACTGGGAAGAACAGGATTGGCGCTCGGCGAACCTGCTCCTGAAAATTGGGACGGGCACCGTTCATCGTATTCCGGCGGCATCGAACAACTGCGCGCGCGATCACATGTATTGCTGACGTGTTCAGATTAAGAGTACGAGATACCGGTCATTCTCCATCGAACCCGATGTGCCGTAGAATACCCGCAAACAGCCTGGCAAGGTCTTTCCCGGCGGCGGCGGCTGTCTTTATGATCTCTTCCAGCGGTGCGGGCCGGTAGCAGTCGGGCAGATTCACATTCGTAATAACCGATACGGCAAGGACCTCCACACCCGCATGAACCGCGGTGATTACCTCCATCACCAGCGACATGCCCACCGCGTCGCCACCGATAGTTCTGAGAAAGCGGGTCTCGGCAGCCGTCTCCAGGCTCGGTCCCAGCACCCCGGCATACACGCCCCGATGCATCCTGATTCGCTCTTCCAGGGCTGTTTCGGAAGCAACAGTGAGCAGCCGTCTACAGTATGGTTCCGTCATGTCCGGGAAACGCACTCCCCAATCGTCTATGTTCTCCCCCACCAGCGGATTTTGACCCGTGAGGTTGATGTGATCCGTCACCAGCATCAGGTCTCCCGCCTCGAAATTGGGATTCAGCCCCCCGGCTGCATTGGAAATCAACAGAAGTTTGACTCCCAGTTCTTTCAAAACTCGGATGGGAAACGCTATCGTCTGGGGAGAATAGCCCTCATACAGATGGAAACGGCCCTGCATCGCAATTACCTGTTTGCCCGCCCAACTTCCGCACACGAGCCTCCCGACATGACTCGGAACAGTGCTGACCGGATAATGGGGGATGGTCCCATAAGGCAAAAGCACCGGATTTTCGATCTCGTCCACGACCCCGCCAAGTCCCGTCCCCAGTATAAGCCCAACTTCCGGCGCACTCTGCAGATGAGATCTTATATATCGGGCAGCTTCCTCCACTTTATTTTTTAGATCGATCATTGCGTTCCCTTTGCAAATTCGGCTTCCAATATTCACCAGGATTACACGCCGGATATGTTCCGCGATCTGCAGGGTGTTCAGGAAACTCGCCGGCATGGCTCTTCCAAGTTATAATTGTGGGTATCCTGTTTCCTGAAATCCGAGAATCCATATGCCGTCGCGACGCTGAAAACCAGCCTCTTGCCGCACTCTTTTCTCGATTGAAGGAGAATTGACACATGCACCGAGTTTTGTAAAGATGCTTGCTTTGTGATAGAAGTATAACCTTAGGATAAAATTCGACCTGGAGCTTCTTACTTTCCATCCATGACGGTTTCCCACTCCCAAAACGATTCTTTCCGCCCGGCCGATATTTCGTTTATTCCATCGTACCCCGGCGAACTCCCGATAACCGAACGGCGCGAGCAGATCGTAAACGCGGTTCGTGACCATCAGGTTCTCGTAATCACCGGGGAAACCGGCTCCGGCAAGAGTACCCAGATCCCGAAGTTCTGCCTTGAGGCAGGCAGGGGGCGAAACGGACTCATTGGTTGTACACAGCCAAGGAGGATCGCCGCCATCACTCTCGCCGGACGCGTTTCCGAAGAACTCGGCCAACAGGGCGGGAAACTGGTCGGATATAAGATTCGGTTCCAGGACCGCACCGCCCGCACTACGCGCATAAAGTTCATGACGGACGGAATTCTGCTCGCGGAAGCGCAGCGAGACAGGTATTTCCGCGCTTATGATACGATAATTGTCGACGAAGCCCACGAACGCACGCTGAATATCGACTTTCTCCTGGGCATTCTGAAACAGACGTTGCCCAGAAGACCCGAACTCAAAGTCATCATCACCTCCGCCACAATCGACCCGGAAAAATTTTCGGACGCGTTCGGCGGCGCTCCTATCATCGAGGTTTCCGGAAGGACCTACCCTGTCGATGTCTGGTACAGGCCGGCCGAGACGGCCGATGGAGAAGCGGAGGATGTAACCTACATCGATCAGGCCGTCCAGGCAGTGGATCTTCTCAGGCGCAGCCCAGCCAAAAGGGGCGATATCCTTGTATTCATGCCGACCGAGAGCGACATCCGCGAAACGACCCAGCGTCTTGAAGAAAAGCGCTACCTGAACACTGTGGTGCTACCGCTTTTCGGAAGAATGGCCGCGGGCGACCAGCAGAGAATCTTCGCCCCGATCTCGGAAGACAAGATCGTCGTCGCCACAAATGTCGCAGAGACATCGATCACAATTCCCCGCATCAAGTACGTGGTCGATACCGGCCTTGCCAGGATTGCACAATACAATGCCCGGTCCCGAACCCAGAGCCTGCCGGTCGCGCCCGTTTCCCGGGCAAGCACCGACCAGCGCAAAGGCAGGTGCGGCCGCGTGGAAGCCGGTATCTGCGTCCGGCTCTATTCAGAGAAGGAATACCTGGACAGGCCTCTTTATACGCCGCCCGAGATCCAGAGGTCAAACCTGGCAGAAGTCATCCTGAGGATGCTTTACCTCAGGCTTGGGCGAATTCAGGATTTCCCGTTCCTCGATCCGCCCTCGCCTACCGCGATCAAAGACGGTTTCGGCGTCCTGCGCGAACTCGGAGCAGTCGATGAACACCAGCGGATTACGCCCACCGGGAAAATGATGGCCCGCCTTCCGCTCGATCCCCGAATCTCCAGGATGCTTCTGGAAGCGCGCCAGGAGAATTCCCTCCGCGAACTCACCATCCTCGCGGCGGCCCTCAGCATCCAGGACCCTCGCGAAAGGCCGCTCGACCAGGAGACCCAGGCGGACCAGGCCCAGGCTATTTTCCGCGATCCACAGTCGGATTTTGTCTCGCTGCTCCGCATCTGGCAGGGATGCTGGCAGGAACCGGTCCTGAACAACGAAGTGAATACGATCCAGGACACTCGCGCTGAAACCGTTTCCAAAAAGAACGGCCGCAACGGTCGACAACTACCGCGCAGAAGCACGAGCCAGGTCAGGAAATTCTGCCGCGAGCATTTCCTCTCATTCAGGCGGATGCGCGAGTGGAGCGATATTTTCGAGGAAATCCGCTCCATCCTGGATGAACTTGGCGATTTCGTTGAAAACCCCGCCCCGGCGACCTACGATGCGATACACCGCTCCATTTTGAGCGGGTATCTAAGCCAGGTTGCCATGCGCAAGGAAAAGAATATCTATACCGCAGCCCGAGGGCACCAGGCGATGCTCTTTCCAGGCTCGAACCTCTTTAACAGGGGAGGGTCCTGGATAGTTGCTTCCGAACTCGTTCAAACCTCACGGCTATTTGCGCGCACTGTCGCCAACATCAATCCGGAATGGCTGGAAGAGATCGGCCGTCATCTTTGCAAATACAGCTGGTCCGAGCCGCATTGGGAAAAGAAGCGGGGGCAGGTCGTCGCACTTGAAAAGGCCACCCTGTACGGCCTCACGATAGTCGAGAAGCGCAAGGTCAACTATGGGCGAATCAACCCGAAGGAAGCGCGCGAAATATTCATCCGGTCTGCGCTTGTTGAAGGAGATGTCTCCGGCAGGTATGGCTTTCTGGAGCACAACCGCGAACTCGTCGCCAAAATCGAAGCCCTCGAGAGCAAGACACGCAGGCGGGACCTGCTGGTGGATGAGCAGGTCCTTTTTCAGTTCTACGATGAACGAATTCCAGGGATCGCCGATATTCGCTCCTTCGACAGACTCTTGAAAGACAGGCGCGGAGACGACTTCCTCAAGATGACCGAAGAGGACCTGCTTCGGGCACAGCCGGATTTCGCTGCCCTCGAAGATTTTCCCGATTCCATAGCTGCAGGCGGACTGGAATTACCCGCAAAGTATTCCTTCAGTCCCGGCGGGGAAGATGACGGCATCACACTGACCGTCCCGGTCCACGCTCTGCCATCTCTCTATCCGGAACGTTTTGAGTGGCTCGTTCCCGGTATGCTTCCCGAAAAAGTCCTGATCCTCCTCAAGAGTCTTCCGAAGGGCATCCGCAAGCACATGGTGCCCGTAAGCGATACCGCCCGCACAATCTGGCAGGACCTCCGGTTCGGAGAAGGAGACTTTTACCTCCAGTTAAGCGAGAAGAGCCATGCACGCACCGGCCTCAGGATCCCTCCCGAGCAATGGGACAGGAACCAGTTGCCGGACCACCTCAAAGTCCGCTTCGAAATCGTGGGTCCCAAAGGGAATATCCTCGGTGCGGGCCGCGACCTTCAGGGTCTTAAGCCGTTGACAATGGAACGTCATGAGGACAGACTCTGGCATGATGCGAGGAAGCGTTGGGAGTGCACCGACATCGGCCGTTGGACTATCGGAGAGGTTCCCGCAAGTGTTGAGATTGGCTGCGACGCACTCGGACTGCCCAGGCTCGCCTATCCCGGACTTACAGACGAGGACGGCACTGTCGCTCTCCGCCTTTTCCCGGATGCGGAACGCGCAAGCGAATCCACCCGTGCCGGACTTATGCGCCTTTACCGGAACATTTTTGCCCAGGAACTCAAGCAATTCAGGAAAGACTGGGCCTTCCCGGAACAATACGCAGCCAAAGTGTTTTTTATGGGTCCGATCAAGGAGGCCTCAGCCGGACTTTATGATTATATTCTTCGCGAAATTTTCGAATTGCACCTGCCACAACATCCCGACCGGGAGCGCTTTCACAAAAATATCGATCGGGTATCCGGCCGCCTCGGGCTCCTTGGGAACGAAATCCGTAAGGAGGTGCTCGAGATAGTATCGGAACGGCATGAAACGCGCTCGGTTCTGGACCGTTTTAAGAAGATGGCAGGCGGCAACGGCGCTGTTTTACAACGCCTGGCGGTAATTTCGAAGGAGGTCGAGACCCTCGCTCCTTCCGATTTTCTAAAAAGCCCCGGCTTGTTCCTGCGTTCCATCCCGCGTTACCTCAAGGCTCTCAGGATACGAGCGGAACGGGCTTATGCCTCCCCGGAGAAGGATTTGGCCAAAGAACAGCAGATTGCGTCATTTCGTGCTAATGCAGAGGCACTTGAAAAGCGTATCATGGGCCGTCCGACGGAACCGGGGCTTGAATTCCTCAAAACCCTTCGCCAGATGATAGAGGAGTTCAAAATCAGCATCTTTGCCCCTGAGATCAAAACCCTTTTCCCGATTTCTGCAAAACGAATCGAGAAAAAACTCCAGGAATGGCCGCAGTGAACATTCGGCAAGACCATCAAAGATTGCTGTACGATCCGGCCGCCCTGCAGGAGCGTGTTGTGGAGGCGCTCTCGGCCCATTGCGGACTGGAGTCTCTTTTTCGAAATGACGATTGCGAGCCGCTGGTGCGTACATCGAGCGTAATGCTGCTCATGGGCGCGCGTGTTTTTGAAAACGGCAACATGCCCGAGGCTTCGATTATCCTGAACAAGCGCTCGAAAGAAGTCAAACAGCCTGGAGACCTCTGCTGCCCCGGCGGGGCGGTTGAAGTTCGATTCGACCCTTATCTTGCCAGGCTCATTACCCTTCCCGGGGGCACCCTTTCAAAATGGCCCTGTTGGGCACAGCTGAAACGCGAAGAGCCTCAGAATGCCGAATTCCTCTCATTGCTCCTTGCCACAGGGATGCGCGAATGCTGGGAGGAGATGCGCCTGAACCCCTTTGGGACAAGGTTTCTCGGTCCGCTTCCATCTCAGTGCCTCATCCTCTTCCGCAGAGTTATTCATCCCATTGTGGCCTGGGTCTCGCGCCAGAAAGAATTCACCCCCAGCTGGGAAGTCGAGCGAATCGTCTACATTCCGATACGTGCTCTTCTTAATCGATATAATTATGCGCATTATCGCATCTACGTCCCGCCGGGCATGGAATGGAGATTCAGCGGCACGGCCGTTGATTTTCCGTGCTTTCTCTACACGCACGAGGGGCGGGCCGAGCTTCTCTGGGGTGCTACATACAGGATTGTCACCCTCTTCCTGCAACTCGTATTCGGTTTCATTCCTCCTGACATAGAAGAACTTCCGCTTGTACCTGCCTGTATCGGTGAAGATTATGTAAACGGCGGCATCAGGAACGGACGGCAAAGATCCGGGTTGCGGCTCACCCCCGCGGCGCAACATTGATTCGTTGTTAAATCACTTCCATCCGGGTATAAGTACACTAATGCGGCGTGTAGCACGCTGCACGATCTCATGCTATTGAAAGGCGGCCAATGACAAAAGAGGGCGACGTCGTTCTGGTATACATGGATAACAATCCCGCCTTTTTCGCGAGGGTTGAAGAAATCACCACGGATGTCAAACCCGGCTGGTTTCATATTAAGTTATTGGTGCTCCAGGTGCCGCTCCTCGTGGTGACATGGATTCTGCGCGAGCCTTACTATAACGGTGAAGAATTCACAATGGGCGGTCATCCGATGCGGATCGAGAAGGTGGTGGCCCCGGCTGAAGAGATGATCGAAGAGGAGCCCGCGAAGAAGAAAAAGGAACCGCCAGGGCCGGAGTCAGTGGAAATACGGAAAGAAGGAAAAGTGATTTCGCTTTTCGACCGCAGAAAAAAAGAGGAGCAATAAAGCAGGCTGGAATTTTGCGCGGTTGGCGTGGGTTTCCAAACGTGGGCTGTTGCCCAAATCATCGAAAACCCTGGATCCCGGCTCAAAAGCACTGCCGGGACCAAAATTAAGGGTTTTCGATCAGGGTCCTCGTTATCAATCCTTCCGGTACTTCCCCCACCACTCGTCGTGCCCTTTGAACCACCAGTCGGTCGAATCCGTTTCGACGATTTCCTCGGCGATTTCCTTTCCGATATCCGTTCTGAGCCGCTTCCGCGCAAAATGAATCCATTTTGCGGCATAGGCATTTCCGAGATCGTTCTGCTCTTTCAGTTCCAGGATGAGATCGAGTTGATCCGCGTCGTGCACGAGTTTGGATTCTTCGGTTTCTTCCGTTCTGTATTCCTTCAGCAGCGCTTTCATTTCGTCGCCGAACGGGAGGGTCTCCGCCAAATCGTTGATAGCACCCTTTTCGTCCACCTTGACGTAACGCTTGTTTACATAATTCATATCGCCCGTGCGCGCCTCCGGGATATCGTGAAAGAGGCAAAGGCTCACCACTTTGAAAGGATCGACATTCCCCGCCAGCCTCGCCAGCGCGAAACCTATCATCGCGACCCTGAACGAATGATCGGCAACAGATTCCTGCCCCGAACCGAGAAATTGGAATCCCGATCGCGGCGTCTTTTTCAGCATTCCCAGCTCAAAGAAGAAGTTTATAATCTTGCGGTATCCCAAATGCGATCTCCTCGAAACTATTAATAAAATAGCGTCATAGCATACCTGTTTCCAGCTCCGGTCCCTGTGTCCGGAAGTTTATTGCGCTTTAAAAGCTCGAACAATATTGATACTATACCTTGCTTAACCACAGTAATTCAATATGCTCCCGGCAATCCGGCTTTGGAGGTTTCGAGATAGATGGAGAAGCATACCCTTTCAGTCCTGGTCGAGAACAGCCCCGGTGTCCTGACACGAGTGGCGGGTCTTTTCGCACGGCGCGGTTTCAATATCGACAGTCTCGCGGTAGGCCGCACAGACAGAAACGATGTCTCCCGAATGACCATCGTTGTCGAAGGCGACAAACCCCTCATCGAGCAGGTGACCAAGCAACTCCATAAACTCGTCGACGTCATCAAGATCAGCAATATTACGGAAGAAGAATACGTCGACCGTGAGCTGGTCATGGTCAAAGTCGGCGCCGAACCCAGCCAGCGCGTCGAGATAATGCATATAGCCGGAATTTTCAGGGCCCGTGTCGTCGATCTCGGCCGAAAGACGATGACCTTCGAATGCACCGGCACCGCGGGCAAGATAAATGCCTTCGAAGAATCCCTGCGCCCCTACGGTATAAAGGAACTGGTTCGTACCGGCAAAATCGCGATGCTTCGGGGCAGCCGATTTGTGGGCGTGAGCGGATCGTGGCGCGACAGTGAAGAGGACTAGACGACCCAGTTCGAATAAGTCCGGGTTACATACGACTTCCGGAGGTGTTTCGTGGAAATGACAGTTGCCGAGGCACTCGTCCAGTGCCTCGAAAAAGAAAACGTGGAAATTGTGTTTGGGTACCCGGGCGGAGCAATTCTGCCCGTCTATGATGCGCTCTACCACTCAACCAGGGTGAAGCACGTACTTGTCCGGCACGAACAGGGCGCGGTACACGCCGCCGACGGATATGCCCGGGTGACTGGAAAGGTAGGAGTATGCGTGGCAACGTCCGGACCGGGGGCAACCAACCTGGTCACCGGGATTGCAAACGCCTATATGGACTCCATCCCGATGATCATTCTGACAGGCCAGGTCCCCACCAGCCAGATCGGGACGGATTCCTTCCAGGAGGTCGATATTACCGGCATCACCCTGCCGATCACAAAACACAATTACCTCCTGAAAGACCCCCAGAAACTCCCGGCTGTGGTCAAGAATGCCTTCCACATAGCATCGACCGGCCGTCCCGGCCCGGTACTGATCGATATTCCCAAGGATATTGCCCAGACGAAAATCAATTTCAAATACCCTTCCAGTGTAAAACTGAGAGGGTATAAGCCGACCTATAAGGGGCACCCTTCCAAGATCAACGAAATCGCCGCCCTGATTTCAAAAGCCAAAAGACCGGTAATTTATGCCGGAGGCGGCATTCTTGCTTCGAATGCTTCCGCGGAGCTTCTCCAGTTCGCCGAAGCCATTTCCGCCCCGGTAACGAACACTTTCATGGGACTTGCCGGTTTCCCAGGGGACCATCCTTTGTTTCTCGGTATGCTCGGCCTTCACGGCACGCGCTACGCCAATCTGGCCATCACGGAATCCGATCTTCTCATTGGCCTGGGCGCCCGCTTCGACGACCGCGTCGTGATGAACATCAATGCCTTTGCCCCTAAGGCCACCGTGATTCACATAGACATCGACCCGGCCGAGATCGGTAAAGTCATTGCCACCAACGTCCCCCTGGTAGGAGACGTGAAGCTCATCCTCCAGGCGCTCCTTCCCCTTCTCGAACAGGTGGATCGGTCGGAATGGCTCGAACGCATCCGCACGCTCCGGGCTGAATACCCTCTTCAGTACAATCGCGATTGCGGACTGAAGCCCCAGTTTGTAATCGAGGAACTCTGGAGGTGTACCAAAGGCGATGCCATAGTCGTGACCGACGTCGGCCAGCACCAGATGTGGGTGGCACAGTACTATCACTTCAAAGAACCCCGCACACTCGTTTCCTCCGGCGGTCTCGGCTGCATGGGGTTTGGACTGCCCGCGGCAGTGGGTGCCTGTCTGGGTGCGCCGGACAGGAAGATCGTGCTGGTCACAGGCGACGGTAGCGTCCAGATGACCATGCAGGAACTCGGCACCATGATGGAACAGGGACTCGCCGTAAAGATCCTGATCCTCAACAACTACGCCCTTGGAATGGTCCGTCAGCTCCAGGAGTACTATTGCGAAGGCCGTTATATGGCCGTCAATTTCTCTTTCCACCCCGACTTCGAACTCCTTGCGAAAGCGTACGGAATTCCGGGATATACCTTCCGGACCGAGGAAGAGGTCGTAAAAGGACTCCCCGAGGCACTCAACACCCCCGGTCCTGCGATCATAAACTGCATCATCCCCGTCGAAGAAAATGTCTCCCCCATGGTGATGGCGGGAAAAGGAATAGGCGAGGCGATCGATTGCGGGTAAGAACGCAGTGAACAGTGAACTGCCATTGGTGAACTGAAAAGACTGAACTCCGGGTTCCTTCAACGATATTTGACAGAGTTGGGGCACGGTTTCACGACCGTGCCCTGTGTCGGATCAAAAGTACCTTTTGGCCTGGTTTCCGGACAGCACCGTTTCATATTGCCAAGTTCCGAGTTGGGGTACCTTCCCGACCATGCCCTCTGCCGGACTTCAACGGCCGACCTCCCAGAAGGGTCGAACTATATGGAGCGCCATCGCATCCAAAGAGAAGCCTCGGTATATTTCATCACATACTCGGTAGTGGACTGGCTCCCAGTTTTTGTATCGGAACCTTCCTGCCGAATCATCACCGATGCACTAAACTATTGCCATCAACACAAATCGCTCCGCACTAACTGCTACGTCATTATGCCGACTCATATGCACGCCATTTTCTTCGACGAGCGTTTTGATCCGCAACGGTTGATCCAATCATTGGCAGATTTCCGCAGGTTCACCGGTAGGGCATTGAGCGACTTCTGCGCTCAACACATGCCGCCGTGCTTTATAGAAAGACTGCGGACTGCTTCGGCAGCCGACCGAAACCGACGCTTTTGGCAACCAGGCCGCCATCCGGAGGCAATCGTCACGGAAAAGTTCTGGAAACAAAAAGTCAATTACATACATGACAACCCTTGCCGCAAGGGTCTGGTAATGATGCCCCATCATTGGCGTTTTTCATCGGCAGGTTGTTACAACACGGAAGGACGTACGAACGGGGATGTGCCTATTTCCGCTCTCGACTGGGGTTGAAGATCATTTTCAGACCATGTTCGCGCGCAGATGAGGCGAGTCGGAAAACTGCCTCAACCGAAAAGTTCCTGCTCCGCCTTACACCCTGCCGACACACGGCGCGGTCAGGAAACCGCGCCTCAACTCCTTTTGACTTCTTACAACACAAAGGAAGTCCGAAGGGAGATGTTCCTATTTCGGCTCTCGACTGTGGTTGAGGATCATTTAAGACACTTTGGCGCGCCGATGCGGCCTGGTGGGCAAACTGCCTCAACCGAAAACTTCCTGCTCCCGCTTTACACCCCGCCGACACACGGCGCGGTCGCGAAACCGCGCCGAAACTCGTGTACCGCACGCATCCCGTCCGACCGAATCCATGTCCCGAAACCTTGTCAGTTCATTCCCCACGTTTTTTCCACTCACCGTACACTTTTCGCAGCGCACCGTTTTTTCAGCTCACTGTTCACAGTCCACTGCTCACTTTCTTGACATCCCCCCTTCCGCCCCGTATAGTACGCGTTCCTAAATCCAAGGAGATTTTCTAATGAAGACATTATTTATCAACCCGCCCTCTTTTGAGAAGTTTGATGGAGGAGCAGGGGCAAGGTGGCCTGCGCGCCGCGAGATCGCATCATACTGGTATCCCGTCTGGCTGGCATATCCAGCTGGAATGATTAAAGAAAGTAGACTTGTCGACGCTCCGCCCCACGGCATTTCTTTTGAAGAGACGATCAAAATCGCAAAGGACTTCGAGTTCCTCGTTCTCTTTACGAGCAAACCCGGCTTCAATCACGACGTCAAACTTTGCGAGAGGATCAAGGAAGTAAACCCTTCCATCAAGATCGCTTTCGTCGGCCCTCCCGTATCGGTTCTGCCTGAACAGGCTCTAAACGCGTCTGAAGCAATTGATTTCGTCGCAAGAAAAGAATTCGATTATTCGGTTACCGAATTTGCTTCCGGGATGGACCTCAAGGACATCGCCGGGGTGAGCTACCGCGACAACGGCAAGATCGTACACAATCCGGACAGGCCTCTTATTCAGGATCTCGACTCTCTCCCGTTCATCGTGGATATCTACAGGCGGGATTTGGATCCGACAAAATACAACATACCCTTTCTCAAACACCCGTATCTTTCGTTCTACACATCCCGCGGCTGTCCGGCACGCTGCATTTACTGTCTCTGGCCGCAGACATTCACGGGTCATCCCTGGCGCGTGCGCAGCAATGAAAGCGTAGTCGCGGAAGTCAAACACGCCCTCGAGATCTTCCCCGAAGTGAAGGAGATCTTCTTCGACGACGACACCTGGGCCTGGGGAAAGACGCGCGTAATCGAACTCTGCAAGGAACTCAAGAAGCTCAACTTCATGTGGTCCTGCAACAGCCGCGTTCACGCCGACTACGATATGCTCAAAGCAATGAAAGAAGCCGGCTGCCGCCTTCTTGTGGTCGGGTTCGAATCCGGCGTTCAGGACGTGCTTAACAACATGAAAAAGGGCATCACGGTCGAGCAGTCGCTTACCTTCATGAAGAACTGTCGCGAACTCGGTCTGACCGTGCACGGCGATTTCATGATCGGGCTGCCCGGTGAGACGAAAGAGACTATCATGCGGACCATTGAGTTCGCGGAACGTCTCGATCCCGAGACCATCCAGGTCTCTCTGGCGCACCCATACCCCGGAACGGAATTTTACGAGTATCTCGAAAAGAACGGATATCTGACCGAAGACGATATGTCTGATGAACTCGGTCATCAGCTGCCGAATTACGAGTACCCATGGCTGAGCCGCCAGGAAATCGTCGATGCGGTCGAGTATTTCTACGGCCGCTACTATTTCCGGCCCAAGGTCATATACAGGATCGTAAAACGCGCCATCTTCGATCGCGACGAACGCAGCAGGCTATACCAGGAGGCAAAAGACTACCTCACTCTGCGCGCGCGACGGAAGAAATTCACCGGCAACGTTTTTGAAAAGTGCCACTAAGATCGAGCCTTGATTTCCTTTGAGAGTGGCCTTTCTAATATGCACAGACGACTGCTGATCGTAAACGCGGACGACTTCGGCCTATCCGCTGAAGTTAACGAGGCGGTGATCCTGGCGCATCGCAGGGGTATCCTTACGAGCACCAGCCTCATGACATCGGAGGACGCATTTGCGAATGCGGTTGCTCTGGCGAAAGAAAATCCGTCTCTCAGCGTGGGAATACACGTCACCTGCGCACATGGGAAGTCAGTCCTTCCCAAAGCCAAAATCCCGCATATAGTCGATGGAAACGGACATTTTCCATCCGATCCAGCCTATGCAGGATTGAAATATTTTTTTTGCAAAAAAGCCCGAAAGGAATTATTCACTGAAGTTGAGGCTCAATTTGAAAAGTTTTGTAAAGCGGGCCTGAACTTTTCGCACATGGACAGCCACTGTCATCTGCACGTTCATCCCGTTTTGCTGGAAATAATGCTGCAAATGGGCGAGCAGTACGGGATCAAAAGAATACGCGTGCCGGATGACGATTTCTTTGCAGCCTTGCCCTTTTTGGGTTCGCCTCTTGGGAAAGCCGGTTATGCTGTCGTTTTCAAGCTGCTTTCCGCGCGAATGAGAAGCATTTTGCGCAAGCGCGGCTTCCGGTTCCCCGGTAGGACCTATGGAAATGTCATGACCGGCTCCCTGAACAGGGAATATGTTCTGTCCCTTTTGGAGAGGGTTCCGCAGGGAGTAAGCGAGATTTACTTTCACCCTGCAATTCCGGCGGATGGTTCTCAACCCGATCGTCAAAAGACCCAGCTCCTGCGGGAACTGAATATACTGCTCGATGCTGAAGTGAGTGCGAAAATGAAAAAGCTGGGGATCGTCCCGGCCGCTTACAAGGACCTGGACGCGATTCAATGAAAACAGCTGTGGTAATAATTGTTGCAGTTCTTGCACAGGCAGTTGGAAACACATTTCTCAGTTTGGGAATGAAGTCGATAGCCGCCCTGCCCTCATTCAACGAGGGTTTTTCCCTGCTTATGCTTGCCTACGC
>JAEZHY010000030.1 GCA_023416335.1 Pseudomonadota bacterium | reverse complement strand
GCGCCACAGCAAGCGCCAAGTAAGCCGCAGAGCGGCGCAGGGGGTGTGGGGGCCGCGGGTCCCCACAATATTTGATTCCATCCTGAACGCAACATGCAGGGGACGGAGTATTTTTCCCTTTTTCCCTAGGCCGAGGCCCCGAGGCCGTGAGAGCCGTGTTTTCAGACCGCTCCTAATCCCACGTCAGGATTTCATCGTCGTAGACGATCTCGAGCTTACGTTTGTGCTTGGCTTCCTCATTTTCGAGCACTTGAAAAAGCTGTGCCGCCTTCTCGCTCATGCATTTAGTTTTCCATGTCGAATAAAAAGCGTGAGCTTTCTCTTCCTTCTTCATGGCGATAATGAGGGCTTCCTGGTACGTGATTTCTTCCGTGAAGGGGACGTCCACGAGATAGTCGCTGATCCGGAGATCTTCGACCTGCGCCAGATTGACACTGATCAGGTTGGAGACGTCCAGTCCTTTCAACATGTCCCTGTGGCGTTTCTCCTCCTCGGTCAATTCCTGGAAGAATTCCTTTATGCCCGGGTTGGCGGCCCGCTCCGAGCATTTCCGATAGAAGTCCATCGCCTTTTCTTCTTTTTCGATCGCGAAGTTGACGACATCACCGACCGAGCTGCACGAAAGCATACTCATGCGTTCCTCCCCCGTAATCAGTAGAGTTCAATCCGAAAGTTCCCTCTCTCTCAGACCTCTTCGAAGAGCTGCACGTGAGAAAAGCGGGATACCTCCACGATGCCAAGATCCGTCAGCTTCAACTCGGGAATTACCGGGAGCGCCAAGAATGAAAGGGCCATAAACGGGTTTGCAAGCGTCGATCCCCAATCCCTCGCCAAAGTCTTGAGGCGGCTCAGTTCCTCGGAAACCTCCGATGCCGGTCCTGCCGACATGAGCCCGGCAATGGGGAGAGGCAGGATCCGGATCTCCCCCCCGGCGTTTCCGACCGCCATTCCACCGCCCGTCTCCCTGAGGGCCGCGACTACGGCAAAAATATCATCATCGGTTACACCCGCTGCAATAACATTATGTGAATCATGTGCAACGGATGTTGCGACGGCTCCTTTTTTCAGACCCAATCCATGAACGAACCCGAGTGCTGGCGCGGTTCCTGGAATATATCTATTATACAGTACCATCTTGAGAATATCGCGCTCCGTGTCGGAAACGACGTATCCGTTCTCCGCCGGAGGATCCACGAGGATTTTGTCCGTGAGGAGAGTCCCTTCCCGTACTCCGATGACCTTTAGTTTGCCTGTCCTGACGGGAACGAGAAGGTCCTCTTTTTCGAGACGGGTTATGCGCATGGGGCTTCCCGGCAGGGGCGGCAGCGACCAGCAGAGGGGATCGGTGAGCAATTTGCCGCTACGGGCTATTTCGGTTCCGCGTTTGAAGACGCGAACCGGATTCCAGGGATTGAGCGTCGGGCTCATACTGAAGTCGGCCAGAAAACCCGGCGTAAGTGCGCCGCGGCGAGGCAGGCGGAAATGATTGGCCGCTGTCCACGTCGCCAGAGTGATGGCCCGCACCGGATCGAGGCCGAGCGACATCGCACGGTTTACCGTAGCGTTCATGTGGCCCTTGCGGACCAGATCGTCCGGATGCACGTCATCGGACACAAACATGCAATGAGGCCAGGTCTTGTCGTTCACGACGGACAGCAGTTTATCGAGGTCCTTGGACTGGCTTCCTTCGCGAATCATCACGGCCATGCCCCGGGCGAGTTTTTCCGCTGCCTCGGCGTGGGTGGTGGCTTCGTGATCGGACTGTATCCCTCCCGCTATGTAGCCGTTCAGGTCCAGTCCGCCGAGTATCGGAGAATGACCGTCTATAACCATGTTCCGAAAGAGTATGAGCTTGTCGGTTACCTGCGGGTCCGCTTCGAGCACGCCCGGGAAGTTCATCATCTCGGCGAGTCCCAGCAGGTGCTCGTTCGGGAGAAGCGACTGGAGGTCCGCGGCCCTGAGTCTGGCGCCGGATGTTTCAAGAGGTGAGGCGGGAACGCAGCTGGGGAGATTGAGAAAAATGTCCAGCGGAAGATTCCTCGCGCATTCGAGGAAGTACTTTATTCCATCGAGACCCAGGACGTTTGCGATCTCATGCGGGTCTGCAACCACGGCGCCGGTTCCCCGTGGAAGCACTGCGGCGCAGAAGTTGGCCGGGCTGAGCAGAGAGCTTTCGATGTGTATGTGCCCGTCGATGAAAAGAGGGCTTACGTACATGCCTTCGGCATCGATGGTTTCCTTGCCTTCGTATTTTCCTACTCCTGCCACGTGTCCGTCGTACACAGCCAGATCGACGGATTCGATTTCTCCGGAAAGAACATTGACCAGGCGGCATCCCTTAATGCAAAGATCAGCCGGTTTCTTGCCCCTTGCCGCTTCGATCAAAGCTGCCAAACGCGCTGTATCCATTCCACCCTCCCAATTGAGTTGAGTGTAGATTCACACCGGCCCAGGCGGAAATGGTCCGCGGTCTCGCACCGGCACGGGTTGTCCATCCATTTATATCGAACCGTTGGAAAAATCAAAAAAGAACAAAATGGAAGGACTCGTCTTTGCGCCGGTACATACCTGTGGCGCATGGGTCATAGTGGAAATGTGCGGAGGGAGGGGGCGTGCGTGCTGCCGTAATCGTCCCATGCGGAAAGAAGAGGGGGAGCAAAATATCGCGGAGAGTTGTCCTCATCCGGCGGGAGTTCTTGATTGGCGCTCCCGCTCCGATCTAATCGGGACAAATCGCAGATTACATTTTGTATTTGCTGAAATCGGACGGGTCCAGTTTATCGAGCATTTCCGCCCACTGCTCTTTGTTCTTTTCGTCGAACGAGGGTTTGGCCTCATCGGACTTCAGGTACTTCGTGATCACTTCATCTTTTACGTAGATCGGCGCCTTGGTCCGAAGCGCGATTGCGATCGCATCGCTCGGCCGGGAGTCGATGGGGCTGACGTTTTCCCCGCTGCGGATGTAGATCAGGGCGTAATAAGTGTTGTTTCTTAGATCGCAGACCTCGATTTTTTCGACACTCACGCTCAGATGATCGAAAAAGGTGCGGATCAGGTCATGAGTCATCGGACGGGGAAACTGAATGTTTTCGAGTTCCGTTGCGATTGCAGTGGCTTCGAGGAGACCGATCCAGATTGGCAGCGTGGTCTCGTCCTTAACGTCCTTCAGCACCAGAATCGGCGTGTTTGAGTGTGGGTCCATTACCAGCCCGGTCACTTTCATCTGCCTGAACATGTTTTCCCTCCAACTAAGCCCTGCAGCCGTCCACCAGGCTCGATAAAATCGATCGAAAGAAAGGTTGCCGAACAAAAGCAGTCTTCAAGACAGGTGTTACCCTGCCGCCAATATAACATCTCCCCTGAGAGAATGAGAATATGCACCGGTGATTTTTACCGGGATTATCCTGCGCGAGGTCTCCAAGGGCGCATCGAAATTCACGATTCTGTTCTGAGTGGTGCGCCCGGTCATCTGACCGTTCGATGCCCGACTGGGCCCCTCTACCAGGACTTCACGGGTCTTGCCCACTTCGGCCAGGTTTTTACGAAGTGTAACCTCGGCCTGGTAACCCTGGAGTTCGACCAGGCGGCGCAGCCCGATTTCCGGGTCAATCTTGTTCCCGAAAGAAGCGGACCGGGTATTCGGCCGATCCGAGTACCGGAACGAGAAGAGATTGTCGAACTGAACTTCGCAGAGCAGGTCCATTGTCAGTCTGAAATCGTCTTCCGTTTCACCCGGAAAGCCGACAATTACGTCCGACGTCAAAGCTATCTCGGGGCAAAACTCACGAAGCAGGCGAATCTTTTCCAGGTACGCGGAGACCGTATAGCGCCTGTTCATGCTTGCCAGGATGCGGTCCGATCCGGACTGAACCGGAAGATGCAGGTGCTTGCAGAGGCTGTCCACTTCGGCAAAGCATCGCATGAGTCCTTCGGTGAGGTCTTTCGGATGGGAGGTCGTGAACCGGATGCGAGGGATTCCGGTTTCCCGGGCAATTCGTCGGATGAGATCTACGAAGGTGATTTTCTCGTCGAGGTTCCGCCCGTAGGAATTCACATTCTGGCCGAGAAGGAGGACCTCCCTGATGCCGGTCTGTTCGAGGCATTTTATTTCATTCAGGATCTCGTCCGACGGCCTGCTCCGTTCCGGACCCCGGACATAAGGAACGATGCAGTAAGTACAATAGTTGTTGCACCCCTGCATGATCGTGACGGGAGCGGCCACCTCTCCTTCGCTGAAGATCTCCGACTGCATTGAATCCAGGTTTGGATTTTCCTCATCGGGGAGGCAGGCTGCCCGCTTTCCGCTTTCCTGAACCTGTTCCAGAATCCGGGCGATCGAGGCTATCCCCCTGGTGCCCAACACGATATCAACATGGTCGAACCTGTCGAGCAATTTGGCCCCCAACTGCTGGGCCACACAGCCTCCGGCGATTATTTTGAGATGCGGTTTCTTTGTCTTGAGCCGGCGCAAACGGCCAAGGAAAGAGTGGACCTTTTGTTCGGCTTTTTCCCGGACCGAACAGGTATTAAGGAATATGACGTCCGCATCGCCAATGTCTTCGACCCGTACGTAGCCGAGGGGCGCGAGAAGGCGCTGCACCCGCAGCGAATCGTACTCGTTCATCTGACAGCCGAGTGTGTGGATATATAGGTTTCGCGGCCTCTCGGCTGCGTCCCTGAGGGGCTCGGACATAATACTCCGGTTCCGAATTGTTGAACTGACCCGGCCCTATAAGCCGGCCGGATGATTTTTCTTTCCGTGAAGGCGCTCCATCATATCACGCATGATGAGAGTCGCCGCATCGGGATAGTTTCGTATGAGCAATTCCAGGTTATCGCTGTCGTAGCGTTCCAGCACGCAGTCTCCTATACATCTGACGGCGGCCTTACGCGGAAAATCGGGCAGGCACAAGAACTCGCCCGGTTTATTGATCCGGCAGACTTCACGCCCGCCTATGGTAACCTGTAACAAACCCTGAGTCGATACAAGGCGATAAAAAACACCATCGGGAGTTTCTTCAAAAATCAGATCGCCGTCATTAAAGAAGTGCATGAGCAGATCGTCGCCCAGCGACGTATCCTGGGGGGCGAGGAGCACATTGGTGGTTTGGGTTAGTTGGTGCAGGGTGGAGGTGAGCAGGTTCTGGACCATCCGGGGGCTTTCGCGAATGAGGAAATCGAGCGCACCGGGGCCGTATCGCGCGATTCGGCAGGACGTAATTGCCAGAGCGGTATAATAGGAAGGCCTCTTCAGGACGAGATTCTCCAACCCGAAGATGTCCTGTTCCCCAAGCATGCGAATTTTCTTGCCTTCATGGCTTAGACGGACCTGACCGCTCAGGATCACATAGAAAAACGGGCTGTCCTGTCCTTCGCATAATATTGAGTCGCCGCACTCATAGAGTCTGACTTCGAGGGCTTGAGCCGGGCTGCTTTTTCCCTTGTCATTTTCCTGCACTGGATCGTCCATGACCGTATGTTCGCCTTTTGGTTAATAGAGTTCTTTACCCTTAAAAGTTTTTTAGCGAATATACCCCCTCAATGCAAGGAAATTGCGCCTCCTGAGCGCATCTACCCGGTGTGGGTCTCACGGAGGGTACCCCATCTTGATGCAGGTTTTTTGTAACGATGACTATCGGTGAGTCTGTGATCTCAGGGGTTATTGGAATCCGGACCCCGTCCGAAGGTGTAATCCAACGCATGACGGGAGGGAGGCGGGGTGTCTCTCTCAAGAAGGATCGGTCATGCGTTCATCGGATCGCAATCCCTTAACCCCAGGTGATCGCGTTCTTCATTGAGGATCTCTGTCACGTCGTTTTCGCAGCCGGGCGCGATGGCAATCGAGACAAGGCCAAGTGCAGGATCGATCGTGGACACAACTCCGACCCCTTCATATGCTTCCACTATGAACCTGAGATAGTGAATCCGGTTGGGGGCGACGAGATATTTCCGCACAGTGCAACATTCGTGGGGAGGCTGCAAAATTTTTCTCCTTTTCTTATAGCCATTGCTATGATAGCAAATAATCCATTAAAATGGAAAACTTGAGCTGTAAATCTTTGATTTGAGCAAATCATGGGATCACCGATGATACCAAAAAGATTACATGAATCCCGGTCGGCGGTGCTTTTGGCGATTACCGTCGTATTGTTTGTTCTATGCGTTCGGGTGTCCGCATTCGGGGCAGAGCAGGACGGAGCGATGCCGTTTTTCAGTCAGGGGCAGGCGCTCGACAACCCTCAGGATCGTGCCGGAAGCCAGCAGTTGGCGTTGCGCGACTTCATGTCGCAAGGCCTTTCCCAGGCGATCGGAAGGTATCTCAGCCCGGCGCAGATAGGCGCACAATATTCCGATATTCAAAATAATTTCTTGGCCCAGTCCTCGCGATACATTGATTCCTATCAGGTTTTTTCCGAGTCGCAGACAAACGGTTTGTACAAGGTGGTTGGCCAGATCACGGTCTCAATGGACCTGCTCAAGAAAGACCTGCAGGAATCCGGGTTCTCGATTGCCGAGAGGGGGCAAAGGGGACCTGCAGCGGAGACAGCCGCCGCCGATGACGATGAAAACAATGAAGAGGTTTCAGGGGATGCCGATAATGCGGAAGGCCCCGGTGCAGTTCCCTTGGTCGATAATCCGGCCTCTACTGCGACCTCCCGGGGGCTTTCGGTTACGAAAAAAGAAATCCTTTGGGTTGTTGCCGAAAAATGGGAACAGGAATGGGTGCTCCCGAGCGAGCAACGCGACACCCGATCACTTTTTGCGACAAGTATGGCAAAGGAATTGGGCCGCTTCGATTTTTCGATTCAGCTCCCTCAGGCAGGGGCTGTAAGAATGGACCTTTCGGGAAGTATTCCTCCTTCCCAGGTTATCTCACTTGCTGAAGGGCTGGGGATTCAGGACGCGGTTATCGGTACGCTCTCATACAAGCAGGATCGGGCAAGCAAGCAGGCCGTCCTGGAATGCAACCTCCGTGTGATCAGAATCTCCGCCGGCAAGTCTGAAAGCGAAATCAGGAAAACACAGAGCGTCGAAGAACTTTCAAATCAGGAAGGCGCCCTTGAGCTGGCGTCGAGGATTGCACCGCAGCTCAGCAGTCTGCTTGGGGGATCCGCGACAGGGAAGAAAGTGTCGGAATCCGGTCAGACGCAAGGGACACAGGAGGCAGGTGGGCCGTCTCATGAATCGAGCGGCAGCGCCGGCGATTGGATCGTTAACTTTCCTTCGGTCCAGTATCCGTACTGGAAGGAACTCGAGCGGGCGCTCAGGGGACAGTCCAAGAACATGCAGATCACAAGCCTGGAGATGACTGGAGGAGAAGGGACGGTCAGAATTGCCGGTGTCGACGGGAGCGTAATCTCCAAAATGAACGGAACACCTATGCCGAGCGGTGCAACTGTCAAAATCGATTCCTATTCCGTCGAGGACCGTACGGTTAAACTCTCTTTTACTCCTCCCGGGAAGGGGCAGTAGGCAGAAGATGACGATCCCCAACTTCCTTACTCTCGGACGCATCTTCCTGACCCCCGTGCTCGTCTGGTTCCTGCTCGACAACAGGTTGAACGCTGCGCTGGTCGTCTTTTTTATTGCCGGGATAACCGATGCGCTCGATGGGCTCGTTGCAAGGCTTTTCAATCAGAAAAGCCGGTTCGGGGCATACATCGATCCGCTCGCGGACAAGATTCTGCTCGTAACGTCCTTCGTGCTCCTGGGTTACATCGGCCTGATACCGAGTTGGCTGGTCATCATTGCGGTAAGCCGGGACCTGATGATATTGCTGGGATTTTTCACGCTGGTATTCCACCAGATCAAAGTGGAAATCAACCCACTCCTTTCGAGCAAGCTGACCACGTTTTTCCAGCTGCTGACGGTTTTCGTCATGCTCGCCTCTTCGCTGGTGACGTTGGCGTCGTGGATGTATACCATTCTCTATATAGTTACCGCCTGCTTTTCAGTATTCAGCGGGGGCCGGTATCTTTATGTGGGGATGTGCCTTCTCGGCCGGCAGCGATCGAGAAATTCAGGGCGCTAATAGTTTTGCTTGACATAATCGGAGCACATCGTTATAGATTCAGGAGTTTGTTTGTAGGCACGTAGCTCAGTGGGAGAGCGCTACCTTGACGCGGTAGAAGCCGGCGGTTCGAAACCGCCCGTGCCTACCAGAGTTCGTTGACGATGATCGTTAATTGTGAATTCATTAATTTATCGGCTGGCGCCTAATTGAACCCGGATCAAAGCAGGAAGATAATATTTCGGCACTGAAGGAAAATTTTTTCCGTTCAAGGCATCTTTCCAACTGATGGGGGTGCCTTTTTTTGTTTCATGCCGCCGGCCAGGAGCCGGACAGGTGCTAGGAAGCGACAATGCAGCCAGAGAATATTCAGGTTACTATGCCCGACGGGAGAAAGGAAATTCTCCCGAAAGGGACTTCAATTCAGGAAATACTCGGTAAAATCCAACCGTCCAAGAACGGATGGATTGCCGCAAAGATGAATGGGCAACTTGTCGACCTGTCCAGAAAGGTCGAAGACGATGCGACCATTGAAGGGGTGGAAACCGGTTCGGCCACGGCACTCGAAATCCTGCGGCACAGCGCTGCCCACATAATGGCTCAGGCGGTTAAGTCCATTTTCCCGGAAGCGCGCATCGGCATCGGTCCTTCGATCGAGAACGGTTTCTATTATGATTTCGATGTAGAAAAGCCGTTCACGCAGGAAGACCTGGAAAAAATCGAAGCCAAGATGCGTGAGATCACCAGGCA
Source organism: Pseudomonadota bacterium (assembly GCA_023416335.1). Next base: position 21,653 of record JAEZHY010000030.1, on the reverse strand, counting down.
AAAACTCCCGTTCCAGCGGCAGGATGTTCCGCGGGAAGAGGCAATCGATTTTTTCTCCAAAATGGGGGAACAATACAAGGTCGACCTGCTGCGGGAGTTTACCGATTCGACGGTGTCCTACTACCGTCAGGGTGATTTCATCGATTTGTGCCGCGGGCCTCACATTCCGAACACCGGCTATCTCAAGGCTTTCAAGCTGACCAGCGTTGCAGGTGCGTACTGGCGAGGCGACGAGCACAACCAGATGCTTCAACGTATATACGGCACCGCCTTTTTCGATGTCGAGGCGCTCAAGAAGTACCTGGAGTTCCTCGAAGAGGCCCAGAAGCGGGACCATCGACGACTTGGGAAGGAACTCGATCTGTTCAGCTTCTCCGATGAAGTGGGCGCCGGAATGGTGATCTATCATCCGAAGGGCGCTCTCATCAGACATATCCTCGAGAGTTTCGAAAAGCGCGAACACCTGCGCCGCGGCTACAATATCGTGGTCGGCCCGACTCTGCTCAAAACGGACCTGTGGAAGAGGTCCGGGCACTTCGACCATTACCGCGAGAATATGTACTTTTCTGAAATAGATGAGCAGTCTTACGGTATAAAACCGATGAACTGTCTCGCACACATGCTTATCTACAAGTCGAAGATCCGGAGCTATCGCGACCTGCCTCTGCGGTACTTCGAACTCGGGACCGTGCACAGGCATGAAAAGTCGGGTGTTCTTCACGGACTTCTCCGTGTCCGGCAGTTTACACAGGATGATGCGCATATCCTCTGCATGCCGGAGCAGTTAAACGGAGAAATCAAGGGCATTATCGACTTCGTTACCGAAGTGATGGGGATTTTCGGATTTGCCTACGAGATGGAAATCAGCACGCGGCCCGTGAACTCCATCGGTACGGATGAAGACTGGGAACGTGCAACCAACGCGTTGATGAAGGCGCTCGAAGAAAAGGGAATTCCTTTTCAAATCTGCGAAGGCGAAGGGGCCTTCTACGGACCGAAAATCGACGTCAAGTTGAAGGATGCGCTCGACAGACGCTGGCAGTGTGCAACCATCCAGTGCGATTTTACCCTGCCCGAGCGGTTCGATCTGACTTATATTGGCGCTGACGGGGCGCGGCACCGACCGGTTATGGTGCATCGGGTGATCCTCGGTGCAATAGAACGGTTTCTGGGCGTTCTGATCGAGCACTATGCGGGAGCCTTTCCTGTATGGTTGGCGCCTGTTCAGGCAATTCTCGTAACGGTGACCGATGCGCAGCTTGACTTTGCCCGCAAGGTTTGTGAAGAACTGCAGGGCAGGGGAGTGCGCGCTGAAGTTGACATGCGCAGTGAAAAACTCGGCTACAAGATTCGGGATGCCCAAATGCAGAAGATCCCGTATATGCTTGTCGTCGGAGACAAAGAGGTTGCGGCGGGAGCCATTGCGCCCAGGAAGCGTGACGGAACACAACTGAGCTTAATGACCCCGCAGGAATTTGCCGATTTAGTCGAAAAAGAAAGCCTTGAATCCAGCAAGGGACGTATCGGTTTGGGCACTATCTAGACCAAGGCAAAATAAACTTTAGCATGAGGAGGAACAGCCCTGGAGAAACAGACTAATGTGAATGAAAAAATCCGAGCGCCGGAAGTCAGGGTGATCGGGCATGACGGTCAGCAGCTTGGGATCATTCCGATCAGAAGAGCATTGGAATTGGCCGCCCAGGAGCATCTCGACCTGGTCGAAGTGGCTCCCAATGCCGAGCCCCCTGTTTGCAAGATAATGGATTACGGTAAATTCAAGTACCAGCAGAACAAGCGCTCCCAGGAAGCAAAAAAGAAACAGACCGTAATCCAGGTAAAAGAAGTTAAGATCCGCCCGAAAACGGACGAGCACGACCTGCAGGTCAAGATCAAGCACATCAAGCGTTTCCTTGCCCAGAAAGACAAGGCGAAGATTACGATTCTTTTCCGGGGGAGAGAAATCGCTTATTCGGACCAGGGATTCAAGCTTTTGGAGCGGATCAGGGAAGAACTCAAGGATGAGATTGTGATCGAGCAGCAGCCAAAGATGGAAGGCCGCAACCTGATAATGATTGTTGCTCCGAAATCTTAAAATTTCATATTTTTCACCTTAATGGTTGACTCTTCCCTAAGTCCCAAATAAACTACTATTTTTGTGCTGAAGTGGTACGGGCGGAAGCGCCCGGTTTCAGTCCGGCTCGTAAGGCTTTGACCTGATTGGACTTTCCCGGATAAGGCCAAGTAAAACGCTCCAGCGGGAAATCGGCAGGCACCATCGGCCTTTCGGATTTGCGAAAATTCGAGTGAATGGAGGAATATCGGTAATGCCCAAGATTAAAACCAATCGTGCTGCCGCCAAGCGTTTCAAGAAGACGGGAACGGGGAAGATCGTCCGGGCCAAGGCTTTCAAAAGCCACATTCTGACCAAGAAAAGCCCGAAAAGGAAACGCGCGTTGCGCAGGGACACCGTCGTGGATGCAATCAGCTCCAAGTCGCTCCAGCGCATGATGCCCTATCTATAGAAATTGAATTCGAAGATTCTTACAGGAGATTCCAATGCCTAGAGTTAAGAAGGCGGTAAAGTCGCGCGAAAGGCGGAAAAAGATCCTTAATGCCGCCAAGGGGTATCGCGGCGGGCGCGGCAAACTGATCCGCAGCGCTACGGAGACCGTAGAACGCGCCCTCAAGTTTGCATATCGGGACAGGAAGGTCAGAAAACGCGAGTTCAGAAGCCTTTGGATCATGCGCATCAATGCTGCGGCACGCGAGCATGAGATGAGCTACTCCCGGTTCATGAACGGACTGAAAAAGGCCAACATTACGCTCGACAGAAAAGCACTGGCCAATCTGGCTGCGGCCAATCCCGAGGCGTTTGCCGAACTGGCCAAAATTGCAAAAGAAGCTGCGTAGGATATGAAAGAGGCTGTTCGAAATCTCCTCGAGACGGCCTCCCAAACCGTATCCGGACTGGAGGCGGACCCGAAGTCCCTCGATCAGGCCCGGATTCGTTTTTTAGGGAGAAAAGGCGAGCTTGCCCAGCTTTTCAAGGAACTGGGAAAAGTTCCCGAAGAGGACCGTCGCGAAGTCGGAAGAATCCTGAACGAGGCTAAATCGAGGCTCGAAGAGATTTTCTCGGAAGCGCTCGAAAAGAGCCGCGAGAATGCTGCGGGAAAGAAGGAAGCGGTTGACGTCACCGTTCCGGGTAGAATGCCCCAGAGGGGACGGCTGCATCCGATCACGCAGACTGCGCTTGAAATTTCCCGCATCTTCAATTGGCTCGGGTTCGAAACGGTCGAAGGACCTGAAATCGAACTGGACTACTATAACTTCGAGGCCCTGAATATTCCGAAAGACCACCCTGCCCGGGAAATGCAGGACACTTTCTACATCTCCGAAGATGTCGTCCTGAGGACGCACACTTCGCCGCTCCAGGTCCGGGTGATGGAAAAGCGGAAGCCGCCGGTTCGCGTCATCGCGCCGGGCAGGACTTACCGCTGCGATTCCGACGTGACGCATACCCCGATGTTCCACCAGGTCGAAGGGCTTATGGTCGGAAAAGACGTTTCTTTCGGCGATCTGAAGGGGATTCTCACAACATTTGTCCATCAGATGTTCGGCCCCGAGGTCGGTCTTCGTTTTCGTCCGAGCTTTTTCCCTTTCACCGAGCCGAGCGCCGAGGTCGATATTCAGTGCGTTATCTGCCGTGGGCAGGGATGCCGTGTCTGCAAGCAAACGGGATGGCTTGAAATACTCGGATCGGGTATGGTCGATCCCGAGGTCTATAAGTACGTCGGCTACGATCCCGAGGAAGTGACCGGGTTCGCCTTCGGTATGGGAATAGAACGCATTGCCATGCTGAAGTTCGGGATAGACGATCTCAGACTCTTTTTTGAAAACGATCTCCGTTTCCTCGGCCAGTTTTAGAGGCGAATCACTGTTCAAAACGGGCGAATCCTTCTGCCGGACAGAGGCGGAAATTGCCAATCTGTTCCTCGTACACAGCAGACTGAAGCAATAAGGAATCAAGATTCCCACCTCTGTCACCCCCAAGGGCGGCGGAGCCGTGGGAATTTTTGCTTTAGGTGCGGGAGAATTGAGCGGCACTGATCAGGGTTATAAAAGTATTTGGATCCGGTGCCCGGGAAGACGGCCAACCGGCTTCGATACCGGCAACTCCCTGTCATTCGAACGAAAAACACACAGGAACTATCATGCTTATCAGTCTCAAATGGCTTTCCGATTATGTCGATTGCACCCTGTCACCCGAACGGATTGCGGACGGGCTCACCATGGCCGGCCTCGAAGTTGAGGCGGTTTCCCCCCGATATCCGCAGCTGAGCAAGGTGATAACAGTCCGGATAGACTCGGTCGAGCGTCACCCTAAAGCCGACCGTCTCAGCCTCTGCAACGTATCCGACGGGCGCAGCACTTACAGCATAGTTTGCGGCGCTCCGAACGTGCGCGCAGGTGCGGTTGCCCCCCTCGCCGTGGAAGGTGCGGAACTCTCCGGCGGTGTGGTCCGGGAAATGAAAGTGCGCGGCGTGCTCTCGCAGGGAATGCTCTGCTCGGAAAAAGAACTGGGACTGAGCGATGACCACAGCGGAATCATGCTGCTGCCGACGAATACTCCCCTGGGTGTCCGCCTGGACAAAGCCCTCGGGATCGACGATATTCTGATGGAGGTAGCTATAACGCCCAACCGTGGAGATTGCCTCTCCGTTGTCGGTATTGCGCGGGAGGTTGCCGCACTCTGCAAAAATCCTCTGAAATATCCCCCTGCTTCCGTCAAGGACAGCGGTCCGCCGATTGAATCCCTCACTTCGGTTACCATAGACGATCCCGCCGGTTGCCCGAGGTACTCCGCGCGAGTGATCAGGGGCGTGAAGATCGGTCCTTCTCCCGCCTGGCTAAAGGACAGGGTGGAAGCAATCGGTCTGCGCTCGATCAGCAATATAGTCGATGTTACCAACTACATCATGATGGAACTCGGCCAACCGCTCCATGCATTCGATTTCGATCGTTTGCGCGAACACCGCATAGTGGTGCGTCAGGCTGCAAGTGGTGAAAAGTTCACCACCCTTGACGGTGTGGAACGCCTTCTTCCTGAAAATGCCGTTCTCATTTGCGACGGAGTCGGTCCTGTCGCGATCGGCGGAATAATGGGCGGGCTGAATTCGGAGATATCGCCGGATACCGTCAATGTCCTTATCGAAAGTGCCTATTTCCAGCCGCAATCCATCCGCCGCAGCAGCAGGAAACTCGGACTGAAAACCGAGTCAAGTTATCGTTTCGAGCGTGGGATCGATCCCGACGGAGTCCTGCGGGCTCTGGACCGTGCCGCCGCTCTCATGCAGGAAGTCGGCGGGGGCGAAATCGCATCCGGTAGAATAGACGTCTATCCGGAAAAGATCACTCCGTCAGTTTTGACTCTGCGGGTGAACAGGACCAACCGTTTTCTCGGAACGAATCTTTCCGCCGCGGAAATGAAAACCATACTGGATCAAATCGAAATGCGGGTTGAAGACCTCGGAGAAAACTGCCTCCGTGTGATCCCGCCTCTTTTCCGCAGCGACGTCACGAGGGAAGTCGATCTGACCGAAGAGATCGCGCGCCTGGCCGGATATGATGGAGTTCCTGTCACACGGCCCATGGTTGCCGTGGAATCCGCCTCTTTCGATCCTCGCCAGAGAACGCGGCAGGAGGTCAAGGAGATGATGGTAGGGGCGGGGTTTTACGAAGTGATCAACTACTCCTTCATTTCTTACGAAAGCCTGAAGAAGCTCGGGTATCCCGAAGGGGATCTCCTGATGAATCCGATCCGGCTGAAAAACCCTTTAAGCGACGAGCAGGCAGTGATGCGCACGAGCCTGGTGCCCGGGTTGCTGCAAAATGCCCGGTACAATTTCGACCGCCGAAGCGAGACGGTCAGGATATTCGAGCTGAGCAAGGTTTTTCTGCCCAGGGAAGGCGAACTCCTCGCCGACGAACCTCAACACCTGGCAGGCATCATAGCGGGCAAGCGCATCTCCAGGGCCATCTACAGCGGGGATGAGGAAGCTGATTACACGGATGTGAAAGGAGCGGTGGAAGCAATTACCGATTTCCTCAGGATAGAAGATGTCCGTTTTCGGGCCGACTCGCTCCCTCCATGGCTCGATCCATATGCTTCAGCTTCCGTATATGTGGCTGGCGAACGCGTCGGGGAACTCGGCAAAGTGCATCCCGATGTTCAGGCGGCTTTCGATCTTAAACGGCAGGTATATCTTTTCAGGCTGGATTTCGAGAGACTCTTCGCTTTGAGAGGGCCTGTTCCGGTATACAAGAGCCTGCCGAAATTCCCGGCGGTCTCGCGAGATATGGCGCTTGTTGCGGATGAAAGCCTTCCGGTGGAGGAACCTCTTGATTTTATTCATTCCCTCAATGAACCTCTGTTGGAGAAAACCGATATTTTCGATATATTTAGGAGCCAACAGCTCGGATCGGGTAAGAAGAGCATTGGCTATCGGCTCACGTACCGCGCCGCGGACAGGAGCCTCACCGATGAGGAAATAAACGAAATACACGGCAAGCTTGTCGAAAAAGTGATGGCCAAATTTGGAGTTTCCCTGAGGTAGATTTGAGATGAACGAGCAGGAATTCAAGGAAGCCCTGGGCGGCGAGAAAGCCGAAAAAAGAGAGCATAAGGATCTGATCGTTGATAAGAAGCTCCCCTGCGAGGTCACCTTCCACCATGGAGACCAGGTATATAAAGGAACTTCGATGCATTTCAACGAACGGGGAATGCTCGTAATGAGCAAGAGACCTGCGCCTCTGAATGCGAGAGGGAAGCTTATCCTCCAATTTCCCGGGTTCAAGAATCTCATCGAACTCCAGGGCGAAGTCGTCTGGACCAATATCTATGGTCCGGGGGACTCCCTTTCTCCGAAGGGCATGGCTATTAAATATATGAATGCCGAGCGGGAGCAGGAGAGGCTATTCACGGATCTTGCCGAGCAGTACGAATCCCTCGGCAGCATTTACAGTTGCTATTACACATAATCGTGAAACGCGTCTGAAGTTGGCATAGCAAGTTTTCCCCGGAATTGATTTCCCGGATCAGACGAAGTTCGGTCCGGGAAATCTGTTTTGAAGAGACCGATCTCATAAAGAAGGCCCGATTTGAAATTCTTTGAAATAGCCCTGATAGCCCTGGCGCTCGGTTGCGACACTTTTGCGGTGGGGATGGGTGTAGGGGTTCGGTTTTGCCGCCCGAGGCAAATCTTCAGGCTTTCCTTTCACTTCGGCCTCTTTCAGTTTATTATGCCGCTTCTCGGGTGGTTCCTGGGGCAGCACCTCGTTGGCGTTGCGAGTGTGTGGGCCCCCTGGATTGCCTTCACACTGCTTTTCATAATCGGCCTCAAAATGACGTTCGAGAGCTTTCTCCGAAAGGACACGAAAGAGCCCGTCGAATGTGCCGATCCAACCCGAGGGTTCAGTCTGCTGATGCTTTCGGTGGCTACGAGCCTGGATGCTCTCGGCGTCGGGTTCAGCATAGGTATTCTTGGCTCTGGGCTTATCTTTCCGGCCATTTGGATTGGAATTACTGCCGGGGCTATGACCTGGGTATCGATGAAACTGGGCAATCGGCTTTCAGGGAGATTCGGACGCTGGATGGAAGTGGCCGGAGGAATCGTACTGATGGCTATAGCCGTCAAGCTCGTTATATGATTGCTTCAAACCGGCGGGAAACTTCCGTCGTTTCTGCCGGACAGCCCGCCGCGGGCGGTCCGCTCATTCTCTTTTGGAGATGATCTTAACCGGACTGGAAACGGATAAATTTATGGCAAGAAGACTGGAAACAGCTTTAAAAGACCACCTCTTCGACCCTGAAGGTGCGAGCCTTTGCCGGAGGGTGCGCAACTATTTCGGCTGGGAAATCGGCGAAGTGCGGGTGATAAGCATCCTGACACTGGATACGGGGCTTTCGGACCAGGAACTCGAAGCCGTTCGGACGGAAATCTTTACCAATCCCGTTACCCAGGTATCGTCTTTTGGAAGCATCGCGTCCGATTTCGACTGGGCGATCTGGGTCGGTTACCGTCCCGGGGTCCGCGATACGGCGGGCAGCGTGGCAATTGAAGCCATTGGCGACTTTCTCGGAAAGAAACCTGCGACGGAAGACTCCGCATACACTTCCCGGTTATACCTGCTCAAGAAGGCTCCGCTTGACCGCGCACAGGCCGAGACGCTTGCGCGTGAACTGCTCGCAAATGAAATAATCCAGCAATGGCGGGTCTATTCGCGAGCGGAATGGAACGAGAAGGAAGGAATCGGCATCATTGTTCCCAAGGTCCTTCTTGCCCATACTCCGTCTGTTGCCGAAATCCCGATCGAAAGCGACGATCAGCTCGCAGAGCTGAGTGACGAGAGAAACCTGGCCCTCAACAGGAACGACATCCCTGTCATCAGAAATTATTTCCTGAGGCCCGAGATCCTCGCAGAGCGCAGGAAGATGGGGCTCTCCGTGCCGACCGACGTCGAGCTTGAGGCCATTTCACAGGCGCGCAGCGACCATTGCAATCACAATACCTTCCGCGGCAAATTCCTTTACCATGACCTGGCGACGGGTGAGAAGACCGAGGTGACCAACCTCTTCAAAAGCTGCATCCAGGCCCCGACGCTCCAGATTCAGAAGCAGAAGGACTGGGTCGTTTCGGTCTTGTGGGATAACGCGGGAGTAGCTCGCTTCGATGATGATTTCTACTATTCGGTAACTGGAGAGACTCACAACAGCCCTTCGAACATGGAAGCCTACGGCGGGTCTCTTACTGGGATTGTCGGTATTTACAGGGACATCATGGGGACCGGCAAAGGTTCCCGCCTGATTGCGGGGTTGTATGGCTACTGTGTCGGCCCTCGTGATTACAAGGGGCCGTTGCGGCCGCACCTTCATCCGAGGCGTTTGCTTGACGGAATAGTCGAAGGCGTGAAGGACGGAGGCAATAAGCACGGCGTACCCACTCCATTTGGAAATCTCTTTTTCCATCCGTCGTATCTCGGGAAGTGCCTCGTATTTGTTGCTTCTCTCGGAATCATGCCGGGCAAGGTCCACGGCAAACCGGTTGAATTGAAGCAGCCCGGAGACGGAGACCTGGTCATCATGTGCGGTGGACGGGTCGGAAAAGACGGAATTCACGGGGTAACCGCTTCGAGCGAATCCTACAGCGAGAATACTCCTGCAGGGCACGTGCAGATAGGCGACCCGTACACGCAAAAGAAGATGCATGACTTCCTGCTGGAAGCGCGTGACGAAGACTTAATCACCTTCATTACCGATAATGGAGGCGGCGGACTTTCGTCCTCGGTCGGGGAGTCCGCCGGCATGGCCGGAGGCGTATGCGTGGACGTCGACAAGGTGCCTCTCAAGTATGAAGGCCTCGATGTCTGGGAAATTTGGATTTCTGAATCCCAGGAACGGATGACCGTCGCGATCAGGCCCGAGAGTCTCGATCGTTTCATGGAACTCTCGCGAAAACATGACGTCGAGAGTACGGTTATAGGCCGTTATGAAAAGACGGGAAAGCTGCACCTGAAATACGGCGGCAAAACCTGTGCCTACCTCGATCTCAGCTTCTTCTCCGAAGATTTTCCGCAGTGGGTGTTCGAATCCGAATGGCTGTCGCCGGAAGCGCGCGGCCTGATGGAGCCGGTTCTGTCCGAACCGTCGAACCTCGGTGCGCTCCTGAATGAGCTGCTGGCAAGCCCGAATCTCTGCAGCCGCGAGTGGATTCAGCGCCAGTACGACCACGAGGTACAGGGCGGCAGTGCGGTAAAGTTCATGGTGGGCCGGGACCGCGATATCCCGAACGACGCGGCGGTAATTCGTCCCGTTCTTGGGAGAAACACGGGGCTCGCGGTTTCCCAGGCGCTCAATCCGACCTATTCGGAAATCGATGCCTATCACATGATTGCAGCTACGATCGACGAGGCTGTCCGACGCATCCTTGCAGTCGGAGGCAGGCTCGAAGAAATCGGAGGAGTAGACAACTTCTGCTGGCCGAACATCCAGTACGATCCGGCCAGGAATCCCGACGGCAAGTACAAAGCGGCTCAACTGGTCCGGGCCAACTGGGCGCTTCGGGATATGTGCCTCAAATATGGGATACCGCTGCTTTCCGGGAAAGACAGCATGTATGTGGACGGTCATCTCGCCGGGCCTTTTGGGGAGCGGCACAAGGTGAGCGGGCTTCCGACGATGCAGTTCACGGCCACGGGAATCGTTCCCGACGTTCTGAAATCCCAGACCATGGAAGCAAAGTCGGCGGGAGATCTGTTCTGCGTAGTGGGCCTTACCAGGAACGAACTGGGGGCTTCCGCGTACTATGAGTTGCTCGGGTATACGGGCCTGAACGTGCCGAAAGTCGAACCTGATGAGTTCCTGGCGCTCTACAGGGCCGTCGAGCGGGTGATCGCTTCCGGCTTGCCTGCATCCTGCCATGGAATTTACAGGGGAGGCCTTGCCATCCACGCGGCGATGTCGGCGATAGGCGGCCGTCTCGGGATGACGCTGGACCTTTCGAAGGTACCCGTTCCTGCCGATGCGAACATGCGTGACGACCAGGTTCTCTTCAGTGAATCCTGCGGCCGATTCCTTATGACCATTCCCAAGGAAAACCGCGGCCTGTTCGAAGAGGCCTTCAAAGGCATGCCCGCCGCAGTCGTTGGTGAGGTTACCGAAACCGCGGAACTGGTTATCCGTGGACAATCCGGAAATGAAGTGCTGCGGGAAAATATCGATTCCTTGAGGAAAACCTGGATGCGGAACCTGAATTGATTTGAGGCTGCCGTATACGGGTTGCAATTAGTTACATCAATTAAAAGGTGCAGAATAGATGAATAAGCCGCTTGTCGGAATAATAATGGGCAGCAATTCGGATATCCCGGTTATGGAAGAAGCGCTCGGCATACTGGAAAAATTCGAGGTGTCCTACGAAATAAAGATTCTATCAGCTCATCGGACACCAGATGAGGCGGCTGCATACACGAAGGGACTGGCTGAACGCGGCATAAAGGTGTTGATCGCCGGTGCCGGCTGGGCGGCCCACCTGGCCGGCGTTGCCGCCGCGCATACAACTGTTCCCGTAATCGGAGTCCCGATCGATTCTTCTCCGCTTAACGGAATGGATTCCCTGCTCGCGACGGTACAGATGCCCCCGGGCATTCCGGTAGCCACAATGGCCATCGGCAAAGGAGGAGCCTACAACGCAGCAGTCCTTGCGGTCCAGATTCTCTCGCTCCTGGACGCGGAACTTGCCGACAAGTATGCCGCATTCAAGAAGAAGATGGCCGAGGATGTTATTTCGAAGAAGAACAGAGAACTGCAGGAATACCTGTCCAATCGCAAGACAGAGTAATCTGTTGGCGACGCGGTTGCCTTAAGCTCGCACCTTCGGAGCGGTGCCCATCGGAGAATGGCCGGACGGTGGGCACCCAAAAGCCGGGCTACCTTCGCTGCAGCATTTCCGAATCCAGGTTCCATTCTCGTTCAAACCACGTCCTCTAATGTACAGCTTGTCGATTACACATGCCTTGAAAGTCTAGGAAATAAACTCACCTCACAATTACCTGCCGCCGCCCTCCGCATAAGGCAAGCCCGCTATACCAAACCGAATATGAATCTGTTGGACCAAGGTCCAATATACCGATTGGGTCCGAGACGCTAATTTGTTTAACAAAAGATTTGGCAAAACACATTACAGGAACATCCCACTCTGTTGAGAGTGGAATTAGTGGTCTCGGCAGGTTGCCCACAAGTACAGATTAGTGTCCTTGGGAGAAGGGCTATCGCTATCATCAGGAAGAAATGCAGGAGGGGAAATGAGAACGAGATTTCTGTTTTTTATAGTCAGCTTGGTATTGGCTATTTCCATTCCATGCGGAGCGGATCGAGCCCAGGGGCAATTACTGGTCGATACTAACGGATACTATATTCCGGATTATTTCAACACACCCAACTGGGCCAACAGCCCGGCCCTGGCGAAGTTTGTGGATCCTTTGCCGGGGCTTTATATCAGTGGCGTGAGCCCCACGCCCACGGGTGAGTACATCCCGGTGGCAGTTCCGGACCAGACTACATACCTCGGATCCGATTATTATGAGATCGAACTGGGGGAATATACTCAGAAGATGCATTCGGGTCTGCCGAATAAGACCAAGCTGCGTGGATACAGGCAGACAAACGCACCCGACGGTGTTGTGAACCAGTTCCATTACCTGGGGCCCGTGATCGTTGCCAAGAAAGGCAGGCCGGTGCGTGTTAAATTCACTAACAATCTGCCTCTGGGCGATCATTTCCTCCCGGTGGATCCCACCATCATGGGGGCAGGAGATTTCATGATCGATTACGATCCCCAGACGAAGGAACCCAAGACCATGTCCAACGGGACCTTCTCACAAAGCCGGGCCACGCTACACCTGCACGGCGGACTTAGTCCATGGATCAGCGACGGTACTACCCATCAGTGGACTGCTCCGGCGGGAGTAACCGATTATCCCAAAGGCGTAAGTGTTTCTTACGTGCCCGATATGTGGTTCGACGCGTCCGGGAATACGATCGCCTCATGCTCGGGTCAGACGAGCTGCGGGGTTGCGGGCGCAACGAACGATCCCGGACCGGGGAAACTCACTTTCTATTGGACCAACGACCAGAGCGCCAGGCTCATGTTCTACCATGACCATGCCTATGGAATCACTCGCCTCAATGTTTATGCGGGTGAAGCTGCAGGATACCTCATAAAAGATCCGGACCTGGAAAACAGGCTGGCTGCTCTTGGCGTCCCCGGCACTCTCGGGACCACTCCCGATTACGACCACGTTTTTCCACTTATCATTCAGGACAAAACCTTTGTTGACGCAAGCAACGTAATGACAACAGACCCGACATGGGCCTGGGGAACGAATCCGAACAAACCGGCAGTCACGACACCTGTAACGGGCGATCTCTGGTGGCCCCATGTGTATATGCCTGCTCAGAACCCGTACAATCCCGACATGACCGGCGTGAACATGATGGGGCGCTGGATGTACGGTCCGTGGTTCTTCCCGCCAACCCCGATATGCGGGTCCTCCCCCGATGCGGTGCCCCCGTACTGTATTAATTACGGGGCTGTTCCCAACGAGTACTACAATGCGTCCTGCGATCCGACCCTGGGGTTTTGCCAGCCGCCCGAAAGACCGGGAACGCCCCATCCGTCCTGGGGCGCGGAAGCTTTTCTGGACACAATGATGGTCAACGGCACGGCTTATCCTACCGTCGAAGTGGACCCGACAAAGTATCGCTTCCAAATCCTGAACGCCTCTCACGACAGGTTTCTCAACCTGCAGTTGTATCGGGCGGTCAGCAAAGTCGGCTACACCAACCCGACCGTAGCGCCTTATAACTTCACGGGTACTGGTCCCACAGACCTGACGGAAGTCGCGATGGTTCCGGCCTCAGCTACCGCCGGATTCCCGGCCAAGTGGCCGACCGACGGCAGGGAGGGCGGTGTCCCGGATCCGGCAACCCGTGGGCCGGCTTTCATCCAGATAGGTACTGAAGGCGGCGTGCTGCCCAAACCTGTGGCCCTGCCGAACCAACCGGTCCAGTGGAACGCGGACCCGACAATGTTCAATTTCGGAAACGTGCTCAACCAGCGGGATGGCGGCGGAACACTTTTCGTTGCTCCGGCCGAGCGGGCCGACGTGGTCGTGGACTTCTCCAAGTTCGCCGGCCAGACGCTTATCCTCTACAACGATGCTCCCACGGCGTTCCCTGCTCTTGACCCGCATTACGACTATTATACGGGCGCTCCGGACCGTACCGACATTGGCGGTTACGGCCCGGTTCTGCCTGGAGTGGGTCCAAACATCAGGACGGTGATGCAGATCAGGGTCAAGGGATCGGGAGGAACAGCGACCCCCGATGATTACGATATGGCTTTCCTGAGCAGCCTGCAGGCGGCTTTTGCCTCGCCGACCGGCGTTTTCGCCTCGACCCAGCATCCGATTGTCGTAGGCCAGAGGGCATATAATTCCAACTACAACGCCAATTTTCCGGCAATATTCCCCAACTGGGGGATTTCCAGGATTGCCGACGATGCGATCAGTTTCTATACGGTCAATCCCGATAATACGCTTACGCTCAACAGCAATTTCGCAATGGAGCGGAAGGCGATCCACGACGAAATGGGAGGGGTTTTTGACGACTACGGCCGGATGAGCGCGAAGCTGGGGCTCGAGGTGAAGGGAATCAATGCCGCGACTCAGAACTTCATTCTCCAGAACTTCATCGATCCGCTCACCGAGATCGTGAAGCCGGATGAAACCCAGATCTGGCGCATCACACATAACGGTGTCGATACTCACCCGATCCACTTCCATCTCTTTGACGTTCAGCTGGTCAACCGGGTTGGCTGGGACGGGTTCATCAGGCTTCCCGACGACAACGAACTGGGATGGAAGGATACGTTGAGGGTGAGCCCTCTGGAAGACACGATTGTTGCCTTGAGGCCTAAAAAACCCGCTGTACCTTTCAAACTTCCCAACAACATTCGCCCGCTGAATCCGACAATGCCCTTGGGCAATGACATGGGGTTCTCGCAAATCGACATTACGGACGGCGGAAATCTAACACCGGCCATGACCAATCAAATGGTCAACTTCGGGTTCGAGTATACCTGGCACTGCCATATCCTCAGCCACGAAGAAAACGATATGATGCGGCCCATGGGCCTGGCAGTTGCGCCGGACGCGCCTTCCAACCTGAATGCCATCAGTGTGGGCAGCGGCCCGAGCCGCCATGTCAACCTGACCTGGACCGACAATTCCAGAAACGAGACTTCCTTCACGATTCAGAGAGCCACGGACCCGGCATTCACCCAGAACGTGGTGACCGTAGCGACGGTGCCGTCCGGGGCTGATGGGCCGACCACAGGGATCAGAACCTATTCCGATGTTATTGGCGGCACAAGCACTCTCTACTGGTACCGGGTATTTGCATCCAATACGATTGGAGGCACCAACCCGGCCAGTACATACCCAAGCGTGACCGTGGACTCGGTATTCACCAGTCACGTGAACTCCAACGGGGGTGGGGGTGGTCTGAACAACTCATTGCCGGCTATATTGATGCTTTTGCTCGGCGATTAGGAGAGCGCCCGATGGGAAAGGAGTTGACGATTCAGGGAGAAATTGCCTGAAAAACACCGGACCGAACCTCAGTGGGCTAAGGAAATAACCTCTTATGAAACTTCGATTGAGTGGACGGTAAGCAGCGCAGGGTGGGTACCAGCTTCAACGTGCCCACCTTCTGTCCCCTTGGATGATGGTTAATCGGGATGGCTGGGTGGTGGGCACCCTAAATATCGGACCGCGCTTTGCTTCCCTACCGTCGCTGCCGCACTTCCGAATGAAGTTTCATTCTCGTTCAAACCGCATCCGGGAATGCGGCGGCTTCGCTTAATAGGGAAAAGAAAGACGGGACGGGCGGGAGAAATCCTTGCCCGTCCCGTTCTTTTTGATGCGGGGATTACTGCGGGCCGCCTGCGCCCTGGGATTCCTTCTGTGCGTAACCTTTGGGGACCTTGAACAATTCAGGGTCCAGCTGTTTCTGTTCCACTTTCTTCAAGGTGCTGACAACTGTCCCGCCCATGACCTTATTGGTGGTTACCACTGGAAAGCCGTTCAGTTTTTCGACCATTCCGGCAACGCTCATCTGCCTGAGCATCGGGTTCTTTTCAAGGATTGCCGCCAGCTTTTCCGCGATCGACTTCAGTTCCTTGTACCCTTTTATGTCCTGCGTTACCCAGTACTCTCCCTGGATCATCGCCATGGTGACGTTGTACTTCTTGCAGCTGTAGCCTTCGATAGTTTTGGTTTCATTCGTCGGGACCACATTGATGGTCATCATGCTGCCCATCACTTTGCCCATCTTTTCCTTTTCGGCGGCGGGCAGGTTAGCGGGCATGCCCATTTCATTCATATCTACAAGCGTATAGGTTTTTGCCTGGGGATTCAGGGTGTACATCTTCATGGAATTGTAGTCCACGATGACCACCTTCCCGTCTCCCATTTCAATCCTGGACGCACCGGCGGTGAGGTAATTCTTTTGAATGGCGGTCCCATCCTTCTGATGAGGAACCTTCGTAGTGACATTCTCGTTTTCGAAGTAAATGTCTGCTCGTGCAAAGCCCTGCAGAGCAACGGAAATGCAAAGGAGAAAGCCGAAGCAGAGTGCCAAGTTTTTGATTTTCATACTGATCCTTTTTGATTGGTGATTGTAAGGCGGAACTGGTCGATTCGCCTCTTCTACATGACCCCGTCGAAATTTTCAACATGTTAGGAATTCGGACCGGTTGCCGGCGGATACGGAATTTCCTTCTTTTTGAGTGATTTGCAAATTCTCTTCTGTTATTGTCAACCCCTCCAGGCTTACAGGTTTACCATTCAAATCATTCTCAACTCATGCGGGGAAATGCAAAATGAACCAAACGAGCAGAAAAGAAATGCGCAGGGCCGCGGAGGCCGGTTTACCCGTCTCGAGCGAAATTGCCCGGGAGATACTGCTGAGCGAACCCGGAGACATACCGGAAATTCTCGCGTGTGCGACGCTTTTCCGAAGGAGATATTTCGGCGACGGACTCATAATGTGCTCCATTATGAATGCAAAGAGCGGCGCATGCAGTGAAGACTGTGCCTTCTGTGCGCAGTCCGCACACCATCGCACGAATGCAAATATCACCGGTCTTGCTGCTGCCGGGGAGATCGGATCTGCCTACCTGAAAGCCTCAGAGTTGCCGGTTACCCATTTCGGCGTCGTAACCAGCGGCAAGGCGCTCAAGGAAAAAGACATCGAAATCATCTGCGACGCGGCACAGCGAACCAAAACTCCGGGCCTGAACTGGTGCGCCTCGCTTGGCTGTCTTGACGGCAAACAACTGGCCGCTCTGAAGGAAGCGGGCTTCAAGCGCTTTCACCACAACCTGGAGACTTCGGAGAGCTTCTTCCCGCAGATCTGCTCCACGCACTCTTATGCCCTCCGGATCGACACGGTCAGGGAGGTGAAAAAGGCTGGCCTTGAGATCTGCTGCGGCGGAATTCTCGGGATGGGCGAGAGCCTCGATCAGAGGGTCGAATTTGCCGCCATCCTTGCGCGTGAAGAAGTGCATTCGATTCCGCTCAATTTCCTGGTCCCGATCGCAGGCACACGGATGGAAGCCCGCGAGATCATGAAACCGCTCGATATGCTGCGAAGCATCGCCATGTTCCGCATGATGAACCCCAAAGCGGAACTCAAGGTATGCGCCGGGCGGATTCACCTGCGTGACCTGCAGTCGATGGTGTTCTACGCAGGCGCAACCGGAATCATGATCGGGGACCTGCTCACCGTTGCGGGACGGGATTCGCAGCAGGACCTGCAGATGATAGGAGACCTGGGATTTACTCTGCGGGAGTAGCAACTCCAAAGTCCCGCTTCGTCATTTCCCGGAAAATGATCAACTTCTGAACGTCCTGTGTGCCTTCTCCCAGAGACGATGCCCAGGCGTCCATCGGATATTTGTGGATCGGGTGTTCCTGCACTACGGAAGCCGCCCCGAACAGATCAGCCGCCCACGTCCCGACCGCCCGCGCCAGTTCCACCGACAGATACTTGGCAATTGACGCTCCAAGCCTGAAGTCCAGACCTTCGTCCTTTTCCCAGCAGGTCTTCCACAGGACCATCCGGGCGGCCTCCAGCCTGGCGTAGAAATCCGCCGCCTCGAAAGACTTTGCCTGAAAATCGAGCACGCTCCGGCCGAAAATCTTTCTTTTCCCGGCATGCTCGACCCCGTTGCGAAAAGCTCCAAGAGCCGTGCCGAGCGTGAGGGCGCTGATGGTGATCCGGCTGTTGGTGAAAATTTCGAGCACCTGCTGGAGCCCTCTGCCTTGTGTGCCGATAAGATTGCCTTCCGGGACGAAAACGTTTTTCAATTGAATCCGGGTCAAGTCGGAAGGAATCCAGACCTGCTTGTGCAGCCTTGTCCGGCTCACTCCTTCGGAGGAGAGGTCCACCAGGAACATGGAAATCCGGCTGTTCCGGGATGCATCGGGGTCCGAGATCGCGGTGATCAGCGCGAGATCGCTGATGTATCCGTTGGTAACGTAGGACTTGGTGCCGTTGAGCACCCAGCCCCCGTTCACCTTTTCGGCCGTTGCCGCCAGCCCCGCCACATCGCTTCCGGCGGTTGGTTCGGTGTTTCCGAGGCAAACGAGAAGCTCGCCTTTTGCGGCCCGTGGAACGTATTTCGCTTTCTGTTCCTCATTTCCGAAAAGAACGATCCCCTTCGTTCCGAGTGAGATTTGAACGAGCACGGCAACCCCGACCCCGGGCGACAATGTCCCGAGGGTTTCCTGCTGGAGGGCCTGCTTCAGGGATGGCTGCTCCTGGAAAAAATCGTCAGATATCTCCAAACCGAGCCAACCGCGCGCACCAAGCTGCTGGAAAAACTCCCGGGGAATTTCCCTCTCGGAATACCACTTCGAAAGATTGGGAGTAAGATACTCTGCAAGAAACTTCTTATAGCTGTTCAAGTCTTCCTGAAACTCGTACGGGATCCGAAAATCCATTTGCTCCTCCTGTTCCCAAAAGAACCCCGCTTCTAATAATAGGGAGCTTCCTACCTGCCGCATCGGTATTCGAAGGCCGAGCACTCCCGGACATTGCGAATAGATATTTAGAAGCTAGTGACGGGGTATCTGATGCTCAATATAGAAGGGCAAAATTCAGTGCCTTTGGATTCTATTGCCGCCGCTGACTTTTGACACGGATGGGCACGGATAAAACAAGATGCGAAGTCTGAACTCATTGAGGACTCTGCGGCTCAATACCTGTGATGTGAGATGAATTGAGCCGGTTACCAAATTTCCCCTGCGGACCGCTGCTTTTTGACACGGATGGACACGGATGGACACGGATAAAAACAAGATGCGAGGTCTGAACTTATTGAGTACTCTGCGGCTCAAAACCTATCATGCGAGATGAATTGAGCCGGTTATATCAGATTTCTCCTGAACAAATTCTTTTGCCGCTCTCTGCATCCGTGTCTATCCGTGTTCATCCGTGTCGTAAAATGTTTTGGTTTCGGCAGCCTTGGGGCCGCTTCTCATATGAGGACTCTGCGGCTCAAAACCTGTCATGTGAGATGAAATGAGCCGGTTATCAGATTTCTCCTGAATAAATTCTTTTGCCGCTCTCTGCATCCGTGTCTATCCGTGTTCATCCGTGTCGTAAAATGTTTTGGTTTCGGCAGCCATTAACCGGCCTTGCCGAACAGGCCGGAAAAATCCGTTCCTTTGCGGGCATTCTCGACTCGTTCCGCAATCACGTGGGCAAGAATGGGCAGGGCAATGGTGGCGTCGCAGTAACACTGAGCGGTTCTCCCTCCCTTCATTTCCTTGCCCCAGGAAGTTGCTTCCTCGAAAGTGCAGCCGGAAAGGCCCCCCCATTGCGGAGAATCGGTCGTAATCTGGATGGCATATTTATGAGGATGGTATGTCTCGTCCGTTCCTTCGCGTGTCAGCGGGTTGGGGCGGTTCGGAACTATTTTCCCGGGATAGAGCAGGTCGGCACAGACGGCAAAAAGCTGGATGAAGTCCTTCGGAACGCCGCCTCCGATATAGAATACCCCCGTATTTTTGACGACCTCGGACATGCTCATGAATTCCACATAATCTTTCACCGCGTCAATTGTGAGAGAAAAGCCTCTGCTTTTTGCCAAGAGGGCCGCATCCCCTACCGGACTGTCTGCTACTCCGGGGCAGAAGACCGGGACATTATTGCGGGCTGCCGAAACGAGGATGCTTTGGATGCCGCGATCGCCCAGATAAGTCCCGAGCTGATGGAGAAATTCCCGCGAGGAGTATTTGTAATTTTCGTCGAGGGTCAATATGAAATCGGTGATGTGTTCGGTCATCTCCAGGTAGTCTTTTTCCGTTCCATAAATATCGTAATAGCGATTGAATCCGGCCCGGCATAGATACTCGTCGTCCGAATTGGGCGTACCCTTGTAATACGCGCGTCCCATCCCGTCGACGATGTCCTCGGTGAGATTCGCTCCTGTGCCGACAAGGACATCGATATAGTGCTGCTCGATCAGCCAGCTTATGATCCGCCATTGCCCGGCAACGGAGAGAGAACCGGCGTAGCCCAGCATGATGGTCAAATCGTCCTGCCGGATCATTTCTTCGAATACGTCGCAGATCTCCGCAAGTTTGCGTCCCTGGAATCCGGTCTGAGCCATTTCCGAGATGAGTCGAGAAATAGACTTGTCTTTCCCGACCTGAATCGCCCTGACTTTTTGGTACGGTAAGGAATTTTTCACGCAGAATACTCCGTTTTTGAGGTGGGAACGGAATACGACGGAAGAAAACCGCCCTTGTTAGACAGTTTATAGATGTTAATAACGATAACAGAGATGCTCCATTGTGTGAATTCCAAAATCGGGACAGGGGAGGGGGCGGCCTGGGATAATGCAATGGTGATTTCCGATTGGCGTCCTATGACCATGCGGTTGCGGGTGTTGTGAGCCGGAACCGGGTTGCGACACTGCAGGGAAACTGTTGTGAGTTACGGCGGGGTCTCCCAGACCGTGCCGTAATCGCACATTGCCGGCTTTCGAGGTGAGACCTTGGCAGTATCCAAAAAATTTTAACCCTAACCACCCTTTACCAGCACTGATAAAGCTTGATAAACCTTGAACGGAAGAGATTGAGAACCCTGATAAACCCTGACACAGGCCTTACAGAAGTCTGACAAAGTCTTCCAAGGTTGACAAACCCTGACACGCAGGAGGAAATTCCCCGCGATTTTCAGACTTGCGTCCGTCTATTTTGTCAAAGAACAACCGGGAAACGGGAGATCTTTCCACGGGGCAAAAACTTTAGACCACGAAATTCCTGGAGCAGCACAGCCGCAATCAAAAAGCAAAAACACAATCCTTAACCACGAAATACACGAAAATCACGAAAGAAAACAATTGGATAAGGCCGTAGGATGGGTGGAACGGAGAGACTGTGTCGTGTTGTCGATGAAAACCAGCCCAACTCCGGTCGATTACGACACAGTCTCGGAGTGCAACCCATCGCTCTTGGTGAGCAGCAGAGCCGCAACCAAAATGCAAAAACAAAATCCTTAACCACGAAATACACGAAAATCACGAAAAAAAACAATGCCATAGTGTCAATGGCGCCGGGAGTACGGTAGGGTGGGCACCAGCTTTATCGTGCCCACCATCCGGCCATCGCGAAAAATGCCCGACATCCGCTCCCCACCCTGCGTCAATACCCCCTGGAGTACCCGGCCGCTTCCTTTCGACACGGATGGACACGGATAAACACGGATGCGAAATCCGGGAATCACGGAAAGAAATACCCCCCTGGAACCTTCTGCTGTCCGCTGGTTCCCAAGGTCCTCCTTGGGGACCCCTGTCCCTGAAGCTCCTGCTTCCAACCACGTGCATGTCTCCCTCCGCCATCCGCTCCCCACCTGCGTCAATACCCCCTGGAGTACCCGGCCGCTTCCTTTCGACACGGATGGACACGGATAAACACGGATGCGAAATCCGGGAATCACGGAAAGAAATACCCCCAGGAACCGTCTG
>JAEZHY010000027.1 GCA_023416335.1 Pseudomonadota bacterium | reverse complement strand
GGGATTTTTGCGTTTGGGGGCTAAGACCAACCTTTATTCGCAGCATTTGCATGAGCCTGCGTTGAGTCGAAGCACGGTTTCCCGACCGTGCCGGCCCGGGAGCCCAAAAAAGCTTGAGAACCGGCGGGAAAACCTTTTTGACACGGATGGACACGGATAGACACGGATAAACAAAAATGTGGCTAGAAACGCACGGTCCGGGAGGATATTGGAAATATCAAAATGAAACACCGATTATGGATGCAGTGAAGTATTCGACTCGTCCCCTGACTGGATTCTTTTGTTTCTCCCTCCATCCGTGTCTATCCGTGTTCATCCGTGTCGAAAAAGTTTTGGGAGAAAGGTCATTTCCCGAACCGATTTTTCAAAACCCTTCATGTTTTTTCTTCCTTTTTTGGTTCGGGCGTGGTTTTCTGAATATGAATCATCTAGTTTTTTGAAAATTTCTACGGAGATACGTGCGGAGATACGAGTCGTGGGATGTGAAACCGAACGCAGGGGAAGTGGCAGTGGACGGAAGAGACGGAAAGAGAGCGTACATAAATTGAAGGATGGACGCACCAAAACAACTCTGCTGGCTTCGATAGTTGATTCCTCCGACGACGCCATCATTGGCAAGACGCTGGAAGGGATCATTACTATATGGAACCGGGCTGCTGAATCGATATATGGATATTTAGCAGACGAAGTGATCGGCAAGCCGGTTTCTATTCTCTTGCCCCGTGACCGCATCAGGGAAATGGATGAGATTCTTGAAAGAATCCGAAAGGGATACCGGGTCGATCATTATGAGACAATCCGAAAGCGCAAGGACGGCGCGCTCATCCATGTCTCCCTCAGCGTATCGCCGATACGGGACGCGTCGGGATTGCTCGTCGGAGCTTCCTCAATAGCACGCGACATCACAGAACGGAAACGCATTGACGACCAGTTGCAGGCTACATCGAAATACGCTAGAAGCCTGATCGAGGCAAGCCTCGATCCCCTGGTTACCATAAGCGGCGAAGGAAAGATCACAGACGTAAACGAAGCCACTGTCAAGGTGACTGGGGTTCCTCGCGATAAACTTATCGGCACTGACTTCTCAGAGTATTTCACCGAGCCGCAAAATGCCCGTGAGGGCTATCGACAGGTTTTTTCAAAAGGGTTTGTCACCGATTACCCGCTTACCATCCGGCACAGTAACGGGCAACTCACAGATGTTCTTTACAACGCATCGATCTACAGGGATGTCCAAGGAAATGTCCTGGGTGTTTTTGCCGCTGCGCGTGATATCACGGCCCAGCGCGATGCGGCCCAATATGCCAGGAGCCTGATCGAGGCCAGCCTGGACCCCCTTGTCACAATCAGTCCTAAAGGAAAGATCACCGATGTCAACGAAGCCACTGTTGAGGTGACCGGTGTTCCCCGTGAAAAGCTGATCGCAACGGATTTTTCCGATTACTTTACAGAACCTGAGAAAGCACGGCAGGGTTATCAACAGGTTTTTCAGAAGGGCTTTGTCACTGATTATCCTTTGACAATCAGGCACCGAGACGGAAAACTGGTTGAAGTCCTCTATAATGCTTCAGTCTACAAGGATGTTGCCGGGAACGTTATGGGAGTATTCGCCGCAGCGCGAGACGTTACCATGCAGAGGCAGGCTTCCCAGTATGCAAGAAGCCTTATCGAAGCCAGCCTTGACCCGCTTGTGACTATCAGCGCTGAAGGAAAGATCACGGACGTAAATGAAGCCACCGTCAAGGTCACCGGCGTTCCGCGCGAAAAGCTGATTGGCACTGTCTTCTCCGACTATTTCACAGAGCCTGAAAGAGCCCGGGAGGGATACCGTCAGGTATTCGAAAAAGGGTTTGTAACCGATTATCCGCTCACGATCCGGCACAGTGTCGGCAGCCTTGTGGACGTCCTTTACAACGCCTCCGTCTATAAGGACACGCGCGGCAAGGTACTCGGCGTTTTCGCCGCGGCAAGGGATGTAACCGAATCGAAGCGCGTCATGCGTGAATTTGTGGAGACCAAGACCTTCCTTGATAACATTCTCGACAGTTCGACAAAATACTCTATCATAGGAATAGATCTCGACCATCGTGTCCTTTCCTGGAATGAGGGGGCTCGGCGAAATTACGGCTACGCGGCCGATGAGATCATCGGAAGAGATTCGAGTATTCTTCATGCGCCGGATGATACCGAATCGGGAGCAGTTGCGCATTTGCTGGATACCGCACATACCGAGGGCCTTGCGGAAGGTGAGTTCCAGCGTGTCCGAAAGGATGGCTCCCGATTTTGGGCAACCGTGGTCGTAACGCGCCGAAATGACGCCTCGGGAAATCCGATCGGATATCTCCTCATAAGCACGGACATATCGGAAAAGAAACAGGCAGAGGAAAAGCTCCATCAGGCATCCCAATATGCCAGAAGTCTGATCGAGGCGAGTCTTGACCCCTTGGTCACCATCAGTCCTGAAGGGAAAATTACCGATGTTAATGAAGCGACTATAATAATCACCGGAGTTTCACGAGAGCGGCTGATAGGGACCGATTTTTCCAATTATTTCACCGAACCGGAAAATGCTCGCAGGGGTTACATGCAAGTTTTCTCCAAAGGATTTGTCACGGACTATCCGCTTACGATCCGGCACAAGGATGGCCGACTCATGGACGTCCTATATAATGCTTCGGTATACCGTGACGTTATGGGAGAAGTGCTCGGGGTATTTGCCGCCGCCCGTGATATCACCGCTCAAAAAGAAGCGGAAGCAAAGATCGCGGAACAGAGAGCCCGCGAGGAAGAACGGGCCCGAGAGCTTGAAAGGCTGGCCGAACTCGAAAGATTTCAAAAGCTCACAATCGGACGTGAACTGAAGATGATAGAACTCAAGAAAGAAATCGAGGAATTGCGCAAGACCATTGAAGAAGTTCGAAGTGGAAAGGCGGCAGGAATCAGTCAGTTATGACGGCTTCTTTGATCCTTTCACCAAAGATCGGGGATTTCGGACCGGAAGATTATGGAAGGGCGCTCCTGAATATTCTCCAGGATATTGCCGAGGAAAAGGAGCGTCTCGCACAGGTACAGAGCGCGTTTATCAATATTTTGGAGGATTTTGCCGCTGAGAAATCCAGGTTTGAGAACACACAGCGGGCAATGCTCAATCTCCTCGAGGATTTCAGCATCGAGAGGGAAAAAACCGAGAATATCAACCGCGAGTTGCGGGAAGCAATCGATTTGATCCAAAGGTCCAAAGAGGCAGCCGACGCAGCCAATCGGGAACTTGAAGCTTTCGCTTATTCGGTTTCACACGACCTTCGGGCACCGCTTCGGGGTATTGCGGGTTTCAGCCAGGTCCTCATGGAAGATTATTTCGATAAGCTCGACGAGGATGGAAAAGATGCGTTGCGACGGATATCAGCGGCATCTCAAAAAATGGGACAGCTTATCGACGATCTTCTGGACCTTTCCCGGCTGACCAGGGCGGAAATGACGCTGCAGCGTCTGAACCTGAGCATGCTGTTCAGAAAGACGGCAGAAGCGAAAATGAAGACTCAGCCGACACGGAAAGTGGAATTCCTGATAGAGGATAATCTCTTTGTCGAAGGTGATGAACGGCTGCTCAGCGTGGCATTGGAGAATCTGATCGAAAATGCATGGAAGTTCACCGGGAAAACCGAAGCTGCAAAAATAGAATTTGGCTCCATGGAAAAGGATGGCGCTCTTACCTATTTTGTGAAGGACAACGGCACGGGATTCGATATGGCATACGCGGGAAAACTGTTTCAACCCTTTCAGCGAGTGCACAGCATGGAAGAATTTCCCGGCACTGGTATAGGACTCGCCACGGTCAAGCGCATTATCGAACGTCATGGCGGCTGGGTTTGGATTGAAGGAGAGCAGGACAAAGGAGCTACAGTCTACTTTAGATTGTCCTCGGAAAGAGAGAAAAATGGACAAGCATATCCTGCTGGTGGAAGATAACCCTGATGATGTGAAGCTTACCTTGAGAGCGCTCAAGAACAACAGGGTGGCAAATGTCGTTCAGGTCGTAAGAGACGGGGTCGAAGCCATTGACTACCTTTTGGGATCAGGTGCTTTTGCGGGCCGGGATACCAGCATAATGCCTCAGGTGATCCTGCTCGATCTGAAGATGCCGAGAATGGACGGTCTCGAAGTACTGCGGCGAATACGCGCCGACGAGCGGACCAGACTGCTTCCGATCGTTATCCTCACGACTTCCAATGAAGAAAGAGACAGAATAGAGAGCTATCAGCTCGGAGCAAACAGCTACATCCGCAAACCGGTGGATTTCAAGCAGTTTTCCGAGGCGGTGAAACAATTGGGCTTATACTGGCTGGTGATGAACCAACCTCCTTTCGGATCGAAAAGGATATGACAGTAGTCTGGGATATACAGAAGGGGGCAGTATGACACAGCCGCTCAGCGTCTTGTTGATCGAGGATTCGGAGGACGACGCCCTGCTGCTGATGCGCGAACTCCGGCGCAGCGGCTACGACCCTGAAGTAAAACGTGTCGAAACCCCGGAGGCGATGGAGAAGGCCCTCAAGAACGGGAGTTGGAATATTATTATCTCGGATTATGTTCTCCCCAGATTCAACGGAATTGCCGCGCTTACGATCCTGAAGAACTCCGGCCTGGATATACCGTTTATAATCATGTCCGGAAAAATCGGTGAAGAGGTCGCAGTTGATGCGATGAAGGCGGGCGCTCACGACTATGTAATGAAAGACAATATGCGCAGGCTCGGGCAGGCAGTGGTTCGTGAACTCCGGGAAGCGGCAGTGCGGCGCGAGCGTAAAGCTGCCGAAGAAGCCCTCAAAGCTTACACGGCAAGACTTGAAATCATGAATCAGGAGTTGCAGGACTTTGCGTTCATAGCTTCGCATGATCTCCAGGAGCCTCTCAGAAAGATTCAGACCTTTGGAGGTATGCTGAGAAAGAACTGCGCCGCGGAACTTGGAAGGACCGGAACAGATTATCTGATGAGAATGGAAAGAGCGGCAGATCGTATGAGGCAGCTAATTCAGGACCTCATAAAGTTTTCCCGTGTCGCCGCCAAGCCGGAACCGTATAAGACCGTCAATCTCAACGGGTTGTTCCAGGAAGTCATTCATCTGTTCGAACTCAGACTTATGTGCCAGGGAGTTAAGATTGTAGTATCGGATTTGCCGACAATCGAAGCAGATGAAACACAGATGAAGCAGCTTTTTCAAAATCTAATCGGGAATGCTGTAAAATACACGAAAAAAGATGTAGCTCCGGAAATCAGGGTTTATAGCAAGATGGAAAACGATGCAATGTGTCAAATCCTGATCGAGGATAACGGAATTGGTTTCCAACAGGAGTTTGCCCGGAAGATTTTTGCACCCTTCCAGCGATTGCATACGCGGAGCGAATACGAAGGAACAGGAATGGGGCTTGCCATTTGCAGGAAAATAGTGGAAAGGCATGGGGGCGCAATAACAGCCCGGAGCCTGCCGGGAAAAGGTTCTACATTCACGATCGACCTGCCCGTGCGACAGCCTGGTGGGAAAGCAACGGGTGGTGTTGACGCCGGACGATGAAGCGGCTGTCCCGGCAACTCAAGTCCACGGAATTTTTTAGTTTTGTCCGCAATGCTATTGAATCAAATGGTGTTCTCCCTGTGCCTGTCATACGGGCGTCGAGGTTCGTATTCCTGCTGCGGGAGCGGCTCCTCCGGGGGGTGATAGGATTTGTCGTCGCCCGCCTCGAAAAGATCTTCCTCCAGATCCTCCTGATCGTAAAAGAGCTTATCCTGCATCGTCGATCCACGGCTCCCCTTCTTGTCCGGCGTCCTGTCCTCCCGTTCGAAAACGACATCGCTGGTTGACAGGTGGTCCACAACAGCCGAGAAACCGAGCACGTCCGTGATTATCTGCACAAGAATCTGACGTTCCGGCTCGCCTCCGACCGTGCCTTCCAGGTACAAAACCCCGTCCCGAAGTGAAATGGCGAGTTCTTCCGTATCGATGCGACCGTCCGTTTCTATCTGGTCGTGAATGATTTTCAAAATCTGGTTGTTCGACAGTCCCTGGTATTCATCGGGAAGTTCGTTGCCTTCGATTATCTCGACAGGGGTTGGAAGCACCTGCTGCTTGCGCTCGAATTCCCTGGCGCAGTCGATACAAAGCCGAGCCCACGGCATGGCCTCGAGCCTCTTCAGGGAGATGTCCTCTCCACAGTGCTCGCATACGCCGTAGTCTCCG
>JAEZHY010000190.1 GCA_023416335.1 Pseudomonadota bacterium | reverse complement strand
CCGATTTGAGCCGCCCCCCCAACAGCTTTCCCTCGCCCCCCCGGACAAAACCACCCTCCCCTATTCTTCCCCCAACGCTTCCTTCAGCTTCTGCATCCCGGCCTCGAGTTCCGGAAAGAGTTCGACGGAAAGCGTCACACCCTTTTTGGACGGGTGGAACTCGCCGTCGTCGCCCTTGTAGTAGATGCGGATATCCACGTATTGTTTTCCTTTGTAATACGTCACGGACGACCTGACTTCCTCCAGGGGGTTCTTGGGGAAGGAATGTACGATCTGAGGTTCTTTTGCCATTTTGCACCAATCCTTAATGAAGAAATTCAGATGAATGCTTCCGGGGCAGTTCAGTGAAAAAGGTCCCGGCTCCATGATCTCCACTTGGATCCCCTCTTCCCGATTGCAATCGAGTTGAGTGGAGCGCCGCCTCCAGCGGCTTCCGTATTAGTAGTTCAAAACCGCCCCGCGCAAGGCTTTGCGGGGCAAAGAAATTATTCTCGAACGATTCACATTTCATCGCGGATTCAAACACGAATTTTAGGTATTCAGACTTCGGTTGCAATGGGAACGATGAGGAAAGTACTCCTCGTCTTCTTTTTTTGCGACCCCCATTGACATATTACCACTACATCGAATCAGCCTGATCAAAATATTGAAATTCAAGCCTGTCTGGTAAATCGGTTCTCCAAAGCCCGTTCAATCAGTTCAGCCCAGTTCCTCCCTGAGGCATCCCCAATCGACTTCGCGTTTTCCGATACTATCTTAATTTAAGGTATATTCCCAGTAGTCACGTTGTCTGAAAGGAGAAAATTACAATGGAACAGACGCCGGCTGCATTTAAAGAAGAGCTGACGAAGAATGTCGGATGGTTCATCGCCTTGGGGACATGCATGATCATCCTGGGGCTTTTTGCTATATTTCTGCCGTTTGTCGCCACATTCGCAATTGAAAACCTTATCGGAATCCTGTTCGACATCGCGGGCATCATGCTGATCATACATGCCTTTCGCTGGAGGCGCAGGTCCGGCCGATTCATAACGGACCTCGTGCTGGGCGTCATCTATCTCCTGTTCGGCATAATCCTCCTGTCTCACCCCCTGAGCGGGGTTGTCACTTTGACATCTTTTCTGATCGCCTTTTTCCTAATTGAAGGCGTTTTCAAGATAATCCAGTCATTCCGGATGCGTCCCACTTCCAATTGGGGCTGGACCCTTTTCAGCGGGATAGTATCCATCATTCTTGCCTTCATAATCTGGGGACAAATGCCGTTCGCCGCCCTGTGGGTAATAGGGATCATTGTCGGCATCGATCTGCTTTTCAGCGGATGGGCGGTGCTCACGATATCGCTTTCCCTCCGGTCGGCGGAAAAGAAAGGCGAAAGGTTCTGTATCGGCGGTGAGTGCGTCCAGTTCTGAAAGAATTCCCTTCATAAACAGAAAAAGCCCATCCGTGCAGGATGGGCTTTCCTATTTTTCCGAGATTACCGACAACTCTTAAGCGGCGGGCTTCGCAGCCAGCATCGTTTCACCTGCCTGCTGCTCTGCCGTGTACTTCGATTTGACTCTCAGCAGGAAAAGGACGACTGGCCTGTATGCCAGGTGCGCCCATTTTGCGAAGGGTACTTCGAGTACCAGCATCGGGATGGCGACCATCATGTGGATGACGTAGATCGCGTAAGTAGTCATCGGCCAATCCAGAAGGCGCGTGAAATGAACAAAGATACCGGTCAGAGTGGTAGCTTGCAGCAAAATCAGGAACATCCAGTCGGTAGGATGCGAGTTTTTGTAAACCGGTTTGCTCTTCTTCAGACGCCCAATAATGGCGTAGGTCGTGCCGTACATGATGGCGAACGTCGCGTAGTAGCCGATCAGGCGGATGGGATGGAAAAAGTTGTATTCCGGCCAGTCGCGCTGGAACTTCAAGCTTTCGATCGTAAGACCGTTGATCAGGACGACAACCATCAGGAAAACGGACGCGTACCCTGTCATGATCATGAGGTGAACGAACCATTGCTTCCTGTCCTTACACTTTCCGAATTCCTTCTGGGTAAGGAAGTTCATCAACAGTTCCTTGAGTTCACTCGTATACATGGACAGGGGTATTTTGCCCAGGTAATCTCCCATTACTATTTTCACGCACCGGACGACGTTGCTGAGCAGGAAGAATGTCAGTATGGCCGCCATAACAAGGTCTGCCTTCTCGATAGCTTCGGAAGGCCAGACGGAATTAAGGGCTGCGTGTTCAAAATTTGCAGGGCTGTGGCGGAAAATGATCATCCCGAGCCCGACCAGGAGAGCCACTACACTCACTGCCATTATTTCGAAGCTCTCGGAAGTGTAAAATCTGCGGGCAAAACCCGTCCAGTCATAGAGCGAAGTGAGATAACGGCGCAGAACCATCATCGTTTCGCCGGGTTCCGCTCCGCGGGGGCATCTGCTGGAGCAATCGCCACAGTAGTAACAGAGCCAGGGCTCCGGAGATTTCAGAATTTTTTCCTTCTGCCCGAGTTGAATATAGCGAACCATTTTCCTCGGGAAAGGATTTTCCGGCGTCGCCAGGTCGCAGGTTGCGGTACACGTTCCGCAATTGTAACACTTGCCGGCGTCCTTCAGCCCGTATTCTTTCAATTCCCCAATCAAGTTGGGGTCGATTTTGTTGCTCATCCCTTTACCTCCTTAGGCTATTCGTCCGGCCTTCAATCGATCGGAGGACCGCTCCGAATCATCGAAGCGGCCCCCCGACGGGTTCTTAATATCCCTTGTAGGGGTTAGGACCGATTTCACCCAGTTTTTCCGCAAACTCGTCGAGCAATGCCGGGAGCTTGTCGTAATCCGTGATCGCAACCGTCTCGAAGCGTACGCGATCGGACTCGAGAACCAGGCGGTCGAGAGTTTCCTTGACCTTGCTCAGTCGGATGTTGGCCAATTCACTGCCTTTCACAAAGTGACACTGGTAGTTGTCGCCGTGGCGGCAACCCAGCAGCATGATACCGTCGATACCCTTGGACAGGGAGTCGGCGATCCACACCAGGTTCAGAGAACCGAGGCAGCGAAGGGGGATGACCCGCATCCATGCGTTGAAGGTCATTTTGCGAAGCCCGATCATATCCAGCGCGGGATAAGCATCGTTTTCGCAGCAGAGTACCAGGATACGCGGCTTCTCATCATACTCGTCCGGAACATTGATCGATTTGACGATGTCGCCGATCATACCGACTGAATAGTTCTTGAAGGAGATGATGCGCTCGGGGCATGCACCCATACAAACGGAGCAGCGGCGGCATCTGGTGGGCTGGGGCAGAGGATTGCCCTTTTCGTCTTCGTTGATTGCGCCGAACGGACATTCTTCCGTACAACGCTTACACTGCGTACAGCGCTGCATGAAGAACTCGGGGAAGCTCATGTCTCCGACTCTCGGATGGACAGCCTTGCCCTTGCTGGTAAGCTCCACGCACTGGATCGCCTTCATTGCGGCGCCGGTTGCATCTTCGACGGCATTTGCAATTCCCATCGGGCGGCGAACCGGACCGGCAGGATAAATACCGGTGCGGCGGCTTTCATACGGGAAGCAGATGAAGTGAGAATCGGGGAACCCATACTGCAGTCCGGGAATTTCCGGTCCCTGGCGATATTCCAGGTTAAGGACGTCGGAAACCAGGATGGCATCGGCGGAAACCGCATTTTCTTCTTTCTTGTCTTCGTCTTCCTGTTTCTTCGCCTTGTAATCTTCGCCGAATGCGGTGACCGGAACCATACCGGTTGCCAGGACTACCATATCGACGTCGTCCAGGAGGACTTTGTCACCCAGGAGTTCATCGTAGGCATCGACGGAAACCTTGGACCCGTTCACGATGACTTCGGGATCCTGGCTTCTTACGAAGATAACGCCTTCCTGCTGGGCTTTGCGGAAGAAATCCTCGCCCTGGCCGGGGGTGCGCATTTCTTTGTAGAACACGAATACGTTCGACTTCGGATCCTGCTGCTTTACCTGGATGGCCTGCTTAAGGGCCGTGAAGCAGCAGACCGACGAGCAGTAGGCAAGATGTTCGGGATCGCGCGAACCGGCGCACTGCAGGAACGCAACGGTCTTGACGGCCTGGCCGTCGGCGGGCCTGGTGATCTTGCCCGATTTTGCGCGTTCTTCGAACTGAACGTTGGTGATTACGTTGGGGGATGCACCGTATCCGAGTTTCTTGTTCAGTTTCTCGGGGTCGTAGGGCTTCCATCCGGCAGCCAGGACAACTGCGCCGACGGGATTGTCCGTGGTCGAACCGTTCTGCTGGATCTTGGCGTTGAAAACACAGGGACCGCCGGAGAGCTTCTCGATCCTGGAGCCTGTGAAAACCTTGATCTTATCGTTGCTCTTGACCGCTGAGACCAACTTGTCGAGGTCGTTTGCAGTCACTTCCTTGAACGGGAAGGTAACGTTTTTGGAAACGTTTTTCTGGAAACCGCCCAGTTCGTTTTCTTTCTCGACGAGCAGAACCGAATAGCCGGCCTTTGCGGCTTCGAGGGCTGCCGTCATACCCGTAGTACCGCCGCCGACGACCAGAATGTCCTTGGACATTTCCTGCTCAGGCTTGTAGGGCTCGGGGGGCAGAGTGTTCTTCATTCTGGCGGCGCTCATACGCAGATAGTCTTCCGCCATCATCTGCGTATCTTCATCGTTGGCCGGATGGCTCCAGACGACCTGCTCACGCAGGTTCACGCGGTCCAGGATCGTGCCTTCGAAATTGAACACATCGTACATAACGCGCTGCGAACAGGCGGCGACGATGATTGTGTTGACGCCCTCGTTCGCAATGTCGTCCTTGATGACCTGTACGCCCTCGGCTCCGCACAGATTCGGATGATTCCGGCAAATGGGGGCTTTGCATTCGGATGTGGCAACGTTGCTGAGTTGCTCCACGTCGAGGGCATCCCCGATGCCGCATCCGGAACAGATATATACCGCGACTTTCTTGTCCATCGAGTCTACCTCCTGACAACGGATTGGATGGCTTTGAGTGCTGCTGCCGTGCCGTCCTGAACTGATTCGGAAACTCCCGCGGGGGTCCTCGTACAGCCGGCGGCGTAGAACCCGGGTTTCGCCTCTATGGAAGGAATGAACCCGTAGTCATCGTATGAAATGGCGGCAGGAGCAGGCGAGAGGGACGTGTTCGGCTGCATACCGGTTGCCAGTACGGCCAAATCAACAGTGATCTGATTCAGGGTACCCGCAGTGGTGTCCTCGACCCTGAGAATCAGCTTCTTCGTGGCGGGGTCCTCTTCGATACGTGCCACTTTGCCCTTGAAGAACACGATGTTGCCGTCTTCCTTCACCTTGGCATAGAACGACTCGAGCCGATCGATGGCACGAACGTCGATGTAGAAAATGTAGATCTTCGCATCCGGATACTGCTCACGGACGTAGGTGGCCTGCTTCATGGAAGCCATGCAGCAGATCGATGAACAAAACGGAAGATGGTTTTCGTCCCGAGAACCGGCGCACTGAACGAAAGCAACGGTCTGGGGTTCCTTGCCGTCCGAGGGGCGGACGATCTTGCCCTGGGTCGGGCCACCGTAGCTTGCAAGCCGCTCCATCATCACGTTCGTGATGACGTTGGGATAATTTCCAAACCCGAGGGTATCAAGTTTCTTTGCATCGTAGGGGCTCCAACCGGTTGCCCATACAATTGATCCGACCGTCAGGTCGACCGTCTTGGCCTGCATGTCGAGTTCTATCGCACCGTAGGGGCATGCATCCTTGACCTTCTGACCTTCAGGGCTTTTTGCGAGCGCTGGATCGACCACGTACCGATTGGGGAAAGCCATATCGTGGGGGAGATATGCGGCCTTGATCTTATCCATGCCATAGTTGAAGGGGTTGGAGATTTCCATCGTGCAGGCTTCGGCGCACTTGCCGCATCCCGTGCACTGCTCATTGACGAAGCGGGGATTCATCTTGATCTTGACATCCCAGGCGCCTTCCTGGCCGGAAACCGATTCCACTTCGGCCATCGTGAAGAAGCGGATCTTGTCGTTATTCTTTATCCGGCGGAAATTGAGTTCGAGACCGCAATAAGGGGGGCACAGCTTCGGAAAATACTGATGAAGCTGGGCGACTCGACCTCCCAGATAAGAATTTTTTTCCACGAGATACACCTCGTGGCCCGCTTCTGCTGCTTCGATGGCGGCGGTGATTCCACTCATGCCGCCCCCGACCACCAGAATACTCTGCGTTACTGCGTTAACCATGCTTATCCTCCTAAGCGCTGATTGAAAACAAATATCGAGAACCCCACGTGCGATTGGGCGCAATCTCCACGAATAAGCTCGGATTTCTGGGCAGGACTGCAATCCGGGGAGCCGTTCTCGCGTGCCTATATACCCAAAATGATTATCCCCTTCAATGAAATGCCACGAAATAAAAGGCTT
Source organism: Pseudomonadota bacterium (assembly GCA_023416335.1). The sequence goes on along the minus strand of JAEZHY010000190.1, from coordinate 24,617 downwards.
TCTGCGATGGTTGCTTTTAAATTATTTCATATGGGTACGTCAACCCCATTAATCACTTGATAAGGCAGTAAAATCAGCAAAAATTGCCACTCCCATCGGCGAGGTAAAACGGCAGCTTTGGTGGATCCAGTTTCCGGGAGTTGCAAGGGAGCTTTTTCAGAGTTGGAACGAGCGATCAGGAAGCAGTTTCCGGAGAATTACACCTAGCTGGCATGAATGAGACTATGTCATTTCTTTTCCAAACAGGCGCCCCGATGCAGATCCGAAACCTGCCCGAATTCCCACGGGAGCCAAACCCGGCTGCGAAATAGACGTTTGCCCCCGCAGGACTCCTCCGAACGAGAAGGAGAGTACAATCACGGTTAAGGCCGAAACAAAAGCCTTCTTTTTGCGGGGATGATGGCGGAACTGCTATGGTGAAAAATGACGACAAAAAATGGGAAATATCCCCATGTGCGCCGAGCGCGCAGTATGCTTCCAAATTCGTCTGCTGTCAATATTTTCGTTTATATTGAGAAAATTTATTCTTCCCCGGAATCCTCATGCATGGCTGAGTGAGATTCAACCCCGTGCGGAAATTCCCGAAAAGAGGGACTTCATCGGGCCTTTTCACTTAAAATCGTCTCCGGCAGCCCTACCACGCTGATTTCTCGGACCGATTTATCGACGGGCTCGAGGCTCTCGATGTCCGACGTCCCCGAAGCGCCCAGTTCCTTGAATTTCCGTGCCGTCACAAGAACACGCGACTCGATTGTACCGGCAGCCTTGTTGTACGATTCGACAGCCTTGCCAAGCCCCCTGCCCAAATCCGAAAAATGTCCCGCAAGAGAACGCACCCTCTCATAGAGCGACTTCCCGAGATCGCTTATCGCCACGGCATTTGCCGCGATCTGCTCCTGCTTCCATCCGTAGGCAACCGCCCGCAACAGGGCAATGAGAGTCGTGGGTGTTGCAAGAATGACGCGCCTGTCCACACCGAACTCGATCAGCGAGGGGTCCTGTTCCAGTGCGGCACTGAAGAAGGTCTCTCCGGGCAGGAACAGGACCGCGAACTCCGGCGCAGGCCTGAACTGGTCCCAATAAGCCTTCGAGCTGAGCTGGGAAAGGTGCACGCGAATGTGCCGCGCATGCTCTCTCAATTTTAGGACTCGCTCTTCCTCCCCTTTGGCCTCCAGGGCTTCCAGGTAAGCCTGAAGAGGGGCCTTTGAATCCACAACAACATTCTTGTTGTTTGGTAGCTTGATGACCATGTCGGGCCGCAGCCGCCCGTTTTCCCCGGTTGAGCTTTCCTGCTGGGCAAAATCGCAGTACTCCACCATCCCGGCGATTTCCACCACACGTTTGAGCTGGATTTCACCCCAACGCCCCCTTACCGTGGGCGTCCGTAACGCTCGAACCAGCGCGGTCGTTTCGAGATTGAGCCGGTCCTGAGTCAGTGAGATGGCTTTCAACTGTTCGGTGAGGCTCACGTAGGCGGTTGTGCGCGCCTTCTCTATATCAGCAATTTTCTCGTCGACTTTTTCCAGGGATTCCTTCAGAGGTTTTACCAGATCGCCGATCGCCTTCTGTCTGGATTCCAGGTCCGTTTTGGCGCCCTCCTGGAATCGCTCAAGCGTAACCCTCGCGAGTTCCAGAAATGACAGGCTGTTGACCTTCAGTGCGTCGGCAGAAAGCGCTTTGAATGCGTCCGACAGGCGAACCTGGGCTTCTTTCAGCAGCGAAAGCTTCTCGGCTGCGAGTTTTTCTTCCTCAATAAGACGGGTATCAAGTTCGGAGACTTTGGCCTTCAGTTCTGCGTTTTGTGCCGTTAGAGAGCCGATTTGAGCCTCGCGGGCATCCAGGTTCGATTCCAGGACGACGATGCGTGAGTTCTTTTCCTCCGCGGCAGCTCTCATCCGGGATTCATGCCTGACCGCTTCGGTCAGCTTCGCTATCTCTTCTGCCGCTCTTTCATTTGCAGCACAGATATTCTCTATCTGCGACTCCCGCGAAGCAAGCCGTTCCAGCAGGCCGGCTCTCTCGAGTTCAATCTCTGCCCTACCCTGCTCGGCATCCTTCAACCTGGGCCGCAAGTAGAGAAAAGTCAGCCCGGCACCCGACAACAGTGCAAAAACAACGAGCAGGACTGAAAGCAAAACTGGAATCTCTCCCACCAATCAGGCTCCGTACCTGGTAGATTTTGCTCCTCTACTATCCCGCCCCTGCCGGCCTGTCAAATCATTTTGAAGACCTCATCTCCGAGACGAACCGACAACGCCGGGACCCGTTGCCACAATTTTATGACGGAACCCCCCAATCCCGTCATCCCGGCAGTGCTTTTGAGCCGGGATCCAACCATGCCGCTGCATCCACGAACGCGGGCAAGAAGCTTCAACTGGCGCGCGAAAAAGCGGGCTTCAGCCAGGAGGAACTCGCAAAGAGGATCGGCTGTACACAGGCATCTCTGTCCAACTACAAACTGGGTAAGCGCCGCCTGTACCTGGGCGACCTTCAGCGGATCGGCCTTCTTCTTGGAAAGCAGGTTACATACTTTCTCGACGAAACGGAGGAGGAGCCGACTCTATCTCTGGACGAATTCAACAGAATCATCAAAGAACAGTATCTTCATGAAATACTTCTGGCGGCGAAGGATCTGAAAATCCCGCAGCGGAAGTCCGTCCTCGACTACATTCGCTGACAAAAAGATCATGGAGAGTCCAAGTGATTTCTTTCGAACTTTCGACAGAGCAGAAAAAGACCGAGTTGAAATTCCGGCGGCTTGCCAAGAGGAAAATCCACCCCATCTCTTTGAGAGTTGACGCCCAACCCCCTGGGCCGATAGATCCTGCTATCTCGAAATAATTGCGGAAGAAGGCCTGAATTCGTTCTTCATACCAAAACAATACGGTGGCCGCAGGCTGGATTTCCTCACCCTTTCGCTCATCATCGAAGAACTCGCCTACGGCTGTGACGGCTTTTCTTCCATATATGCAGCGACATTGCATGCGGCTTCTCCCATACTCATCGGGGGAACGGACGAGCAAAAGAAAGCATGGCTCCCACTGCTGCTCGGTCCAGAGCTGCGGCTAAGTCTTCCCTCCGGCAGCCTTCTTCTTCCAATCCATCATGCAAAGCAGGCAGGGCATCTGCCTTTGCCTGCTTTCCCGAACCATTGTTTTTCAAAAAGGCTGCTGCCTTCGCAAGCTTCCAACAGCAGCATCCTCTTTAATCAGGATACAACCTGCAGATTGTCCTTGACCTCCTTTACTCCCTCTACACGCGACGCGATTCTTTCCGCCGCCTTTCTCTCCTCATTGGACTTAACCTTACCGGCCAAAGTTACTACTCCGTTAGTTGTGTTTACTTCGATACCCGTAAGCGTTCCGGCTCGCAGGTCTTTGGCGAGCTGGGTCTTCACCGATGCCGTTATCGTGCTGTCATCGAGCATCTTGCCGGCCGTACCTGCCGCCATCGAAACCAAAGTCGGTCCCAGTGTGAGTGAAAGTGCGATGAAGAATGCCGCCAACTGAGGAAATCTTCTCATCTTTATCTCCATTGTTTTCGTTTCCGGCTCTAAAGAGCCTCCGCTACTTCTCAAGATAAGGACGCGATTCACGACAGGTATGCATGCCGTCAACGGATTGGTGACATCATTGCATACATCTTCCACTTTGTACTATCCATCACATGCCTTGCCCGTAGGCTCCTATTCCATCGCCTTCGGGAGGGAAATGGTCAGACAGGGAAGAAAGCACATCCACTATCTTGCCCATTGCAACAATCAGCAGGTCAACCTCTTCTGCGCACTGGGAGTAAGTGAGAGGAGGAACGGGGAATCAGTTACGCACTGCCGGTTATCTATTTCACTCAGTTGATCGCTCTGGCTTACGGCCACCCCGTTCGAAAAGCGGGTTTTAAGCGCCTGCTCGTAAGCCCGCTGCCGCTTTTGAACAGAAAAAAGGGACATCAATTCTTCCTGCATCATTATCGTCCTGTTGTGAAAGACAGCGCATTATCAGGCCAGCCCTCTCAAGCCACCGACCTGATCGGGGACGGCATGTTGCTGGCGGTGGGTGGGAACGCCATGCACAGAAATCCGAGCCTGTTCATGCTTGAACTGACCCGAAAGCCGGTAAAAAACCTCAAGATCTGTGGGGCGGCAATCGGGATTCGCGGCAGACTATGTCTTTGCAACACTCCAGGCCGGCCGGGGCCGTTCCTGGCAATTCATCGCTCCCGGGGCCGGGGTTCCCAAGCAAAGAGCTTAGCAAGGGCTTAGGAACCAGCGATTATTCAGCGCCTTCAGCGCAAAGCGGGCTGCCACTCTTAAGTTTACGGCGATGAGGTCCGCCTTGGGAACCCCGTCCCGGCAGGCCGGATGGCATCAGGCACGAATGCCTTCACAAGGCTCATCACCCGGGCGGTTAAGGTGCGGTTTCCTGACCGCGCCGGGTTCCCGCAGGCCCAACCGCCGTCGAGATACGACCGGCACAATCCGGAAATCGTACCTCAACTGAACGGAGAGGCTTTAGGACGGATTAATTGTGAATTCAAGACCTTAAACCCTGGTTCGCGGCTCGAAAGCACTGCCGTGATGACGGGATTGCGGGACTCCATCGAAAATGCCCGAGAACCGGGTCCGTCTTCAATTGCTATTTACTCTCGAGTACTTCCAATTATTGACAGTGCATTGCGCTTGACTATTTTCTCTCTATTGGACAATAAAGATCCTTTATCCAATGGAGGGAAGAATGAGCATTTCGTGTCAACTCGCATTCCCGCCCGAACAGGGTGAGGAGGTCGAGTGTATTCTCAAAAATGCCAAGACGATTGCCGTTGTCGGTTTATCCGCCAGGACAAGTCAGCCCAGTCACAGGGTCGCAAGTTACCTTCAGCGCCACGGGTTCAAAATCATTCCCGTTAACCCGAAGTGCGACGAAGTGCTCGGAGAGAAATCCTACCCGGACCTGAAATCCATTCCTGAGCACATCGACATAGTGGACATATTCCGGAATGTAGAGGCTATTCCGGGAATTGTCGATGAGGCGATCGAGGTGGGTGCCGATGTCGTCTGGATGCAGTCGGGCCTCCAGCACGAGGAATCGGCGGAAAAAGCCAGACGTGCCGGTCTGCATGTTGTAATGAACAGTTGCATGAAAACACAGCACTCGCTTTTGAATCGATGATCCGCCTTCTGCGTCTCACTTCATCTCCGTCGGGAGGACTTAATGGAAGAGAGAATCCGCTTCGGTAAGACAGATTTGAATGTATCTCCGCTTGCGCTGGGGACATGGGTAACGGGCGGTTGGGCATGGGGCGGCTCCGATGAAAATGAGTCACTGCAGGCTGTCCTTCGCACTTTCGAATCAGGAATTAATTTCGTCGATACCGCACCGGTCTACGGCTTTGGGAAATCCGAAGAAATCGTCGGTCGTGCCCTCAAAGAGTGGGGAAGTGAAAAGATTGTTGTAGCGACAAAGTGCGGACTCGAATGGGACGAAAAAGAACGGATTCGCAGGAACGCTTCTCCCGAGCGCCTTATGAAGGAAGTCGACGAGAGCCTGAGGCGTCTTGGCACTGACAAGATCGATCTTTACCAGATCCATTGGCCGGATCCCCAGGTCCCGTTCGAGGAATCGATCCGGGCACTGCTCAAGGCCCGCGATCAGGGTAAGATCCGATACATCGGGTTGAGTAATTTCAACCGCTCCCAGTTGGAAGAGTGTTTGAAGGCCGGCCCGGTTTTCAGCCTTCAGCCTCCATTCAATATCTTTGAAAGAGAAGCCGAAAATGAGCTGCTCCCCTTCTGCATCGAACAGGGGATCGCCACTCTCGGTTACGGGGGGCTTTGCCGTGGCCTGCTTACGGGCAAGTTCAAGGGAACAGAGCAGTTTCGCAAGGGAGACCTCCGGCGCGCCGACCCCAAATTCAAGCCGGACCGCTTCAAAAAGTACGTTGCCGCCGTAAACGAAATAAAGAAGCTCGCCAAATCATACGACAAAACGCCCGCGCAATTCGCTCTGAGATGGGCCGTGCAGCAGACGGGGATCACATGCGTCATAGCCGGTGCGAGGACGCCCAAACAGGCGGAAGACAATGCCGGTGCTTTTGGCTGGACAATAGCTGATGCAGATCTCGCAAAAGTGGACGAAATTGTCGCCAGGCATATTGACGAGCCGATGGGACCGGGATTCATGAGCCCGAATAAGTGAGTAGCGAACAGTGAACAGTGAGTTGAGGGACTCTTCGAACTCACGAATATATTGGATGGAGTTGCTACACCACGAAGGGTTTCCAATTCCCGGGGGCTGTTGCCCAATTTCGCACGAGTTGAGTAGAACGCTATTATCGGAGAGCAGCCCCGCCTCCGTCATCCCAGCAGTGCATTTGAGCCGGGATCCAGTGGAGCCGCCGCATTCTCGGATGCGGTTTGAACAGGAATAAAACTCTCTTCTCAAGTAAAAAGCCACCTGCAAGGGAGAACGGCAGCGGTGTAGGCTGGGGGAGCGAAGCGCGGTCCTGCGTTTTGGTTGTCCACCGCCCGGCTAATTCCGATGAGTCCTGATCCGAGGGGACGGATGGTGGGCACGATAGAACTTCGTGCCCACCCTACCCCCGCTTACCGTTTATTCTTATTGAAGTTTCCCAATAGTCTTTAAGAACCCTGATTTACCAAGTGAGGCTTACCAATACACGGAGCACAAGGTATTTACCCGACCCTTCCCATCGCCACCGAAACAGGAATCCCCCCGTGCCGGATTGTCCAGAAGCGTGTGGATTTGAATCCCATTGCCGAGGCTTCGGAACGGGTAGCTGCCAGCACGGCATACTTCCACCCTCTATAAAATCGCCGCAGCTGAGAGCCGATTCGTTCGTAAAATGCTTTGCCTCCGCCATCCAGCCTTTTGCCGTACGGCGGATTCAGTACTACCAGTCCATTCTTGAGTTTACGATCCATTGGGTCGAATTCGAAGAAGTCCATTTCCTTCCACTCTATCTCATTGCCGAATCCTGCCCGGACAGCATTCTCGTTCGAAACTCGTACGGCTTCGGGATCATTGTCTATTCCAATGATGGTCGGAACATTTCCCGACGTCACCTCTTTGGCGCTGCGGCACAGGAATTCCCATGTACCTTTTTGAAAGGACGGCCAACGCTCGAAGAGAAACTCCCGGCCGATCCCCGGCGGAACATCCCGCGCGATCATTGCCGCTTCGATGGGAAACGTACCCGATCCGCACATGCCGTCGATGAGGGGCATTTCCCCGTTCCAATCCAATTTCATGAGAATCCCCGCGGCAAGGGTTTCACGCAAAGGGGCTCCCATGTGGTGCAGGCGGTAGCCCCTTTCGTGGAGGTGCGATCCTGTCGTATCGAGGCTTATTTCACAGTGGTTTTTGATCAGGCGGATGAGAATTCTTTGTTTCAGGTCCGTTCTTCCGCGCTCGTCTTCACCGGTCGGAACGTACTGGCTGACAGGTTGAGCGGAAGGCATTCTGTCCCTGAATCCACGTTCGATACCCCTAAAGAGAGTATATGCAGTTTCGCCTTCATGGCTGATTCGTGAATAGGCGACCTGCGCCTGCACTTCCAGAGGGATTTCAGGATTAAGCCAGAGTTCCCATGGCACTTGCGACACCTTAAAAAACAGCTCCTCGCGGGTGCCGGCCCGAAATTGAGGCAGGCGGCACAGCACCCTTGTGGCAGTTCTTGACTTCATATTGCATTCGTAGGCGGCGGTCAGCTTCCCGGTGAATTCGACGCCCGCTTCGGTTACCTCAGCGTTCTGAATTCCCAGTCCCACTATCTCCTTGAGGCAGATCGGGGCTAGCTCCGGAGGGGTAATAACAGCAAAACGATGTTCCGGTCCGACGACATGCCTTTTGATGCGCCGAAGGAACGACTGATTTTCGCGTGATTCGATAATTTTCATTGATCAGGTGTATTTCTAGAGAATGGATCAAAATATTCGTTCTTGAATGGAAAGCAGCTCAAAAGGAGAACGGCAGCAGTGTACGGTGGGCACCCCGTATTAGGGTCAATGCTGTTGCTTTAATGTCCTCGTCCCGGTAGGCCAAGCATTTTGGACAGTACGTACCGGATACAATCAGACCCGCCGGGGCGGGGTTCCCAAGGCGGACCTTGGGAACCAGCGGCGAATTTCCTTTAAAGCAACAACATTGTGTATTAAGGTACCCACCCTACTCGACCCACCGTCTCCCCTTGTGAGCTTCGCTGGTTCCCAAGCTCCGGAGGATGTTGCGCAAATAAGATTCGGCGCCCCTCACCGCCGGAATGGATATTACTCCTCATCTCGGCCGAGCAGGTCCTCACCTCAAGCCTCGTACAAAAGAGATTCCCCGTCCTCGGCACCTTCCTCATTGGCCGTCACGGGAACGAATTTCATCTTCGACCGCTCAAGAAAATCGGCAACGTAGTCCTGCATGGCGTCGATCAGCGGTTCCATTGTCCGTGGGTTGAGTGCGGATATCCCCACCCCCTTATATCGCCTGAGCCGGCCTTCCAGGTAGTCGAGCGGCACCAGATCGATCTTGTTGAAGACGATGATCGTGGGCTTCCCGTCCAGTTCGAGTTTTGCCAGCGTTCTGTCAACAGCGGCCATATGTTCTTCGAACTGCGGGTTGCTGATATCGATTACATGAAGCAACAGGTCGGCATCCTTCAGTTCCTCCAGGGTCGCGGCAAAGGCTTCGACGAGATCTTTAGGCAGATCGCGGATAAATCCGACCGTATCCGTTATTATCACTTCGAAGTCCCGCGGGAAGCGCAGCCTTCGGCTGGTCGGATCCAGGGTCGCGAAAAGCTTGTTTTCCACAAAAACCGAACTGTGCGTCAGAGCGTTGAGGAGCGTGGATTTCCCTGCATTCGTATATCCCACAATGGAGACAACGGGCATTTCCTTCCTGCCGCGCTTTGCCCTCCGCAGTTCGCGCCCCTTGCGCAAAGACCGCAGATCCTGATCGAGATGGGCGATCCTGTCCTTCGTGCGCCGCCGGTTTATCTCAAGGGTCGTTTCACCCGGGCCCCTCGTACCGATTCCGCCGGTGAGCCTCGAGAGTGCGTCGTCTTTGACTCCGAGCCTCGGAAGCAGGTACTTCAGCTGCGCCATTTCCACCTGGATTTTGCCTTCGCGCGTCTGGGCACGCTGCGCAAAGATGTCCAAAATGAGCTGAGTGCGGTCTACTACCCGAAGTTCGGTCATGTCTGTTATGGCTCGGACCTGGGACGGATTGAGTTCCTGGTCGAAGATCAGAAGATCCACTCCGCACTGGAGTGCCCGCAGGACAATTTCGCTCAGTTTGCCTTTACCGATGAGATATTTTCGGTTCTTTTCCCGCTGCCTCTGAATGATCCGGTCGGCAGCGACGATTCCTCCGGTACGCGCAAGCTCGGCAAGTTCGTCCATCGAGCGCTCGGCGCTCTCCCGGTCGGAATCCGTGATGCTGACGAGAATTGCCCTGTCTTCTCCCCGGATTGACGCCGCGAGGGCGAGACGGTTGCGTTCCAGTTCGTCTTCGAGAGATTTCACCAGAGTCTGAAAATCGAGGTCCGGATCATAACAGGGTATGGTTGGCAGGACTTCCCAGCCGTTGCTCTGCCCCTTCCGGGACCCGGGCAATATGTGTGCGACCTCAAGTTCCGTCGCACCGCCGTTCCGATCCACGTAAACCGCCGCCACGCAGTCCAGCCTGAGAAAGACGAGGTCCATCAGGTCTTCCTGCGTAAGTGCTTCCGACTGCAGGTGCGTGTGCACGAGTCTCAGCCCACGAAGACGCCACCGCCCACCGCGGCTTTTCGGCAGGTCCGGGATGTACAAAGAACGCGGACCGCCGACAATCACCATTTCGACGGAGCCGTCGCGACCTATGAGCAATCCTATCTGTCGTCCGGATTCAAATGAGATGTGTGCCAGGTCACGTGAGAGTTCCGGTGAGATAACCTGGTATGCGGGGACCTTGCGTCGGCCGAGGCTTTCCAGCCTTTGCCGGACGCTTGGTTTAAGACCGGTTGCATTGCCGATAATTCTCGTAATGGCAACTCCTTTGTTCTCTTACTAAATGGGCTTCTCAGCCCCTTCGCCCTGTAATTATATACCTTTATACGGCGAAAGTCTCAAAGCACGGCTTGCCTTCCGCGAAAGGAACCCGGCAGGCCGGCGCATAGAAAGGCGTGTTTGACCGCCGTACGCATCAGCCTTGAGGGAGGCGCCAGGGATTGTATCCGGGTGCGAAGCACTAGAGGGTTGCAACAGGGGCGCCCGAAGAGCGGCACAATACGTACCCGAAACCATCCGGCCTACCTGGACGGGGTTCCGAAGGAGGACCTTGGGAACCAACATCCGAAGCTCCCCAAAGGAACAGCATTGAAGATATCCGAGCCCAACCCTATTGATTGAATGCCAGATTCTCAAAACGCGTGTACGTATTTATGTAGGCCAACCGGACCGTGTCACCGGCCGGACCGTTTCTCTGTTTTCCAATAATGACCTCGGCAACGCCGATGTCCTTGGAGTCTTTATGATAGACTTCATCACGGTAAATGAATGCTATTACGTCCGCGTCCTGCTCGATTGCGCCGGATTCGCGCAAATCGCTGAGCAGCGGTCTTTTATCGTTTCGCTCCTCGACTTTTCGATTCAACTGCGCGAGCGCAATCACCGGAATATCCAGCTCTTTTGCAAGGCCCTTTAGCGACCGGGATATTTCGGATATTTCCTGCTCCCTGTGCTCGCTGTTCCTGCCCTTCATCAATTGCAGATAATCGACGACGACCATCCCCAATCCCTGGTCCGCCATCATCCTTCGGGCTTTTGCCCTCAGTTCGATCGGAGAAATTGCAGGTGTGTCGTCGATATAGATGGGCACGTCCATGAAAGAACCTGCAGCATTCAGGAGCTTGGCACATTCCTGCTGGCTGAGGAAGCCGGACCTGATCTTATGGGAATCGACCCGGGCCTCCATACAGAGAAGCCTCATCGCCAGTTGTTCCTTGCTCATTTCAAGCGAGAAGATGCCGACGGGAATACCGCTCTCCTTGGCCGCGTTCCTTGCGAAATTCAGGGCAAGAGCGGTATTGTGAACACAAATGTCGTTAGCTACGAAGTTGTGCGTTTCGGGTATCGTTAGATCGTAGACCTGCTTGCTGCCGCCGTCCTCGATTGAAACGATCACGTCCCAGTAAATCTCGCTGTCGGCAACGTTGTGGACCTGCTTTTCCTTGAACGAATCAACCGATGCAAAGAGCCGCCGATGCGACAGGGCGCGCGCGGCAGCCTCCATATTAGTCCGCTCGCCAAGCCCGGCGACTTTGGGTTCCTCAATGCCGGTATCCATATCCACGGCAAGCCGTCGGCAAACTGCAACAGCATTCAAGCCACGGTTCGGCACTCGGGATTTCGTCGCCGACACCTCGGACACGACTGAATCGGCACCGTTTTCTCCGAACATTCCGATCTCGGAAATGAAAGTCTTTACCGATTCCGATTCGGTGACGTCCAACTGCCAAACAGAACGCCGAGAGGAACCCGTTCCGATAGAATTTCCTCTTACAGCCGCAATGATTCCGAACCTGAGCAGCAGGTGCTGTATCTGTCGAACAAGTTTTTCGCTTCCGGAACAGAATCCCAGGTGCGATCTGCCGTTGCCGAGGACTGAAGCCCATCCGCCGGCAGCAAAAATCCGATTCAAGAAAAGGGCGAGATCTTTTCTGACAAGGCGGAAAACGATAGAAGGAACGACCTTGCCATACGGTTCAACTTCCGGCATGCCCAGTTTGTTGAGCCTCAAGGCCAAGGCATCACGGGCTTTCTTTCTGATTTCGACATCGATGGAAGCGTCCGGAGCCTCTTCTCCTAAGGCACTTTGCGAAACTCCTGCCGCATTGCCTGTTGAAACACACCCCGGAATACAGACAGCCGAGAGGTCCTCAGCGAGTGCAGACGCACCAATGCAGCACCCGGCGGAATGGGAGCGACCGGTTGAACCTCCCCCGGTGTCGCATTCCACAATGGCTTCACTCAATTCTTCCAGAAGTCCAGTCTTCAGGTTCCTGCACTCAGGGGGGCAGGCGGTCGGACTGTCATCACCCAGCAGGTAGGCCAGGATCTTAATCTCTCGCTCGGGGAGCGTTTCCTTTCCAAAGACGTCCACCTTTCGTGGAACCGCTATTTTATCCCCGGGACCGATTTCGGAGAGCTTCCGCCATCCGCCGAGCGTCAGGAAGGGATGTGTGATCGTACTCTCTACAACCCGCCCGAGTTTCGTCCTGACCCGGAAGACCGGTTTTATGCCGTCATCGACGTAATTGGAAGGCTCGGTAATGCCGAACGTCCAATCTCCTTTAAGGGTAAGCAGTTCGGCCCGCTTCCGATCATAAATCTCTTCGATCGTGGCGAGGCTTCCGTCAGTCAGTACGATTTCCGAATCGAAGGCGAGGCACTTCCCCATACTCGGCCGTGCAGCCAGGATGATCAGGTCGGATTTCTGAAACCCCGCGGTTACCTTGTCGAGGTCCCTGTAGTGGCTGGGGACGCCGGTCACGCCTTCCCGGTATTCCTGGAACCGTTCGATCGCCTCGATATTTTTCTTGATGACTTCTTTGAGGGGGTAATAGGAATTTCGGATTCTGCGCTCGGCCAGTTTAAATATGGCCGCTTCAGCATTGTCCAGGATTTCCTCTGTGCTTTTTCCACCGCCGTAGGAAAAAGAGATGATTTCGTTGGCGTTCTGGATCAGCCGCCGCAGGACCGCCTTCTCACTGATGATCTTGGCATAGGCGCCGACATTGGACGACGAGCCCATGACTTCCGTGAGCGAGGCAATGTAAGATGCCCCGCCTACGCTTTCCAACTGCTGCCGCTCGGCAAGCAGGTCGGTTACCGTCACGAGATCGATCGGTTCGTTACGTTCGAACAGGTCCTGGATAGCAGTGAAAATAAGTCGGTGGGAATCCTTGTAGAACTCGTCGCCCTTGAGTATTTCAAGGGCGGCAGGCAGGCCGGAACTATCCACCATAATTCCCCCCAGCAGAGACTGTTCAGCCTCGATCTGCTGGGGAGGAATTTTCCGGAGTTCCGCTGAGAGGTCCTCCATAAAGCATTACTCTTCTTTTTCGATCACCACGCGAATGTTTGCCGTAATCTGTGCATCAACTCTGATCGGGACGGTGAATTCGCCAAGCTGCTTGATGGGCTGCTCGAGCATGATTGCCTTGCGCTGAAGCTCGATGCCCTGATCTTCCAGAGCCTTGGCAATATCCGTACCGCTTACCGAACCGTACAGTTTGTCTTCTTCCGAAACCTTGCGGCGCATCGAAATGGAGACTTTGTTCAAACGCTCTGCGTAGGAGAGCATTTCCTGGCGGTGTTTTTCGCGTTTTGCGGCAAGCAGGCGCTTCTTGTGCTCCAGTTCCCGAACGTTCTTTCCCGTGGCTTCCATGGCGTATCCCTTGGGAAGCAGGTAGTTCCGGGCGAATCCGGGAGCAACGTTCAATACATCGCCTATCTGTCCGACCGAATCGATATTTTCAGTTAAAATGACTTTCATTGTCATACTCCTCTACGGAAATATCCGGCAATCGTCGCAGCATACAATAAAGAAGCGGGTACAATCAAGGAGGATACCCAAGCTCACGCCGGCTTCTTTATTCTGCGGAAATCGAACCACATATCGAAAAGCCCAACCGCAGCCGTCGCCATGGATGCAAACTGCTGCAGGATAAGAACCGCGTAAATCAGGGCCCGCGCAAAAGCGGGCATCTTCCATTTATCGAAGTAGAAAGCTGCTATCGCGATACCCTGGAGAAAGTAAATGCTCCCCAGCACAATCAGCAGATTCATTCCCGGAAAAGTCAGACGCCCGTCAGGCAACAGAACCATGATGCCTCCGGCTATTGCAAACCACACAAGCAATTCCGGGGCCTTCCAGTAGGTCAACTTTTCCTGCAGGCAAAAATCCACTGCCGCAGCCCGGCAGTACCGCCTGGCGACCAGCAGGTTTATCCACGAAACGCCCAGCGCACTTGAAACGAGAATACCCGGCAGGATCCTTACTATGATCGGCACGCTCGCCAGCAGAGCACTTTCGAGAGCCTGCGTTTCGACCGACTGAGTCCCGAACTGCTTGAGGGCGCTCGAAACCGCGTTCTGCAGATCCGTTTCAAGCAGCCGGATCATCTCGCCTTTGCTCTCGATGTATCCCAGCGCAAGGAGAAAGCCGGCAATCGCAATCAAGACCAGGCTTGAGAGGCCGACAACCTTCTCGGCGCTCCACATGTTCCGGATTCCGTGTCCCATTACGATGCCCATCCCGAGCAGCGCCACGAAGTACGGGACACTCTGCAGCATGTCCATCAGGACCAGGCCGACCGCACCCAGAACTCCGGAAATTATCGGCACCAGCAGCGCCGTTTGCGGCTTCCACCTCAAGGATGAAAGCACGGTGGGCGACGGCGTCAAAATTCCCGAAAGAAAACCGGCCAGCGGCACGAATGCAATCGAAAGAAAAAGGCTGAGGGTTAGCACAACGTGGAAAAAGAATTCTCTTCCCACGGAGGCTAACCGCATATCTGGCGTTTTTCCGCCGGTTGGATCCATTTCTCAGGTTTACGCCCGCATTCTCTAGAGCGTGTGAACTGTCGTATACGGCAACAGAGCGATCTGGCGCGCTCTTTTCACAGCCAGAGTCAACTCCCTCTGATGCTTGGCACAGTTGCCGGAAATTCTTCTCGGAACGATTTTACCACGCTCCGTTACAAAATAACGGAGGGTCTTGGCATCTTTGTAATCGATATGGAGGTCGGAATCCACACAGAAACGACAGATTTTACGGCGTGCAAATGTACGTCTTTTTCGCCTGACAGCCATCATATTTTCTTCTCTCTTTCATATCCGGTCAGAAATGGGATCTGTTACTCTTCGTCCTCTTCTTCTTTCGCGCCTTCAACCTCGAAATCCTCAGGCATTGCTTCCTCTTCGCCTTCGGATGCTGCGCCGCCGGTCTCATCCTCTTCCGTGAAAGCAGGAACTGCTGCCGCTGCGGCCGCTGCTCTTCTTTCTTTTTCCTTTTCGGGGTCGAACCGGTCTTCGAGCTTAACCGTGATGAATTTGAGAATACGCTCGTCGATTCGGAGGTTGCGTTCGAGTTCGGCCACCAGCTCAGGTCCTCCCGAGTATTCCATCAGGATGTAGAGCCCGCGTGAACGTTTCCTGATCGGATAGGCAAGCTTTCTTTTGCCCCAGGGCGTGTAGGCAAGGACTTCCCCGCCGTTGGTGGTGACAATCGACTGGACCTTGTTGTCGACGGCGGAATTTGTCTCGTCAGGCAGGTCTGGATCGACGATAAAGAACGTCTCGTACTTACGCATCGGATCTCCTCTCGGATTTGTTAGCCCCCTCAGCACGAGAGAGCAAGGAGTTATGTTTGTAAAACAACAGATTTTGATAACATGCCGGGCATTGCCCGGTCAAGGGATTAAATTCAGCCCCAGCCGTTCGGCCTCACGGCGGAATGCCCTGCAGGCGTGTCTAAATTGCATCCCTTCGCCTCAAAGTCAATAGAATCCATATCAACATGCGCTGGATTTATGGATTTCATCCGCCGTTGCTCAGCCGTATCCAATTATTCTATCGGAAACCTCATGGGCTGCGCACCAGGTTTTCTGCTCATGAATCGAAATTGTGATCGTGGAAAGCGGAAAATAGTTTTTCCCAGCAAACAAATCAGAAAAACCGCCCTCTCTTCCCAAAAAAGAGTATATAATTTCGTTGCCTTTATGAGGGCACGTTGTACCTCCACTTGCTCAAAACTTATTCAGGAGTCTTATTGCATGAAAATCGGCTGCCCAAAGGAGATCAAAAGCCAGGAGTTTCGAGTCGGATTGACTCCCGCCGCGGTAAAGACATATGTTGACAACGGTCATCAGGTATACATCGAAAAAGATGCCGGAGTCGGCTCCGGTATTTTGGATGACCAGTACATTGCCGCAGGCGCCAGGATCTGCCCTACCGCTGAAGAGGTTTGGAATAGCGCGGAAATGATCGTGAAGGTGAAAGAACCGCTCCCCCCGGAGTACGGCTTCATGCAACCCGCACAACTCATTTACACCTACTTCCACTTCGCGGCTGACGAGGAACTCACTCGCGTTTGTCTCGAAAAGAAGATCATCGCTCTCGCCTACGAGACCGTTCAATGTCCCGACCGTTCCCTCCCGTTGCTGAAGCCGATGAGTGAAGTGGCCGGAAGAATGGCCCCTCTTATGGCCACCTTTTACAGCGCCAAGATGCACGGCGGAAGAGGCCTTCTTCCCACAGGCGTACCGGGTGTCACGCCTGCCAACGTACTGATCCTCGGAGGCGGAACCGTCGGGAGCAATGCAGCCAAGGTCGCCGCGGGCCTCGGTGCCAGGGTCACCCTGCTGGACATCAATCTGGATACCCTCGAATATCTTGGCAATATCATGCCGCCCAACGTCTCTCCCATCTTTGCCGACCCCTACACTCTGGATAAGGGGCTGCGGGAGGCCGACATCGTAATCGGAGCCGTTCTGATTCCCGGAGCCAAGGCCCCGAAGCTCGTAAAGCGCGAGCACTTGAAGATAATGAAGCGGGGCTCCGTGTTCGTGGATGTGGCCATCGATCAGGGCGGATGTTCCGAAACGTCACGACCGACCACGCACGTCGATCCTATTTTCATTGTCGACGGAGTTGTCCACTACTGCGTGGCAAATATGCCCGGTGCCTATGCACGCACCTCTACGTTCGCTTTGAACAACCGCACCATCAAGTACGGTCTGCAGTTGGCCAACCGGGGTGTCGAAGCGGCGTGTCTGGAGGATTCGGCGCTTCTCAAGGGCCTCAACATGTATAAAGGTACGATTACATTCGAGCCGGTTGCCGAGGCTTTCGGTCTGAACAGTCTCTACAAGTCGCCAAGGGAACTGCTGACCCAAAACATCGCCAAAGCGTAAAGTCAGTTCCCGGAAAACTGCTGCAATTGCGTCTAAAAAGTTCGGGTGGCGGACAGGAATTCTCCTGCCCGCCATTTTGTCCTCTCCGGAGAAAAGCTGCGCAGAATGAGTCCCTTGGGCGTTCCGCTTTTAGCGAATCCTGATATTTCTTCACAAACTGTTGATTTTTTGCGAATCAATCCTAAAATAGCGAAACCGCCTACGAAAAACGTTAAATTACACATACCTGCAACTTGTTGATACAGATGGAAGAAAAGATTAACATTCTACATCTTTGGACAACTGAGGCCGATGCCCAGAGTCTTGTCAGCGAACTGGCATCCTCCGGGTTGCAGTTTGAGGCTAAGCTCGTCAAAACTCATCAGGAATATGTATCGTCCCTCGTATCCCGGACCTTTGACCTCGTCATCGCTGATGAACGAGCGGAAATATCCGGAACCGGCACTTCGGCATCCGATGACCTTTCTCTACATCAGATCGCAGATGAAATTCGCCCCGGAATTCCCTTTTTGCTGCTCTGCGACTCTCTGAATACACCGACACCTTCCAGTAATCCCGATGAACCATTTTTCCGTTTCCCGAGGCTGAACATCAGCGGTTTGGGACAAACGGTCCGGAGTATCTGCTCCGCAAAGGAAGAGAAGGGCCGGGCGTGAGCAAAATCGATGGAAACCAGGCATACGATTACAGCGGGGCTATGGAACGGCTCGTGACGGTGGTCCAGGAACTTTCCCTGGCTCGCGATCTCCAGTCGATAATGGCCATAGTGAGGCTCGCTGCCCGCGACCTTACGGGTGCCGACGGCGCCACGTTCGTACTCAGAGACGGGGACATGTGCTACTACGCCGAAGAAAATGCAATCAGCCCTCTCTGGAAGGGGTTGCGCTTTCCCATGCAGATTTGCATCAGCGGTTGGGTGATGCTCAACTGCCGGCCGGCAATTATCGAGGACATTTACCGGGATGAGCGAATTCCGGCAGATGCTTACCGCCCTACCTTCGTAAAAAGCCTTTTGATGGTTCCTATCCGAACGGCACAGCCCATCGGGGCAATTGGGAACTACTGGGCTGTTCAGCACAAACCATCCGCGCAAAAGGTAAAGATACTTCAAGCGCTCGCAGACACAACCTCCGTCGCCATGGAGAACGTGCAGCTTTATTCGGATCTCGAGCAACGGGTCCGGGATCGCACTGCCGAACTCCAGGCTTCCAATCGCGAACTGGAAGCTTTCTCCTCTGCCGTCTCCCACGACCTGCGCGCCCCCTTGCGCAGTATCGACGGATTCAGCCACCGGATTGCTGAAAGGTATTCTTCGGTGCTCGATGATTCCGGCAGGGACTATATCCACCGCGTGCGCGGAGCCGTTGGCCGCATGCGCAATATAATCGACGATCTCCTGGCCTTGTCTCGAACCACGCGGACCGAACTCAAGCGGGAAGTGGTCGATCTTTCATCGCTCGTGACGGAAATTGCTTCGGAACTGAACGAAAACCGGGCAAACGGCACTGTCGATTTTGCCGTTCAAGAGAAAGTCTCGGCATCGTGTGATCCGGGACTCGTGCGGGTTGCCATTGAGAACCTGCTTGGAAATGCCTGGAAATTCAGTTCAAAAACATCCGCGCCAAAGGTCGAATTCGGTTTACACGAGAACAACGGCGCCAGGGTCTATTACGTGAAAGACAATGGCGTGGGATTTGACGCCAGGGATGCGGCCAAACTCTTTCAGCCTTTTATCCGACTCCATTCCAGCTCCGAATTCAGCGGAACCGGCATAGGTCTCGCAACGGTGCAGCGGATCATCATGAAACACGACGGGAAGATATGGGCCGAGGCTTCTCCCGGCGCGGGTGCCACATTTTATTTTACATTGGACTGATTCCGGTTTATTTCCACGGAACGATACATGGTGAGGGCCGCGATTTCAGCATAATCAGAGTCATATAATCCAATGCATGAGTGGACCGCTTCGATTGACCAGTTGATTGAAAACCTCATCCGAGTCTGGTCTACCACTCCCCCTTTCGCCCCCCTCGCGCAAATCCTCACCCGCGACAGACAGATTCTCATCGATCGCCTTACTCTACCACCCCCGAAAGGGCCAAGTCAGACGCATTCCCTCGACGCAGCTCGGGACTGTATCGTAAGACATGCTCTCGAAAATCTTGCCGAGCCGCTTGATTGGCGTCACTTCAGTCTTTTCCGCGAATCCGAAACCGTGCAGGTCGTCCTGGAAGACTGTTTCGGAGTGCAACTCGGTACGGAGCAGGATGTAATTTTGCTCCCATATCGCAATGAAGCAATGGAAATTATAGTAAGATGCCTTTTTAGCAGGCAACTGAAGGGAATTGAGATGCGGGACGTGATTGCCTTCCTGCAGATCTTTTCCGACAGTCGAACAACAGGGCAACCGGATCAGGACAGGTCGATGCGTTACAAAACGATTGTCTGGTTCGTCTACCTGACCATCGAAATAGTCAAATCGGATCGACTGGCCTGCCAAAAAGGATCGGAGTATTTGAAAGAAAAGTTCCGCCTTCTTCTCGAGCGCGTACTCGATGGAAGCGTTATAAATGAAGAATCGAGGAGGCCGGGGTTTGAGAGCGGGAAGTGGGAAACGACCCTTTTCGGATGGCTCCAGGGAGAGGATCGCCGCGACTTCGTTTGTAAGCTCCGGCGTCAGTTCAATATGGAAAACACGGTCGAACACGCTAACCGGCTTCTGCTGGCGGAACACAGAAAATGCGTATTCGAACAGGTTCTGGCCCTGTTCTGTTAAGCCGGCCGGGGGACTACCTTGAACGACGACGAAACATTTCGGATTTTGCCGGATTTCTTTTACGGGAGCTTCAAATATGCCCTGCTCCTCGGAACCGTTCCGGCCGAGACCGTCGAGACCGCCCTCGGACCCTTTCTGTCCAACTATTATGATGTCATGCTGGGTCTTCCGGCCGATTTGCGGATCGACTTCGAAAATATTCTCCGCGTCTATCCCGATGTGGCCGCAAGGTTCGGCTTACATATGAAGCCGTCGCTCGATGAAGCTCTAGCGTCTCTGGCGGGATATCCATCCCGAAAAAGCCGGGGCGGCGAGGTTGACCAACTGCCCCTCGCAGCGGAAGGCCAGGAGAGTTTTCAAGCGTCGGGGGTTCCTCCCACGATCGAAGGTCAAGCTTTCCTCACCACCCAGAGGGGCAACGCCATCTATCTGGAACTTTCCTTCTCAGTTTCGGAGGATCTCATCCATTTCAAATACAAGGGCTCCCCGAAGAAGATCGACCTGATCGTCTCCGGGTTCTGCGTACTTTCCATCGAATCTGAAAAACCGCGCCGCATTCTCGGTCTTCAGGATCTCCATGCGATTTTACCACCACCCGGCAAAGGCATTTCTATCGAAGTGATCGAAACAGATTGAGGACGGCAGTCGTATAGGGTCGGCAGGTATTTTGGGTGCCCACCGTTCGGCAATCCCGACGCGGTTTATTCCAAGGGGGCGGATGGTGGGCACGATAAAGCTTTGTGCCCACCCTACCCGTCGCCCGTTCACTTGTACGCAATTTCGCCTGGATTCACACTTCCGGCTTTCCGCCGTCGCTTTCCCCACTCAATTTCTCAAGTTTTTCATCTACAAATTTCGCCATCAATCTCTCGTACTCTTTGCCCACATAAGACCTGTAGCGAAACAATTCGCATTTCATCCCACCCCAGTATTTCAGGAGATCTTCCTTCGAATCCAGGGAATTCAATTCCTCATAGACGGCATTCAGAAATGTGTCGCGTATTCTGGACCGGTGGGTTTCAGACATCTCATGGAGGAGGAATCTTTGTCTTTCGCTGAAGCTGAACTCCGACTCAATGGATTCAATTTCCTGCAAAGCGGTCTCGAATTCCAAAATACTCGTCACCGCAGCCAGCTTCTGATGGACATCCTCCAATACGCGCTCACTTATCCGGTCCTGCTGGGACCTGAACGCTTTTTCCAGATCTCCCAGAAAGTCTTCCGTTCCAAACGGAGATTTTCGCTGGATTTCAGCGCGGGTCCTCTCGTATGTTTCAAGCAGCACCCTGTTGTCCCAGACTGAACCGAGTGAGTTCCTCATCGAGTCGAGGTGCACGGTATCCTTCAGCGTGACGCTTTCAGCATTTTCCCCGGCCTTCCCTTCGAAACCCAATTGAGTGAATCGGTCCGGAGTGAAAAATACTCTTTCACCATCAAAGCACGTTGTCGGGAAAGGTATCTCCATCAGCATGTTTTTAAGCAGATCGTTCTTTCTTCCGAGTTCGCGAGCGAGCGCGGAAAAGCTGATCAATCCATTCTTTCCGGTACTCCCGATCATCTGATGGAATGCCTGCAGGGAGAAAATCAGAATTTTCAGACTCTCCCTCAAGCCGAAGCGTTCTGCAATTTTCTGGAAATCATAGATCCGCATGGCGCCACCGAGGTGATCCAGGCAATAAAGCAGGTAGTACCGAACTTCCGAACTCAGCGAAGATAACAGATCAAGCAGTTCCGCCCCTCTCCGCATCTGTTCTTCAAAGGTTCCAGGCCCCACACTTTTCAGTCTCTTTTTGTGATAAATGAAACTGATGGGGATCTTTCGCAGGTACATCTGTAAATCTTCATAATCCACCCACAAGGAACCGGTAAGCTTCAGCAGCCGTTCAAAAGCCGCGCTCTGCCTTCCCTGCCACAGATTCTCGTTTCGGATGTCCTTATCGATGATACCGCAGTGGTTTTCCCGGTCTGCAGGGAACAGTGCTTCCCGCTCCCCCTCGAACTGGAATTCGTCTAAAACAGCCTTCCCTTTCTCCTCCAGGACCTCCCTCAGGAAACTCTCCCAGGTTGTCCCGGATTCGATCACCTGGAGACCGATAGCCCTGTATTTGATGAAGCGTTCCAGGAAATCGGAAACCATCACGCCTTCACTGACCGCTGCGGATGCAAGAACCGAATGAACCACAAAAGCGTCCAACAATCGCGAGTCTTTTTCAGAGGTAATTGTCTCGAGCGACGTAACAGGTTCTTCGCCAAGAAATACATGCCCCAGCAGCCCGTGATGCTGAACCAGGAAAATCGTTCTTTCCTCAGTCTGGGGATCGAGATCGTATTTCTTCAGTATCCCGAGTTTCCGAAGGATTTCGGAGCCACGCCGGCCGTGAGTCCAATAGTTTTCCGGCTCCGAATCGGAAGCGATATCCAGTTTTCCGATTTCCTGAAAGATGATCGCAAAGGTAAGAGCGTTCAGGAGCATAGGGTTTTCGCGGACCCTGCCGATGAAGAACTCGAGGCATTCCAACTGAGGATATGTTGCTCCGACACCCTCTTCCGCCAGGGGGCCGAACTCCTGTTTGGCCAGACGGTAAAACGTATTGCGGTCCTGAAAACTGTTCCGGTCCCGGTTTACGAGAGCCTGATACTTCTGCACGCAACGCATCACATAGTCTTCAAGAGATCCGCTTTCAGGCTCGGGCGATATGCCGCTCAAAAAACCAAGGCCGCGAAGTTCCGGGAACATGAAATTCAAGAGTTCCGGACATTGCCCGCGCAAAACTCCGATGTTGTCATGCACCTCTTCCGGGACAAGAATCTGCCTCAAAAGAATGGCCCTGAGCCGGGAAGCTATATCCTCAATCTTGCGGCTTTTCTGCTCGAGTCCGTTCGAAGACTCCGCTACGCTGCACTGGCTGCATCCTTCCCGTTTCAGATGCTGGTAAAAGCTCATGATTTCGGAGAATCGGTTTTCCATCTCCCGCAACGTTTTCAAGGAGATATTGCCCAATTTCCGGGATTCGAAGAGAAGCAGCAGACTCTCGATCCTCTTGATGCCGTCCTGGACGTCCACAAACGAAACATCCAGCACCCTGGATTCCCCATCGAGAATCAACCTGATTCCGCTGTCAAAAATGAAAGCGGGCCTGCGTTCATTGAAATTTACCTTGATTTCTTTGAACAGGGCGGGGTCGAGCCGGTCGACGGGCAACCTTAACAGGGCATCTCTCAGTTTTTTCAATCGGGTCGGATGTTCTTTTTCGGGGATGCCTCCTAGAATCGGATTGAAATTGATGGTGTTCTTATCGGACGAATTAACGGCGATCCACAGCAGGATGAAACCTGCGCGGGTGCCCAGTTCTCTGAATACCGGACCGGTACCATGGAACTCCGTATCCAGAAATTGCCGGAAGAAATAAGTCTGGCCGAAAATATGGTCCCCAAGGAATTTCCGCTTGAATTCCTCCGCAACTTTAGCCAACTGGATGGCGTCTTCCATTCTTTCGATCCTACCGGGATCGTAGTCGCAGACGACCTCTTTTTCGAGAGTGCCCCTGTCACGATATTCGGCCCAGTTGTTCAGGAATTCGAATAAGTTGAAGAACTTGAGCATCTCTCGAACGGCTTTGTTCTGCACTCCTCCCAGCGCGCTTACCCGCAAGTCCTCCAGTTTATCCCAGTCGAGTTCCGGATTGGTCGTAACCGTTATAGCTTCATCGTATACCCTGAAGAGTTCGGAAACCTGTTCGCCCATGAATGCATCCCCATGCGAGGCGATTATTTCGGCAATGCTCATGAGACGACACATGCGCAACAGGTCGAAGACTTCGTGACGATCTTCCTCTCTCACTCTGTCCGTCACGGATTTCAGGGTTTTGGCCGGAACTTTCCCGAATACGATTCTGCTCATTGTGGTATGACCGACCACAATGAGCAGGATTTCCCGAAGTTGCTGCCTCGAAAAGCCCAGCAGGGATAGTTTTTCCAGGTTGTCTACGATTGACGCCTCCCGACCCTCGGCGGGGTTCGGATGCAGGGTGGCCGCGATCCTCTCGATTTTTGGAATTAGATCGAGCAGTTCCAGAACAGCCCGAAACCCTTTCGCCCTGATTCGGAAAGGTATTGCGAGGCGGTGCATCTCCAATTCCGTAAGGCGCTCTATCGAAAAATCCCGGATTTTTTTGAGGACCTTCAATACGGATAAAACGAATTTGAAACTCTTTCTGTATTCGGCCGCAAGAGCCAGAGGCGAACCCTGAACTCCGGATTCTCTTATTTCTTCTTCAAGGGAGGAAAGTTCCACGGCAGGGCGCCGCCGCGCCGCCGACATCACCAGCAGGCTCTCCGGCAGTCTTCCCTCGATCTCGATCCGCTCCCTCCAGTATTCCTCACCTGCGCATGGATGCTTCCTCTCAAGCTGATCGATCTCGAACAGCGGCTCGAAAATCCTTCTCCACTCCCTCTCCCTGCCTTTGGCGCGCGAGTGACCCAGAGGTATGTTGAGAAAAGGCAGGCCGTCAATTTCTTCGAGCGAGAGTTCTTCAGGCTTTTGGTGTCGCAGAAGTTTCCTGAGCTGAGGTTCTGAAAACGCAAATCGATTGAGGTAATAATGCAAGTCGGAGACGTGTACTTCCATGGACGAGTTCGCGCCGGAGCTGATGTACTTTTCACGGGTTTTGAAAGTATGCGAGAAAATGAGAAACCACTTGAGTTCTTCCTCTCGTTTGAAGTGCACCCTGCATGTTCGGTCCCGCCAGTCTGCGACCGTATCGGTAAGCACGAGGAGTCTTCCTGCTTCATCGAGCATATCATACAGCTTCAAGGCCAGATGGTCGCCGAGTGTGGCGGGGTCTTTCCTGCGGACATCGGTTCCAGGCTGTCGCGA
>JAEZHY010000180.1 GCA_023416335.1 Pseudomonadota bacterium | reverse complement strand
GGTAACGGCGGTTCCGGTGGAGACCACGGTTGGCCCGGCGGTGGCGGTAACGGCGGTTGGCATGGTGACGACGGCGACCATGGGCACGGTGGTGGCGGCAACCATGGTGGCGGCTACGGCCACGGAGGCTTCAACTGGTCTCACTGGCGCAATGTCTGGAATAATGACATTAACTACTGGCCGTCTTACAACTGGCCCGACTACGATTACGATTATGATGATTACGGCTGCGGCTACGGTGGTGGGTACGGCTACGGTGGCGGGTACGGCTACGGCTGCGGCGGTGGTGGCTACGGCTGCGGCGGCGGGTACGGCTACGGCTGCGGCGGTGGGTACGGCTGCGGCGGATACTACGGCAGCTACTGCAATTATTACGGTGGCTGCGGTGGGTATGATTTTTACCCGGGCTACGGGCAGTACGGCTGTTGCGGCGGCTGCTATGAGCCTTACCAAAGCTATTGCGGAGGATACGGAGGATATTATGGCATGGATTATGGGATGAATTCTATGCCGTGGTCCTGCTATGCAAGCATGAGCGATTACGACATCCAGTCCATTTACTATTACCTGCGGGCAATCCCGCACGTTGTCTATGGCTATGGTATTCCCGAATAGAAAGACTTAGTCGGAGCACCCGGGCCCTCTTATGGGCCCGGGTATCCATCCCCGGACCTGTTCGGCTGCCAAAACGAGATTTCCATGCCGTGGGTTCGTAAATCGTTCAGAGTGTACGCAACTTAAGGGCCTGCTGACGCCACACCCCCATCGAGAGACAGGCACCAACCGGAAAGGGCCGGATGGGTGGGAGCGGGGCGGAAACCCATCGTTTTTTGAGGCTCGTTCCCCTCTCTGCCGCCGGGAAGCTCAGGGGCTGTCGAATACGACTCCTTTTTCCATGTGATAACTTTCCCGCTTTCCCAGGCACCGGCTTATGCCTCTCCGGCCAATCATTCCAAGGCGTTC
Source organism: Pseudomonadota bacterium (assembly GCA_023416335.1). The sequence goes on along the minus strand of JAEZHY010000180.1, from coordinate 5,700 downwards.
CGAAAAGCGATGGGTTGTCACCCATCCTACGCCCTGGTTCCCGACGGAGACGGACTCACTTCCCGGGCATTTTTCGACGGGCGTCCCCCCAATCACGTCGTCCCGGCAGTGCTTTTGAGCCGGGAGCCAGGTTTTCCAAAGTTTTGAATTCACGACCGATCCGCCCGAGAGCCTGGATGCCGGCTCGAAAACGGCTTTTTCAGCTGATCATCTGAAGTAAAATTATCTGTGGCTGCTCGGCTACCAGTTTCTCCGCCTTTTTCAGAAATACCGTCAGGTGCTCCCGTTGGAGATGTCTGTCCAGGAGTTCCCTGCTTTCCCAGTTTTCATAGAACACAAACACACCTGGATCATCGATTGCCTGGTGCAGGTCGTAGTTGATACAGCCCTCATCGGACCGGCTTGGCCTGATCAACGAAAGCAGTTCCATCTTCAAAGCTTCGGCCATACCGGCCTTTGCCTTGAAACGCGCAACAACGCTGACTTTTTTCCCTGCCATCTTATCTCTCCTCCTTCCGGCCGGAGGCCGTTTTGTCGGTTTCCCGCAACAGGTTGTTTCGACTATTACTCTTTGCCCAACAAGCTCTCCGTATGGCTCATTTCCAAAAGCGCTCCAATTCCGACAGCAGCGCCTCCGTCGAGTTAACAATAATATTGCAGGAACACTCTATCATTGCGTTCACGATAGATTTCCTTGATTCTCCCGCGCTCCGGAAGTCGGTTCTGATGCCGATTATAGGGGCCTTTCCGGCCGTATGACGATAGAAGTAGCCAATCTCCCAGGCCGTTCCGTCGTCCACCTGGGTGCCGTCCAGAAGCGCTATGACCGCATCCGCCTCTTCAAGGCTCACGCTGCATCGACGGAATATCTCCTCGCGAGCACGGTCCCCGCACGCGGCCAATTCTTCCCGGCCTATCAGGTCATAAGGCCAAACCACCTCGACATTTCGCTCTGCCTTTGCTGCAAGATCCTCGATCCTGCGCTTTATCGCCCTGATCCAATCCCTTTCCGCCTCGCTAAAAAGCGGACCGGCAAAGTAAATTTTCATACATGTTTCTCCTTCAGCACACGCAATACCGCATGCCCTCGATAGGGATCGAGTATATCAGTAATGTTCGGGGTGTTCAGCCTGTAAAAGAGGTCTCGCCAAATTGTGAGGGTGAAGCCTCCTGCCTCGCTTGTCGAAAGCGTAAATCCCGGTTCGGCCGGAGATCTTTTTGCATACGAAGCAGAATTAGTATACGATTGATTCTCTCATTCATCCCGGCGAAAATCATCTCTCATCGAACAACATACATCGTTTACCCGGAGAGCCGCGTGATCAAGCGGATCGTGATTCAAAATTATATGGCGCACAAGAGCACCTCCCTGGAACTTGCCCGCGGAGTGACAGTGATTACCGGTCCCAACAACACGGGAAAGAGTGCGATTGTAGAGGCCATTCGCTCCATCGCACAAAATCCTCCCTCCAGCAGGACCGCGATCCGGCACGGCGAGAAGAGCGCAGTAGTTCGTGCGGAACTGGAATCGGGAGAGTACATCGAGTGGGAGCGGACCGACAAGACATCGGTGTACAGAATCCGCCAAAGCGACGGGAATGGTGCGGAACCTTCGACCGAAACGTACGCCAAGTTCGGACGTACTCCGCCCGAAGACGTCAGGCGACTACTTCGCCTGGATGCGGTTGAGACGGAAACGGGTCCGGTTGACATTCACATCGGCAACCAGAGATATCCCATTTTCCTCCTGGACCAGTCGGGATCGCAGGCTGCAAGTTTTTTTGCCGCATCGACCGAAGCGGAATACCTGCTCCGGATGCAGCAGGCCCTGAAAAGCAGGACGGACCGCAGCAAAGCCAGGCACAAGGAACTCGCACGACAATGCGCTGAGATCGAGAGGAAACTCGAACGCCTCAAGCCGCTGGACGCGCTGGCCATGGTCCTCGAAAAGGCCGAACTGCTCCACGGGATGATCCTGGAGGCAGAGAAATCCCTGCCGGTTTTCCTGTCCTTCCTGGAGCAACTGAACGGCACGCTTTCGAACTGTTCCATCAAATCCCTCGCAAGCTCCCTGCTCTCTTCCCTTACAGCTCCGCCCGTCACGGAGGAAACGGCTCAGATAGATGAACTGGCCGAAGAAATTCAAAACCGGACGGCTTCGCTCGAATTCCTGCGTTCAAAGAAATCCACCCTCGCCGTCCTTGGCAACCCACCCGTCATTCAGGAAACCCGGCCGCTTGACGAGCTTGTCGTCTCCATCTCCGGTGCGGTTGACGGGCATGAGCGCGCATCGGCCCTGGCATGCATTCTGGAGCGCATGGCGGTTCCTCCGGAAACACGGGAAGTTCAGGTTCTGAATTCGGTCATTACAGGCATCGACAAGGCTGCGGCCGAGAGGGAAGTCCTCGGAAACAATCTGGATGTACTCGAGGGAGCGCTTTTTCCACCGAGCCTCGTCGAGGTCGCTGAATTGTCTTCTCTTTTGGCCGACTTGTCTCAAACGGGAAATTCTCACGAGCACTGCCTGCTCCAGGCCGAAAGACTCGATGCGTTGCCGGTGCCTCCCGCACTGAACGAAGTCGGCGATCTTTCGGCAGTTTTCGAGAATATTCGGCAGGTTTCGGGCAAGCTGAGAAAGACGCGCTCGCAGGACGAAGTACTGACTATAGTTTCTGCGCCTCCGGAAATCGAGGAAACAGAAGCGCTGCAGGACATAATTGCCGGGATCGAAAGATGCCGCCTGGAAGCTGAGGCTTCCGCAAAAGCGCACGGGATTGCGTCGAACCTCGCATCCCCTCCGGAACTGTCCGATCCGGGCGCCCTGGAGACACTGACGAACTCGATCTCGCGCCTCGAAGTTCAATTCGGCCGCATCGAACAGATCGCTTGCGTACATGGGTCCGTAAACCAGCTGCCCCAGATCTTCCCTACCCACGACCTTAGCGATCTGCTTGACGGGGTATCGTCCCTTCAGGGAAAAATGGCCGAGGCCGAACAGCTTCAACTGGAGGCTGAGCAGGCGATGCTATCGAAAAAGAAGGAGATCGAACTGGCAATAGCCGAAGCCGGAAAATGCCCTCTATGCGGCCATATCCTGGACCTCGAACATTTCCTGGAGGTCGCACATGTCTGAGAGCATGCTCCATGAAGCCTGCGAGGGAATCGTCTTCATCGGCGACCCGCACGCAGCGGCATTCCCCCCGGGACACCGGATGGACGACTACGCGGAGACGATCCTGGGCAAATTGTCCTTCTGCCTCGACGTCGCCCGAGAGCGCCGCTGCCTTCCGATAATTCTCGGGGACCTCTTTCATTGGCCGAGAAATGCTCCAAACTACCTGCTGGTGGACCTCATAGAACTGTTTCGGGATTCAAAACCGTGGGTGCTGGTCGGAAATCACGACAAGTACGAAGCCCGGCTCACGCGCGACGTCTCCCTCTCTGTACTGGATGCCGCCGGCGTCATCAGGCTCATTTCGAAATCCGGCCCCGTTTCTTCAGTAAACGTTCGCGGAAAGAACATCCTCATCGGTGCATCGCCTGACTGGACCGAAATCCCGAAGAAGGTGGACCGGGAGGATCATGATTTCGTTATCTGGCTAACTCACCACGATATAGCCTTTCCCGGCTACGAAAACGGAAGGCATCATCTGAAGGAAATTCCCGGAGTGGATCTGGTCGTAAACGGGCATATCCATACACCCAAACCGGCGCAGGTATGCGGGAGTACGACCTGGCTCAATCCGGGGAGCATCGTTCGAATCACGCGCAGCCTGCACACCAGATCAATCAAGCCTGCAATAACCATTTGGTATGCCGATCGCGACATGGAAATTGTTCAGGTCCCGCATAAAGAATTCGACGAAGTCTTCCCGCCCCTGACCGGGGATGAAGACCCGGAGGTCGAGGAAATCAGCGAATCCCTGTTCATAAAGGGCCTGGAGAACCTTTCTCTCAAAAGAACGACTGAAGGGGTCGGCCTGAAATCGTTCCTGGCGGCAAATCTGAATGTGGACGATCCGATAGACGGAATAATATGGGAACTCTACGAAGAGGTAATGTCCGATGAAAGCGAACAGCGGTGAATCCAAAAGAGACGAAGAAGTTCAGCAGAAACTGGATCAGCTCAAAGGCGAATTCAACAAGCTGAATGAACAGAGGATAGCAACGGACCGGGACAAGAAGAACCTGGAAGTGCAGCTCGAAGCCCTCCGTGAAAAGGCGATGCGGGAATACGGCACGAGCGATGTCGAAGAACTCCGGAACCTTCTGGAACAACGCCGCAGGGAAAACAAGCGTATGGTGGAGGAATACCGGGAACACATCAGCCGTATAAAGAACGATCTTCAGGAAATTGAAAAATCGGAGACCACGGAGGAATAAGGCGTGCCGACCGAAGATCTGTTCGATCCCGCGGAAGTTCGCAAACAATTCGAGAGGCTTCGTTGGGAGCAGTCCGACCTCAGACGGAGGCTCTCGGACAACAGGCGCAGCCTGGCTGAAATCGACGCATTCCTCGAAAATCAGCCCAGGGTGGCCGAGCGGCTCGAAACCCTTTGCCGCGACCTTTTCGGCGAAATCCTGGACGAAGTCGAGCGCAACCTGACCTATGCTCTTCGGGAAGTTTTGGGGCAGGACCTCCGCGTGGTTTCGAACCGGGACGTCCAGAGAGGAAAGGTTACGATAACGTTCGGGATAGAGAAGGACGGCAATCCCGAAGATATTTTGATCGGGCAGGGAGGATCCGTCTGCAACGTCATCTCGGTCGGCCTTCGGCTGATAGCCCTCTCTCAACTCGACGAAAAAGAACACCGACGGTTCCTGATCCTGGACGAACAGGACTGCTGGATCCGCCCGGACCTCGTTCCCCGGCTCATGGCCATCATCCACGCCATAGCGCACAAGCTCGATTTCCAGGTCCTCGTCATCAGCCACCACGATGTAAATCAGTTCAGGGAATACGCCGACCGCATTTACAGAATAGTTCCGGAGACGGCTGGCGGGGCCGGAGCGACGCTGGAGATGATTGAAGGCAGTGAACCGTGAGCAGTGAACTGAATGGTGCGCACGGGCGCAATACATAGGCATGAACGGCCAGCGGCGCAGGGTGGGCAAAGCCTTATCGTCAATGTTGTTGCTTTAGGAAATACGCCGCTGGTTCCGAAAGTCCGCCTTGGGAACCCCGCCCCGGCAGGCCGGATACAGACCTCATCGGAATGGACGGACGGTGGGCACCCCCAAAAAGCGGGACCGCGCTTCGCTCCCCCACCCTACACGGCTCCGCCCTTCCAATATCGAATGGTTAAAGAGATCATGGGAGACGTTCTCAACTACTCGGTTTTCTCTCCGCAGACCTCTTCTTTTTTTCTCCTGTATGCCTCGTCGATTTCTTCGAGGCGGTCGCAAATTTCAAAGACCTGCCGCTCGGCTTCTTCCACAATCTTCAATTGCTGCCGAACCACCAGCGATTTCAGGAAATCGTCATCGCCCTGCCTGTGCAGGGAATAGACTTCCAGCCCCAGCCGCGCGGTTCTTTGTTCCAGTCTGTGCTTGGCCCTGCAGAGCCTGCATTTGTGAAACCTGACCTTTACAAATCTCAGGAGCCATGCCCAGGCAAGCCGAAAAGATTTCAGCATGGAAGGAATTGCCTGCCTTCCTTTGTTATCGCCCTCACTCGCCTGCATCTTCTCCCTCCTCCGG
>JAEZHY010000075.1 GCA_023416335.1 Pseudomonadota bacterium | reverse complement strand
GGCGGAGAGAGAGGGATTCGAACCCTCGGTACACCTTTACAGCGTACACTCGCTTAGCAGGCGAGCGCCTTCAGCCGACTCGGCCATCTCTCCAAAATTTGATCGGGTGGCGGAGGGAGTAGGATTCGAACCCACGGTTCCGCTACTAACGGAACAACGGTTTTCAAGACCGCCGCCTTAAACCACTCGGCCATCCCTCCTGTTTGGGAAGGAATTCCCGTTCAGACAGACTACTTTAGCGTTCCAAGTCGAAACTGTCAAGACGGAAGTCGGAGGTCGGAAGTCTTCGTCCTCCGACTTCCGTCTTGACCTTCTGAAGGATACACAAGTAAAATCATTCGCTTATTCGTGGAAGAGATTCCGCCGTTCAATTCCGACATTTCTACAAAGGTGATTTGTATGAAGGTTGCCTATTTCGACTGCTTCTCCGGTATCAGCGGAGATATGACTCTGGGTGCACTGATAGACCTCGGCGTTCCCGTCGAGGCGTTGATATCGGAAATGAAAAAACTTCCGATCGAGAACTGGTCTATCGAGACGGTGAGGGAAAGGCGGGGAGCAATCGAAGGGACCCGTGTCCTCGTTTCCGCCCTGGACCAGCCGCATCGGTCTTTTTCCCATATCAGGGAAATGCTCGATGGAAGCGGCCTGGACGCTGCAGTAAAAGAAAAGAGTATCGCGGTTTTCACACGCATCGCTCAGGCCGAAGGCCGCGTGCATGGGGTCGATCCCGAAAAGGTTCACTTTCATGAGGTCGGAGCGGTCGACTCAATCCTGGATATCGCCGGGACGGTATTCTGCCTCAAATACCTGGACATCGGAAAGATAATTGCGTCCCCGATCCCGCTCGGGAGGGGTTTTGTCAATACGCAGCACGGGACGATTCCACTTCCCGCGCCTGCGACCTCGCTTTTGCTCTCCGGTGTTCCTGTGTACGGAACGCCGATCGAACGGGAACTCGTGACACCGACCGGGGCCGCCATAGTCTCTTCTCTCGCGGAGTCGTTCGGTACTCTGCCTTCCATGACCCTGCTTTCCACCGGATACGGGGTCGGAACCAATCCGGCATCCGATCCGCCCAATCTTCTGCGCGTCTACCTGGGAACGGAACTCGATTCGACACGCGTCCGCCAACTCATAATGATCGAAACCAGCATTGATGACATGAACCCGGAATTTTATAATTATGTGTCGGAAAAGCTGTTTGCCCTTGGTGCTCTCGACGTCGGTATCGTTCCGGTTCAGATGAAGAAAAACCGCCCCGGCGTGCTGCTTCGCGTGCTGATCGACCCTGCTTTGGAAGATACTGCAGCGGAACTTCTGTTCAACGAGACTACAACGCTTGGTATCCGGGTGCTGGATGTCAGGCGGATCGAGGTTCCCCGCGAGGGGAAGACAATTGCAACCGAGTTCGGTCCGTGCAGGGTAAAACGCGTCCAGCTTCCAAACGGAACCGAACGGCTGATTCCGGAATACGAGGAATGCCGGCGAATTGCCGGTGAAACTGGAGTTCCGATTCCCGACGTTTATAGAAAAATTCAGTTGAGTGTGAAATGAGTGCGGTTCGCAAACCGGTTTCGGACTGGATGTCTTAGATTCAAGATAGTAGTGGAGAACGGAGCGGACCTTCAGATGGATGCGGCCTGCGGGAGTCGGGTCAAGCGGACCGGGGGAATGAAAGAAGATGTCCGATCAGATAATAGGCACACTGCTGACAATTGGGGACGAAATCCTTCTCGGGGACATTCCCAACCGTAATGCCCATCATATTGCTCTTGAGCTGCGGGCAAGAGGCTTCCGCCTTCACAGGATAATTACGGTCGGGGATACCGTGGACGACATAGCCGAACTGCTTTGTCAATGCCTGACGGGATCCAGGTTCATAATAGTTACCGGCGGTCTCGGGCCGACCGATGACGACCGGACCAATGCCGCGGTTTCGAAGGCGTTCAGCATCCCTCTCATTACGAATCGCGATTACGCGATGTGGCTGCGGCACCGTCTGGCCGAGCACGGAATGCAATGGACCGCTGAGGTGCAGCGAATGGCTGCTCTGCCCGAGGGCGCTGTGAAACTCGGCCTGGATATGGCGGGTTTTTTTCTCCTGCACAATGAAATCCCATGCTATTTCCTGCCGGGCGTGCCCAATGAAGTGAAGTACCTTCTCGATCGGGTTGTCATTCCCGATCTCGAAGTCAGGTTCCCGAACCGATGTGCCTATGTAAAACATGTGGTCCGCGTGCAGGGATTGCTGGAAGCAGAGGTGAACAGGCGGCTTCGCTCGCTCGATCCCCGGGTGATGGGAGTGGATATAGGCTATCTGCCGCAGGGGAGGGAGAACTGGGTCACCATATTTGCTTCCGCTCCGAACGAGGAGGAGTGTCGCGCCCTGGTGAAACAGGCGGAGGATAAGATCATCAACCTGATTGGAGCCCGGCACATCAGCGGGCACAACGATGATTGCCTCGAAAAAGTGATCGGACGGCATTTACGCGAACGGGGCTGGAAGATTGCGACTGCCGAATCGTGTACCGGCGGACTGCTTTCCCGAAAGATTACCGCGGTGGCCGGCGCTTCGGATTACCTCGACCGTGGATTCGTTACGTACAGCAACCAGGCCAAGATGGACCTCCTCGGAGTTCCCGAAGAGACCCTGGCCGCGCACGGTGCCGTCAGTGAACCGGTTGCGCTTGCGATGGCCGAAGGAGCCTGCAAACGTGCCGGCGTCCATGTCGCGGTCTCCATCACGGGCATAGCCGGGCCTACCGGCGGGACCCCCGAAAAGCCTGTCGGGACTGTCTTTATCGGCTGCGTCACTCCGGAAAAGAAGAAAGTGGAGAAATACACCTTCGGAGGTACGCGCGAACAGATCCAGGAAAGTGCAACCCAGGCGGCTCTCGTTTTACTGTGGAGGCTTCTCACCGGGGAATCCCAACTGCACTGCGATTGAGTTGGGGATGGTGGGCACATGGTGCTGTACCCACCGGATCTCGTTAGAAATCTTCAACGCCTTCAAAGTTCGGTTCGTGTTTGGATGTTATCTTTATGATCACAACTCATTAGGAATGTTTGAAAGGGAATCTTCAGAAATCCGGGCAGCCTATGCAACCATCATCCGTGCGCAGTTTTATTGCAATCGATCTTCCCCCGGCAGTTCGACGGCGGATCGAAGCTCTGGCGGCGGAACTCAGAAAGAGCGATGCCGCAGTGGGATGGGTGAGGCCCGAGGGCATTCACCTCACGCTGAAATTTCTCGGGAACGTTTCGCTCGATCTCATCGAGCAGATCAAGCCGGTCCTTTCCGAAATTGCGTCTGAGACCGATCCGATCCACATCGAGGCGGCCGGCTGCGGTGCATTCCCGAATGTTAAAGCGCCCCGTGTTGTCTGGGTGGGGCTCAGAGGGCAGAGCCAACCGCTCGCAGAACTCCAGAAAAGAGTGGAATCCGCCATGGCGGATTTCGGCTTCAAGCCGGAGGACCGTCCTTTCAGGCCGCACCTGACGCTCGGACGCGTCAAGGGCAGACAGCGGCTCCAATTCCTGCAGCAGGCCCTTCTTGCGCATCAGGAGTTTGCGGCGGAACCTTTTGACGTTACTGAGCTTGTATTGTATAAAAGCGAGTTGAGGCCGGATGGCGCGCGCTATACTCCACTGTTACGAGCGCCTTTCGCCGGGCGCCTCCCTTCTTAGCTTACGAAATAATACGGACGGACATCGGATGCCGAAGAACATAGGGTTGGGGAATGGGGTCCCAGCCTGCTTCCGATATTTGAAACGGCACCGGCGGGGCAGGGCAGCCAATGTCCGGAGTCCTGTGAAGGAATCGGAATATTAAGACCCAAGCGGCGTTCCGACTTCCTATATCCGATATCTCCAGCTTTCAGCATCCGATTACGATATATGTTTATGATCTCTGACCTTTAAGGAGGCCCTTTTCATGGGAGTGGATGATCGGCAAAGAGCAATTGACGCGGCGGTATCTCAGATAGAGCGCATGTGCGGCAAAGGCGCAATTATGCGTCTCGGAGAAGGGGCTCACATCGAAGTCCCCGTTATTTCAACCGGCTGTCTCTCCCTCGACCTTGCACTTGGGATAGGCGGAGTTGCTCGCGGGCGAATAATCGAGATTTTCGGACCGGAATCATCCGGGAAAACGACCCTTGCGCTGCATATTATTTCGGAAGCCCAGAAGCTTGGGGGACTGGCCGCTTTCATCGACGCAGAGCACGCCCTCGACATTCAATATGCCCGAAAGTTGGGTGTGTCGGTGGAAGACCTGCTCGTCAGCCAGCCCGATTATGGGGAACAGGCACTCGAGATTGCCGAAGTGCTTGTGCGCAGCAACGCAATAGACGTCATCGTGGTCGACTCCGTTGCGGCCCTTGTGCCGAAGGCCGAAATCGAGGGCGAAATGGGCGACCCGCATGTCGGACTTCAGGCGCGACTCATGAGCCAGGCGCTTCGCAAGCTCGTGTCCGCCATCAGCAAGTCAAAAACCTGCGTTATATTTACCAACCAGATCCGTATGAAAATAGGTGTCATGTACGGTTCGCCCGAGACCACGACAGGCGGGAATGCGCTGAAATTCTATGCCACGATGCGCATGGATATTCGCCGGGTGGGCCCGATCAAGGAAGGCCAGGATGTGATAGGCAACCGTACGCGGGTCAAGGTGGTCAAAAACAAGATCGCGCCGCCCTTCAAAGAAGTGGAGTTCGACATTGTGTACGGCCGCGGGATCTCCAGAGAAGGCGACGTGCTCGACCTCGGAGTTGAGGGAAATATGGTCGACAAGTCTGGGACCTGGTATTCCTACAACGGGGAAAGACTGGGGCAGGGAAGAGAAAATGCCAAGACTTTTCTCCGGGAGCATCCCGAACTGCTGGCCGAAATCGAGGGAAAAATCCGTCTGGCAAATGACTTGCCGAGCGGTATTGCCCATGGCGCAGCATCTCCGGGTGAATAATTCCAAACAGGGAGATTCCGGTTAGCTTCCAACTCGGCCGGTTAAATGGAGAATTATACGGCCGGGTGGGCCATTTTCGTTAATCTTGGTATAATTACCGAAATTTTCAGCGATTTTTCAGACAATCGACCGCTTGCCGCATTGCCGAATCATGTGAATGTCTCAAGTGATTCGGCAATAGTCCGGCGGTGAGCCGAGCAGTGAATTGCATTTACGTAAATTGTCGTTTCAGGAGATCTTAATTGATGAAAGCCAGCGAGATTCGGAAGGCCTTTCTGGAGTTTTTTCAGGAACGGGGTCATACGATTGTAAAGAGTTCCTCCGTCATTCCACACGACGATCCCAGTCTGCTTTTTACAAACGCGGGAATGGTTCAGTTCAAGAGGACTTTCCTGGGGGAGGAGAAGCGGTCCTACAATCGTGCGACCACCAGCCAGAAATGCATGAGGGCGGGAGGCAAGCACAATGACCTCGAAAACGTCGGCCGCACGGCGCGCCATCATACTTTTTTCGAGATGCTCGGGAATTTCTCGTTCGGCGATTATTTCAAAAAGGACGCGGTCGAGTTTGCGTGGGTGTTCCTGACGGACGTCCTCGGCTTGCCGAAGGACAAGCTTTACGCCACGATTCACGAGGGCGAGCCCTCGATGAACCTCGGTGCTGATGAGGAAGCGCGTGGGTATTGGGCTCGCTACCTTCCCGAGGAACGGATTCTCGCATTCCCGACGAAAGACAACTTCTGGTCCATGGGCGATACCGGGCCCTGCGGACCATGTTCGGAAATCCTGATCGACCAGGGACCCGCCATGGGATGCGGGAAGCCGGATTGTGCTCCGGGCTGCGACTGCGACCGGTACCTGGAGCTGTGGAATCTCGTTTTCATGCAGTTCAACCGCCGGGATGACGGCGTGCTGGAACCCCTTCCCAAGCCGAGCATCGATACCGGCATGGGGCTGGAAAGAATTGCCGCGGTTATCCAGAAGGTCCCTTCGAATTACGATACGGACCTTTTCAGTCCCATGATGGAGAAGATCGAGGAGCTGAGTGGCTACCGGTACGGCACCAATGCAGAAAAAGACGTTTCAGTGAAGGTCATTGCCGATCACAGCCGGGCCGCGGCTTTCCTGATCGGCGACGGGGCACTTCCGAGCAATGAAGGGCGTGGATATGTCCTCAGGCGCGTACTGCGGCGTGCGCTCAGGCACGGCCGTTTCCTCGGCCTCGACAAGCCATTCCTCAGTGAAGTTGCCGTATCCGTTATGGAATCCATGCAGGATGCCTATCCGGAACTGCTCGAAAATCGCAGCTTTATCACCCGCGTGATCCTGAATGAAGAGGAGCGCTTCAACGAGACACTCGACAACGGGTTGCGTCTGCTTCAAAACGAAATCAAGCGCCTGCAGGACGAAAATGCGGATACCGTCCCCGGGGCGCTCATTTTTAAGCTGTACGATACGTATGGATTCCCGATCGATATCGTGACCGATATGTCCCGCGAACTCGGATTCGGCGCCGATGAACTCGGGTTCCAGGAACTCATGGAAAAACAGCGCGAGCAGTCGCGCGCTCACTGGAAGGGAAGCGGCGAGCGGGAGATTTCGGAGGCCTACCGCCAGCTATCCACCCGGGGAGTCAGGAGCACGTTCATCGGGTATGAAACGCTGGAAGGCGAATCGCAGATTGTTGCCATGGTGCTCGGGGGCGAAGAAGTCGGGACCGCGGGGGAAGGAACCGCAGTCGAGTTGGTCGTCGAACGCACGCCCTTTTATGGGGCCGCAGGCGGACAGGTCGGAGACCGGGGCGTCATAACCGGCCCTTCGGGAAGAATGACCGTCAGCGATACGATAAAGCTTCCGGGAGACTTGATAGTTCACGTCGGTAAAGTCGAATCCGGAGTATTCCATGCAGGCGATACGGTGCGCCTTGCCGTTGACGGGCAGCTTCGCCGGGACACGGAAGTACACCATACCGCTACCCACATTCTGCACGCGGTCCTCCGAAAAGTACTCGGCGACCACGTTAAGCAGGCTGGATCGCTTGTAGCGCCCGATCGGATGCGGTTCGACTTTACGCATTTCGGAGCGATAAGCCCGGAAGAAATGGACCGGATCGAGCAGCTGGTAAACGATGAAATCCGCGCGAACCAGGACCTGCAGACCCATGTGATGGATCTCGAGGAGGCTCTCAAGACCGGGGCAATGGCGCTGTTCGAAGAAAAATACGGCGATCGTGTCCGAATGGTGGAAATCCCCGGCTTCAGCCGTGAACTTTGCGGCGGGACCCACAGCCGCAGAACGGGGGATCTCGGGCTTTTTATCATCGTTCAGGAGGCCAGCATCGCCTCGGGCGTAAGAAGAATCGAAGCCCTTGCGGGCAGGGAGGCGGTGGCCTTCGTCAACCGTCAGAGAAAACTGATCGAGCGCGCCGCGTCGGTGCTCAAGGTTGCGCCTTCCGAATTGCCGGACAGAATCGAGAAGCTGCTGGTACAGGAACGGCAGACGGAAAAAGAACTGGAAGCGCTGAAGGCATCCCTTGCCGGCAGGCGCTCGGCCGATCTTTTCGAGAAAACCGTTGAAGTGGGCGGTGCTCAGGTACTCGTCGCGCAGATCGATGCGGATAATCCGAAGGTCCTCAGAGAGGTAAACGATAAGTTCAAGGAAAAATTTGCCCGTGGTGTGGCTGTCTTCGGCGCGGTCTCCGAAGGAAAGGTTTTCCTCCTTGCCGGGGTGACGCCCGAACTTACCTCGAAGATCCACGCCGGAAATCTCATTAAGGAGATTGTGAAGGAAGTGGGAGGAAGCGGCGGCGGAAGGCCCGATATGGCCCAGGCGGGCGGAAACGACCCCGATAAGCTCGAAAATGCGCTCGGCCTTGCCGAAAAACTGATTCGCGAGAAACTCGCATAGACGAAAAAAGGACCGGGGCTCATTGCCCGGTCCTTTTTTATGATTTACTGCAGGTCAGATCATGTCCGCTCTGCAGAACGATAATTCCTTTTCAAGCTCATCCGTGAGTTCTTCACGGTAATCCATCAGGTTGTACGTTGCGCCGCATTCCCGGCAGCGCAGGTAGACTTTCCGTCACGTTCTGACGATGACGAGTTCCTGCTTGCATTTTTCACAGATCAATTGGGTCCTCCTGGGTCAAGTATAACGAGTCGTGGAACACACTACCATTGGAACTGGCGAGCAGGTGCAAACCCCTTCTATAATTGATTTTGGACGCGAACTGCAAGAGCGAATCCCGGCAATCCGGATCTTTTGAACGGAAAAACACCGAAGAGCGCGGAACAGCGTTACCTCAATTCCGAAAACATGGCGAACTCTCAGACACGGCCTGAAAGCCGGAAAAAGGAAGTGCCGTCATGCCTGCCAATCTGCCGCCTCCTTACTTTGAGGCCGAGAAGCGATACAGGGAGGGGAGGACCCCGGAAGAGAAGATCGAAGCCCTGGAAGAGATGCTTACGATCATGCCCAAGCACAAGGGCACCGATAAGCTCAGGGCGGATCTGCGTAAGCGTATCGCAAAGCACAAGTCGGAAGCCCAGCAGAAAAAAGGGGCGGCAAAGCGCGATACGAATTACAACATCGACAGGGAAGGAGCGGCACAGGCCATAATCCTGGGAGTGGCCAACGTCGGGAAATCTTCCATCGTCGCTGCTCTGACAAACGCCAAGCCTGAGGTCGCCGATTTCCCTCATTCGACATGGAAACCGACTCCCGGTATGGCAAACTATGAAAACGTCCAGTTCCAGCTTGTCGACACTCCTCCCATTCCGATGGAGTTTATCGACCCCGGACTGACGGATCTTCTCAGGCGCACCGACATTATCGTCCCTGTCGTGGATATTCAGGGCGATCCGCTGCAGCAGCTCGAGGATGTCGTTTCCTTTCTGAACGGGCTTCGGATATATGCTCCCGGCATGCCGGTCCCCGCGGATTTGAGGAAGGCGCCCTTCATAAAGAAGATATTGCTTGCGGTGAACAAGGTGGATTCGAGCTCAATGGAGGAAGATTACCTCGCTTTCCTCGATCTGTGTGAAGCGCCCCTTCCATCGATACCCCTCTCCATCCGTGCCGGATACAACCTGAGGGAATTCCTGAAAAAACTCTACGCTATGGCCGAAATCATCCGGGTCTATACCAAATCGCCCGGCAAAGACCCCGACCTGAAATCTCCTTTTGTACTGCCCCGGGAAAGCAGGCTCGAAGACCTCGCCGAGGAAATCCACAAGGATTTCGTCATGAAGCTGAAATTCGCGAAGGTGTGGGGGACTTCCGTGTTCAACGGGCAGATGGTTCAGAGGGATTACGTGTTACAGGACGGCGACATCGTGGAGATTCATATTTAGGGGCGAAAAATCCAGTGTCCCTTGCTCCAAACATGACCGCAGGAACAAGCCGAGTGCTTTAGCAACATTCTTTGTTGCTATTTCCCTGGTTTCCCCTTGGCCGGCTACATCCAGTGCAGGGCAGGACGCCGGAAACCACTTCGCTTTTCTCTTCATTTGAATAGGCAGTTTTGCTGTCAGGGTGATTTGAATTTCCATGCTTGACTCCTTTGCGCGAGCCCCAGGCAGATATGAGGTTCGGACCCCATAAGGTGTGCCTCTCTATTCAATCGGTAACACTCTTGAATGGCAAATGAAATGTGGAAAGGCGTATCTTAACGGTCGCCGCACTGAATGGAAAATATACGTGGGCTATCAGGAGTCAATGATTCGGATTTCAAGACGGAGAAGGCGGAAGGGGGCAGGTTACATTACTGCCCTCAAATAATCCTTGCTTCCTGATCTAAGATGGTTATAATGTAAGTTTACGGTGCGGGGAATGAAAAATATCTGAGATCAGATTCTGACTGATGGAAATTTCTTGTTTTTATATCGACTGGATGTCAACCTCTGCTCTTACCCTAGACTGACTCTCAAATATTGACTAAGCACCTTAACTAGCTTAACTTGTGTGCTATTGGCGACCTACCGCCATAAGTGTACTCTGATCAGGGTGGGCCGTCCATATATAATAAGGAGGGGTGGTGGCTGAATTGTGTTTTTCTCTCAGCCGGCCCGAAGGAGACGAAAATGAAATCCTATTCCTCTGAGAAGTGCCTTCCGTTCGATTACTATCTCAAGAAACGCGATGCGGAGGAAGACTTCGAAGGCCTGATTGAAGGGCAGGTAATGGGAGGCAATTTTGCCGGTGCGGACCTGGAGCTGGAGCAGGTTGAAAGTGCCGCTTCGGAAGACGCCATGGATGCCCCCATGCTTACCGAGGAACAGGCAGAGGCGGAGGAGGAAGAGGCTCTCGCCGAAGTTCCGATCTCGACCGGAGAAGATTTCGAAGAAGACCATATAACCTGTTATCTCAAGGAGGTGTCGAGCTATCCGCTCCTTACCCAGGAGCGCGAAACCGAGCTGGCCCAGATAATCAGGCACGGTCAGGACGAGCTTGTTGACATCGTCCGGGAACATACGGGCGAGCATCGAATTCTGGCCGACTTGAACGACAAGGTCGAAAAGCTGCTGGAACACGAAAAGACCTTTCCCGGTGTTCGGGATAAGGTGCTGAAAGTTATTGTACGAACGCTCGAGCGTGCTGCGTACGACCACCCGGATTTTCCGGTCTTTGCAACTTCGCTTGCAAGGGTCCGGGCCATAATGAAAGCAGTCGATACGGCCAAGCAGGAGATGGTCAGAGCCAACCTGAGGCTCGTTTTGAGCATAGCCAAGCGGTATAGAGGACGCGGAATGACCTTCGACGACCTCATCCAGGAGGGTAACCTCGGGCTGCTCAAAGCAGTCGGTCGTTTCGACCATACAAAGGGAAACCGCTTCAGCACCTACGCGACCTGGTGGGTGCGTCAGAGCATTATCCGCGGGATCTACGACAAGACGAGGACAATCCGTCTTCCGGTTCACTTTATCGAGCTGAAGAACCTGTTCTTCAAGGTTTACTACGAATTGCTCAAGGAACTCGGGCGCGAACCCAGCCCGATGGAAATCGCCGAACGTTCCAAACTGCCGGTCGAAAAAGTGCAGATGGTTCTGACCCTGGCAGCTCAGCCGATTTCTCTGGAGACTCCGATCGGTGAAGACGAACAGCGGCTGGGGGATTTCATCGAGGACGACCGCGCGCTTTCCCCGATGGAAGAATGTTCGGATCGGGAACTTGCCGAGATAACAAGGTCCCTTCTGTCCACTCTCCAGCCCAGGGAAGAGAAGATCCTTCGCCTGAGGTTCGGCCTTGACGGTCAGCCGGCCGAAACGCTGGAAAGAATCGGAAAGATCTTCAACGTATCCAAAGAACGGATCCGGCAGATCGAAAAGAAAGCCCTCCGCAAGCTGAAGAACCCCAACAGGCAGGCATGCCTGAAGACTTTTATGGAATAAGTTCCAGAATTACCGAATTGAATTATCAAAAGAAAAGGCGGGGGTTCCCCGCCTTTTCTTTTGCTTGAGCCCTCATTAGACCCGTTACTTTGCATCCGAGAGAAGTTGCAGTATTGGTGAGAGATCAATCCTCTCAATGTCCACGTATAAACCGTCTCCGGTTCCGATGTAAATACATCGGGGATTGTGGGGAGCGAAAGCAAAAATCGAGGGGTGTAGTTCGATGTGAGGTGGTTTCCCTGGGTCTGGAAAACTCGGGGTTGCACTGTGCCAGGCAGCAGTATTGCCTGTATTTTTTTTGAAAAGGCCTAGATGATTTCCTGCAAAGATGGTTTGAGGTGAAAGTGGATCAATGATTAATGATACTATGACCTGGTTTGGGAGATCCGAGCTGATATTTGTCCAGCTCGTTCCGCCATTGGCGCTTTTGTAGACACCGGAATAAGTCCCTGCGTAGACGGTTTCTGCCGTCGTGGGGTCCACCGCCAGACACATAACGTCTTGTGGGCCGGCGATTTCCACCTTCCAATTCATGCCTCCGTCAATGCTTTTCAATACTCCCTCGTAAGTTGCGGCATATAGAGTCTGACCACGATTACTTCCTGGGGCGATTGCCAACGACAGGACCTGGATGCTTTCGTGTTGGTCCACTGATGCCTTGTTCCAGGTCTCGCCGCCATCAGTGCTTTTGAAAACGCCGCTGCTGCCGTATGGGAAAAATAGAAACACATCCTGGCCGGTTCCGGCATAAATGATACGAGGGTCTGCAGGGTCAATGGCAAGAGAAAGAATGTTCAGCTCTGTAAACCCCTGACTGAGCCTGTTCCAGCTTGTACCGGCATTGGTACTCTTGAACAAGCCGACTTGCGTTCCTGCATAGATAATTTGGGTATTTACCGGGTCGATCACCAGGCAGTTGATAAAAGAAGAAAGACCCAGCCAATTCGTCATATCGGAATTTATCGGGGTCCAGTTTGCGCCGTTGTCATCGCTCCTGAATATACCACCGCCGCTGGTTCCCGCGTAAATGGTCGGAGGACTTCCTGAATCTAACGCCACAGCCGTAGTGTAGAGTCCCCTCAGCCCGGAGCTGACCCGGCACCAATCAGTTCCGCCATTCGTGCTCTTGAACACGCCTTGGCCGTAAGTCCCGAAATCTGTTCCGATGTAAATGGTCTGGAGATCTACGGGATCAAATGCTATGGATTTGACGCGGGTCTCTGTGATTATCGTGCTCCAGTTTAGTCCGCCGTCGGTGCTCCTTATTAAGCCGCCCGCATTCCCTGTGTAAATGGTTTGGGGATTATGAGGATCAAGGGTCAAGAAATCCATTCCATAACCAAACCCGAGTATGTTCTGCGGGCCGTCGCTGATTTTGTTCCAGGTTGCACCGCTATCGGTGCTCTTGTATATGCCGTCACCATGGCCGGCATACATTGTCTGAGGATTGGAAGGGTCAACAACAAGCTGATTCGAATCCCAGTTGCAGCGAAAAACTGATTGGCTGATTTTGGCCCAAGCTGTACCGCCACTGCTGCTCTTGTATACTCCGTCATCTGATGTTGCATAGATGATCTGAGAATTCGAAGGGTCAATGGCCAGAGAATTGGCCCAGATGTCAAATCGTCTCCAGGTTATACCGCCATCGGTGCTCTTGGATACACCGGAGGATCTGGATCTGGAATACAGGGTCTGAGAATTTGTCGGGTCGATAATCAGGAAATCAGAGCTGCTGCCGAGCCCCTCCCAGGATGTTCCGCCATCGGTACTCTTCAAGATCCAGCCGCCGCTCATGGCATATATAGTTTGAGAGTTTAGAGGGTCTATTGCCAGAGACCGGACATAAGTTGTAAATTCCGAATTGAGCGGATTCCAATTCGCGCCGCCATTGGTACTCTTATATACTCCGTAGTAATCACTTACGGCATAGATGGTCTGCGGTGTCTTTGGATCAACGGCCAAAAAGCCTATTGTACCGCCGCCGGGGCCAATACTGATAAATTCAGCAAAAGTCGAGGCTGGCCGGAAAAGGCAGAAGATGCAAAACATCAGCAGGTAAAGCAGAATGTGATGTATCGATGCTCGATAGCTACAATCGTTCCTTTGCACGCCAGTACCCCTCCCTCCAGTTGTACTTGTGTTTGGAACCAGACTCAAGAATCGATCATCAGCAGTGTGCAGTAAGGAAATCTATACCATAGTTCTGTTGCCGGCACTAATAGCTTCTTAGGAGCAAAGCTAAATGCATTTCGAGTCGTTATCGAGTATAAACCCCTCCAGATCGTAATCGTGCGCAACGGTGATCTCTACGTTCAGGATCTCTCCAACCTCGGCGTTCCCTCCCGTTATGATCACATTTCCGTCAACCTCCGGCGCCTGTGAGGCAAGTCTGCCGGAGAGGAGCAGCTCAGTCTCGGGATGCGTCCCTTCTACCAGTACGGGCAGGGTTCGGCCGACCTTTCCCTGCAGCTTTCGGTGCGATATCTCTTTCTGTACTTCCAACAGAGCGGCCCTTCTGTTTTCGGCGGTCTTGCGAGTGGGCCGTCCCGGCAGATTTGCCGCTCGGGTACCCGTTTCGGGAGAATACGCAAAAACGCCTGCGTGATCGAATTCCACGCGCTGCATGAATGCGAGAAGATTTCTGAAATCGGTTCTCGTTTCTCCGGGGAAGCCCACCATGATGGTTGTGCGCAAAGTAACGTCGGGGATGGCGGAGCGGATCCTGTCGACGATTCTTTCGGGGTTTTCGGCAGGTCTGCCCATGGCCTTCAAAACACCGGGGACGCAATGCTGGATCGGAATGTCGAGGTACGGAACGACTTTTTCAGACTGGGCAATTGTCTGAAGCAGGCGATCGGAAATGCGGTCCGGATAGGCGTAAAGAATCCTGATCCAGCGCAGGCCGGGGACCGCGTCTAACGCTTCCAATAAGCTCGATAAAGCGTCCGGATCGTTGCGGTCGAGGCCGAACGCGGTTGTGTCCTGGGCGATGAGGTTGATTTCCTTTACGCCCTCGGAGGCCAGTTGAGTCGCTTCAAGGAGAATGTCGTCTTCTGACCGGCTCCTAAGCGAACCGCGGAGGTTTGGGATTATGCAGAACGAACAGGAATTCCCGCACCCTTCGGCGATTTTCAGGTAAGCGGTATAAAATCCGGTCGATCGTACGCGACCGGGTGTACTGCCGGAAACGTGTACCGGGCGGGCTATCCAGAGGCGTTTGGGGTTGCCGGCCAGTTTGGATTCGAGGGCCGCCTGCAGTTCGTGATAGTGCGATGTTCCCAGGAAGAGGTCCACCTCGGGCAGCTGATCGAGCAGTTTCTTGCCATATCTCTGGACCATGCAACCGGTAACCGCCAGCATGCGGCATCTTCCCTCTTCCTTATAGGCGGCGGCCTGCAGGATCGCGTTTATGGCTTCCTGAACGGCGCTCTCCAGGAAGCCGCATGTGTTGACCAGGATGAGGTCCGCCACGGGGAGGTCTTCGGTCATCCCGTAGCCCATGTCGCTAAGCTGCCTGACCATGGACTCGCTGTCGACGAGGTTCTTCGCACATCCCAGGCTGATAAGAGAAGCAAATTTCATATGGTTTCTTTCACTATTCATAGTTTGGTAATTGTAACAGGAAGGGAACGGGTCGGCATTCGTTTGTCTGCAACTTTGACTGCCTCGGGGGCAATCAGTGCTTCAGCCCGAAGGGCAGAAAGCCGATATCCTGGAACGACAGTATCGTAAATTTATCTATTCCTGCGAACACAAAAAGGTCGAACAGAACGACCAGGCAAGCGCCAAGGACATAGTAGCCGAGCGCCTCTTTCCGGGGGAAGCGCTCTTTTATGGTCCTGATAAGCAAAAAGATGGAAGCGGTCATTGCATAGCATTCGACTGCAAAGGGAGGAAATCCAAGAAAGCCGAGCAGAGGCATTTCAAACACCTTGAGTCCGCCGACATAGGGCACTGTATAGACCCACTTGGCCCCGGCCCGGAAGTTCCACAGCTCCCACAGGAGACCGCAGAGCGCACCGGAGAGCAACAGGATGTAGAACTTTCGCAGGGATCCTTTCTCCCAGGCACGCAAGAGGGAAGGGGCTCCGTGCTTGTGATTGATCGGCTCCAAAAGAAAGATGAAAGCGCCCCATATGAGGGGAAAGAAGAACTGCGGCCCGATCAGCGGCAGAACAAGAAAAAGAGCGCCGACGCAGTAAAAGGGTTTATACAGCTTCTCCGGTTTGGACAGGGGGGAAAGGCCGGAATTTTTGAAGACACCGAAATAATCCAGCAGCGCCGCTGTAGAAAAAATCCCGGGTAAGACCGTCGAATATGCAACCGGGTAGCCCACCCAGCGGGCGGGAGTACTGGCAGGTATTTCCACGTAGTGCCAGTTTGAGAGGCGAAAGTTGGCGGCTTCGAAGATCAGCCACACGGTAATGGAAACGGGAAGCATAAGGAGAAATTTTTTCGGATTCTCAAAGAGCAGCGATCTCCCACCTTTAAGATGGAGATAAGACTGGGCGAAAAGAATGTAGCTCCACCACGCAAACGAGTAATAACCAGTGTAGAACGGTTCAAAACGGCACGCCATGCCGATGGTTGCGATCGTGAAAAGGAGCAGGGCGGCAGCCCGCAGATATTCGGCAGAAATGGATTTGCGGCTTTTGTCCATGATGAATTGGATCTTTCTTTGGATATTCATCCTGCCGTTCCCCGGTTTTGGCTCTGAACCAAGGTTTTACGGTAGTTTTTTTTCAAGAAAGCAGAATAATCATTTGATTCCGGAAAATCCAATGTTTAAATAGGAGGGTTTAGACGGTTACCATTGAGATGCAAAAAAGCTATAATTTGTAGCAGTTTGAAACAGGTGAATTGAGTACGGAAGTTTTCGCAAGATCTCGCAAAACCGAGCTGTTTTCCGGCGGGAAAGCATCTCAGGTAAGGAGTGCCCGAGCATGGCTAAGGAAAAAGGTGTCAGAGGACAGCCGGTTCAACCCGAAAGAGTGGACAGGGATGCACCGTATCCCATGATGTGCAAGGAAGGAAAAGGAGTCCGCAATTTCGCCTGTCCGAATTATGACAATTGCCTGGACAAAGCAGCCAAGGGAATGTGGAGCGGATTTACCTGTAGGGAATGCGCATCCTACGTCCAGAAGGATGATGAAAGCTGCTAGGCCCTGGAACTATTACGCCTGTTTGAATGACCGCCTAGTGAGGCGGAGCGCCTGATTGCAAAAAACCCCGTCTTTTGAAGACGGGGTTTTTTTATGGATCGATCGAAAGTGTCTAGCTTTCGGAAGCTTCCTCTTTTGCCTGGGCGGCTTCAGGTTTGGCTTCTTTCTGTGCTTTTGCCGCACCCTTCTTCTTGGCCTTTTCCGGACGCTTACCGTCGTTGATCAGCTCAAGGAGGCACATGGGGGATGCATCGCCGCGGCGGAAACCGACTTTCACGATGCGGGTATATCCACCCGCGCGGTTCTGGTATCTTTCGGCCAACTCGGTAAAGAGCTTATGAACAACGTCTTTTTCCCGGATCAGCGAAAGGGCCTGCCTGCGGGCGTGCAGATCGCCGTGCTTGCCCAGGGTAATCATCCACTCGGCCCATCTGCGCATCTCTTTGGCCTTCGGCACAGTCGTATAGATGCGCTCATGGTTCAAAAGAGATGTCACCATATTCCGGAACATAGCGAGACGGTGGCTGGTCGTTCGGTTCAGTTTTCTACCGGAAACTCCGTGGCGCATGACTATTCCTGTTCCTTTCTTCTCTCTTCGATTTCATCGCGCGTGGGGAAGCTGTCCAGCTTCATCCCAAGAGAGAGTCCCATTTCGCTCAAAATTTCCTTGATCTCGTTGAGCGATTTGCGGCCGAAATTCTTGGTTTTGAGCATCTCCTGCTCGGTTTTCTGTACGAGTTCGCCAATATAACGTATATCCGCGTTCTTGAGGCAATTTGCCGAGCGGACGGAAAGTTCGAGTTCGTCGACACTGCGGAAGAGGTTTTCATTGAAGGAAGGTTCCGTGCGGATCTCCTCTTCCGTCGTTTCGGTCTCTTCTTCGAAGTTAATGAAAACGCTCAACTGGTCTTTCAGGATCTTGGCCGCGTATGCAAGCGCGTCCTCCGGCTTGACGCTGCCGTCCGACCAGATCTCCAGGGTCAGTTTATCGTAGTCGGTTATCTGACCGACACGGGCCTGGGTTACGGCATAGCTGACCTTGCGGATGGGCGAGAAAATGGCGTCGATGGGAATGGTGCCGATCGGCTGATTTTCTTCCAGGTTCTTTTCTGCCGGCACATACCCCTTGCCCTGTTTGACGGTGAGTTCCATTCTGAGCTTTGCGTCTTTGGCAAGAGTACAGATATGCTGCTCGGGGTTCAATATGTCCACGTGAGCCCCTGCCTGGATGTCACCCGCACGTACCCTTCCTTCGCCGTCTTTTTCGATGTAAACGCGTCTGAGATTGCCGTCGCCCGCGACCTTGAAGCGGACTTCTTTCAGATTAAGGATTACATCGGTAACATCTTCGAGGACACCGGGGATCGTCGAGAATTCGTGCAAGACTCCGTCGATTTTTACGCTCGTTATGGCCGAACCCTGAAGAGAGGAGAGGAGAACTCGCCTCAGTGCGTTGCCGAGCGTTATGCCGAAACCCCTTTCGAGGGGCTCGCATTCAAATTTCCCGTATGTATTCGGGTCTGATGTTTCGATTTCCAAGCGCTTGGGTTTGATAAGTTCGCGCCAGTTCTTTTGCATGGTTAGTCCTCATTAAAGAGTTTCAGCACAGGTGCCCCGTCTGGAAAGTCAAGTGGGCCATTTGGATGCGTGAAGATCCAAAGGCCCTTGGTGCCAGATTCCTGTAAAATGCTGCTCTTCTTATTTCGAATAGAATTCCACCACGAGCTGTTCCTGAACAGGCAGGTTCATCTCCTCTCGGGTGGGGTACACCTTGAAGGTGCCCTCGTACTTGGAGGTATCCAAATCCAGCCAGGCGGGAAGACCTCTGCGCGGCAGGGCTCCCATCGATTCATTGATGCTGGCAAGATTACGGCTGCCTTCAGTTACGGCAACGACATCGCCGGGTCTGAGCAGGTAGGACGGAATATTCACTTTCCTGCCGTTCACGAGGAAGTGGCTGTGCCGGACCAGCTGCCTGGCCTGGTTGCGGGAGTTGGAGAACCCGAGGCGATAGACGGTATTGTCGAGTCTGCGTTCGAGCAGGACAAGGAAGTTCGTGCCGGTGACGCCTTTCTGGCGGTCGGCTTCTTTGAAATAGCTCTTGAACTGCTTCTCCACCAGACCGTACATTCTCTTGATCTTCTGCTTTTCGCGAAGCTGCAGCCCGTAGTCGGAAAGCTTGCCCCTGTTCTGGCCGTGCTGGCCGGGGGGGTAGTTGCGGCGCTCGAGCGAGCATTTATCCGAATAGCAGCGGTCGCCCTTAATATAGAGCTTCATGGATTCACGCCGGCAAAGCCTGCATAGAGATTCTGTATAGCGAGCCAAAATGTTCCTCCTGACTTATATTACAAATAGCACGGCTGGTTCGTTCAGTTCCTTACACTCTCCGCCTTTTGGGAGGCCGGCAGCCATTATGCGGAATAGGTGTCACGTCCTTGATGAAGGTGATATTGAAACCGGCGGCCTGGAGTGCCCTGAGGGCTGCTTCGCGGCCGGATCCGGGACCCTTCACGTAGACTTCGATATTCTGTACGCCGTGTTCCTGGGCCTTCTTTGCGGCGACTTCGGCGGCAACCTGCGCGGCGAAGGGGGTGCTCTTCCTGGACCCCTTGAAACCCTGGCTTCCGGCGCTCGACCATGAAAGGGCATTGCCGCTCAGGTCCGTGATCGTGATGATCGTGTTGTTGAATGTGGACCGTATATGCGCAACGCCGTTCAGGATATTCTTGCGCTCTTTTTTCTTGGTTCGAGCTGCTTTCTCTCTGGCCATATCTCCTCCGTGCTATGCCTTCTTCCGCTTGCCCATAACGGAGCGGCGCGGACCTTTTCGAGTGCGGGCATTAGTGTGCGTACGTTGTCCTCGGACAGGAAGGCCCCGGCGGTGCCTGAGTCCGCGATAGCAGCCCAGGTCCATGAGACGCTTAATGCTCATGGAAACCTCGGATCGTAGGTCACCTTCCACCTTGAAGTGTGTATCGATGATCTGCCTGATCGTATTAACCTGAGCATCGGTCAGGTCGTCACTCTTCACGTCACGGCTGATTTCGGCCATCTCGAGAATCTTCTGGGCCGTCGGTCTGCCGATACCGTAAATATATGTGAGAGCGATTTCGATGCGCTTGTTCTTTGGTAGGTCGATGCCTGCAATGCGTGCCAATGTCTTATTCCTCCATTAGCCCTGGCGCTGCTTGTGCCTGGGATTCTCACAGATTACGCGCACATTTCCATGGCGGCGGATGATTTTGCATTTTCTGCAAATTCGCTTTACCGATGCTCGCACTTTCATTTCAATTCCTTTCCGGAAACAAAGCGTTGGGTCCGCTTAGGACTTGGACCTGTAAGTAATGCGGCCCCGAGTCAAATCGTAAGGAGAAAGTTCAACCGTAACTTTATCTCCGGGGAGTATGCGGATGAAGTGCATGCGCATTTTTCCGGAAATATGAGCGAGAATGCGATGACCGTTGGGCAACTCCACGCGGAACATGGCATTGGGAAGGGTTTCCACCACCGTACCTTCCACCTCGATAGTGTCCTCTTTGGCCATGCTTTACGGATCTCCTTGTATGAATTATCGCGAACTTTTTATTATACTGAGTGAGTTCGCTATTGTAAAGCAGTTTCCTGCAGCGTCAGAATTTCAGGGCCGTTTTCCGTTACCGCTATAGTGTGCTCGAAATGCGCCGAAAGCTTACGGTCCAGCGTTACCGCAGTCCACTGGTCCTCAAGGATCTCCACGTCCGGTACACCCGAGTTTATCATCGGCTCGATTGCAAGCACCATTCCGGGCTTGAGTCTCACGCCTTTTCCCGGCGGGCCGTAATTGGGAATCTGCGGGCTTTCGTGCAGGTGCTGGCCGATTCCATGCCCGACAAACTCCCGCACAACGGAAAAACCACGCTTTTCCACATACTCCTGTATAGCATGGGAGATGTCGGAAAGACGGTTCCCGGAAAGGGCTCGCGAAATACCCTCATACAGCGATTCCTCGGTTACCGCGCACAACAATGCGGCTTCATCGGAAATGGTTCCCACCGCGCGGGTGATGGCGGAATCGCCGTAATAGCCGTCAACCACCACGCCGAAATCCATGCTGATGAGGTCGCCTTCCTTCAGTTTCCTGTGCTTGGAAGGCATTCCGTGGACGACCTGTTCATTGACCGACGTACAAAGGGCATACGGATATCCGTGATACCCTTTGAACGCCGGTTTTGCATGCTTCTTCTCAGCGAGATCCTCACTTATGGCGTTCAGATCCCACGTGGTAACCCCTGGCTGAACATGCTCGGTCAGCCGCTGGAGGATCTCGGCGACAATCCGGCAGGCGCTCTTGATCTTCTCTATTTCAGCAGGGGATCTGAGTATGATCAAAAACTTTGTCCCTTTAGCCAAGCACCGACTGAATGCGTTTCAAAATGTCATCCATTTTGCCTACGCCGTCAATGTGGCGAAGCTTGCCCTGGTCCACATAGTAGTCGATAAGCGGTTTAGTCTGCTTCTCGTATGTTTCGAGCCGCGATTGTACCGTGGTCTCGTTGTCGTCTGATCTCTGATAGAGTTCGCCGCCGCATTTATCGCAGACGCCGTCCTTCTTCGGGGGATCGAACATCACGTGAAAGCCTGCGCCGCAGGCGCGGCAGGTACGACGGCCGGTAAGACGGCCAAGGAGCTCCGAATTAGGAACTTCTACGCTCACCACGTGGTCGATTTTCTGGCCCAGTTCGGCAAGGATCTTGTCAAGTTCCTGAGCCTGGCCGACCGTGCGGGGAAAACCGTCCAGCATATATCCGTTCTTCGCATCGGATTTCTGAATGCGTTCTTTGACCAGTCCGATCACGACGGAGTCGGGAACCAGCCCGCCCGCGTCCATGTACTTCTTCGCTTCGAGCCCGAGGGGGGTGCCTTCTTTGAGGGCTGCGCGAAGCATATCGCCTGTGGATACCTGGGGAATATGATACTTCTCTACCAGGCGCTTAGCCTGGGTACCCTTGCCGGCTCCCGGCGGTCCAAGCAAAATGATGTTCATTCGTGTGCCTCCCGTTTAAAGATCCTGGTTTGTTGACTTTGCATCCGCGGTGTCCTCCGACTTGGGGGAGGAGGATTAGCGGCGACCCTTCATGCGGCCCTTCTTCAGGAAACCTTCGTAATGGCGCGACAACATGTGAGCTTCAATCTGAGCCAGAGTGTCCATCGCGACGCCGATAACGATCAGGAGGGCGGTTCCACCGAAGTAGAAAGGGACGCTGAATTTCTGAATAAGCAGAGTAGGAAGCACACAAACCGCCGAAATATAGACCGCTCCGCCGAGGGTGATTCGGCTGAGAACTTTATCGATGTATTCCGCCGTGGGGCGGCCCGGACGAATACCGGGAATAAATCCACCGTACTTCTTCATGTTCTCGGATACGTCCACCGGGTTGAAGACGATGGCCGTGTAGAAAAAGCAGAAGAAAACGATGAAGAGAATGTACAGCAACGTATAGGCCCAGTGTCCGGGCGTAAGAGCGGCTGCGACCGACTGCACCCAGGGTACCTTGATGAAGTTGGCCACCGTTGCCGGGAACATGATGATGGACGAGGCGAAAATCGGCGGAATAACCCCGGAAGCATTGATCTTCAAGGGGATATGGGTGTTCTGTCCGCCGTATACCCGTCTTCCTACCACGCGCTTGGCATACTGTACGGGAATTCTCCTCTGGCCGCGTTCCATAAAGATGATGAAAGCGACAACCGCAAGCATCATCACAGCAAGGCCGACGAGTACGAAAATACTCATTTCACCGGCCTGAACGAGCCTTGCGGTGCTGATGATGGCGTTGGGAATTCCGGCAACGATACCGGCGAAAATGATGAGGGATATTCCGTTGCCGATGCCGCGCTCGGTAATCTGCTCACCGAGCCACATGATGAAAGCCGTTCCGGCCGTGAGCGTCAGAACGGTAATGAGGCGGAAGCCCCAACCGGGGGCGAGAACGATGGAAACATCCCCGGGGCCCATCATGCCTTCGAGTCCGACCGCAATGCCGAACCCCTGGATGACGCTGAGAACCACCGTTCCGTAACGCGTGTACTGCGTGATCTTGCGCCGTCCCGCTTCACCTTCCTTGCTGAGTCGCTCCAAGGTAGGGATGACGACCGTGAGGAGTTGCAGGATGATCGATGCGCTGATGTAGGGCATGATCCCGAGAGCGAATACGGAGAGGTGACTCAAAGCACCGCCGGAAAACATGTCAAAGAGGCCTAGGAGCGTTCCCTGAGCCTGTCTGAAATACGCCATAAGGGCATCCGTATTGATGCCCGGTGTCGGAATGTGCGCTCCGATGCGGTAGACCGCAAGAAGCATCAGGGTCATTCCTATGCGACGCTTGAGTTCGGGAATTCTGCCTATATTTGAAAAACCTGCGAGCACGTTCTATTTTCCTTCCTTGAGCGGTATGAGTTCAACTTTACCGCCGGCCGCTTCGATTTTCTGGACGGCAGAAGCGCTGGCCTTGTGCACGCGAACAGTGAGCGATTGCGTAATTTCGCCGTTGCCAAGGAGCTTGACCCCGTAGGGAATCTTCTTGAGCAGACCGACGCTGGTGAGATCGAGCGGACCAACTTCGCTTCCGGCCGGAAATCTTTGCAGATCGTCAAGATTTACGATCGAAAACTCTTTCTTGAATATATTGGTGAAGCCGCGCTTGGGGATCCTGCGCTGGAGCGGCATCTGACCACCTTCGAACCACGGAGGAGTTCCGCCGCCCGAGCGTGCTTTTTGTCCCTTGGTACCCTTGCCGCCGGTCATACCCTGACCGGAGCCGGATCCGCGGCCCAGGCGTTTCGTATTCTTTTTTGCTCCAGCAGGCGGAGCCAGTTCTCCAAGTCTCATGAAAAACCCCGTTCTGAATTGGTTCTATTTTTCCTCGATTTTGACGAGGTGAATTACTTTCTTAAGGGCACCGAGCACCTGAGGCGAGCTGTAGAGGCTAACCGGTCTGTGCATCCGGGTAAGACCCAGGGCCTGCAGGATCTTGCGGTGTTTCTCGGGTCGCCCGATCGGGCTGCGAACCAGTCTTACTTCGATAGGTTTAACCATTCCTGCACCTTACGATTTTCAATTCCTGTACGGAATCGG
Organism: Pseudomonadota bacterium; assembly: GCA_023416335.1. The sequence goes on along the minus strand of JAEZHY010000075.1, from coordinate 4,014 downwards.
TTTGAGCCGGAGGAGGGGGCCTTTTCAGGCCGGCTACGCCTCTTCCAGTATGTTCTTTCCTCTTGTCTTCGAGACCTGTTCCGCGCTGCGGAGTTTCTTCAAACCCTCTACGGTGGCCTTCACGACATTGTGAGGATTCCGCGATCCGACGCACTTGGTCAGAATATTGTGGATCCCTGCGGCTTCCATGATGGCGCGGACGGCACCACCTGCGATAACGCCGGTACCGGGGGAAGCGGGTTTGAGAATGACCGCGGAGGCTCCGAACTGTCCAAGTACTTCGTGTGGAATAGTGGTATTCAGGATAGGTACGTCGACCATGCTACGCTTCGCAGATTCCATACCTTTGCGTATAGCCTCGGGGACTTCGTTTGCCTTACCCAGGCTGTAGCCGACTTTGCCGTTTCCGTCTCCTACCACGACGATGGCGCTGAACGAGAAGCGGCGCCCGCCTTTAACAACCTTGGCCACGCGGCTTATATGAACTACCTTGTCAATTAACTGCAGCTGGTTTGATTCCACAGCTATCAATTTGGCTGCCTCCGATTTTCTAAGAGGTTAAAAATCCAGACCCTTTTGCCTGGCCGCATCTGCAAGAGCCCGAATGCGCCCGTGATAGATGAAGCCGTTGCGGTCGAAGACTACTTTGGCGATTCCCTGGTCCAGGGCCTTCTGTGCGACAATTTCACCTACGCGCTTCGCGGAGTTCACCTTGCCCTTTACCGCTTCCCCCTCCTTGTATTCGGACGAGAGCGTGGAGGCTGAAACAAGGGTCTTTCCCGTTACGTCATTGATGATCTGGGCGTAAATATGTTTATCGCTGCGGAAAACGGTCAGTCTGGGACGTTCTTCCGTGCCCTCGACCTTCCTTCTGATGCGCTTCTTGCGCTTCAGCCGAGCCAACTCGCGCGAACTCGTGTTACCTGATGACATTTCAGCACCCTCCGAATCTACTTCTTGGAACCGGTCTTGCCGACCTTGCGGTGAACGTGCTCGCCGACATAGCGAACGCCCTTGCCCTTGTAAGGCTCGACCGGTCTAAGCGCACGGATCCGGGCTGCAGTCTCGCCGAGGACTTCGTTGTCGATTCCTTCGAGTCGGACGAGGTTGGCTCTTTCCACTACGGCCTTGATTCCATCCGGCAACGGGAACTGAATGGGATGAGAATAGCCCAGGCTCAAATTGAGATTATTTCCCTGGACTTCGGCGCGGTAACCTGTTCCCTGGATTTCGAGCCCCTTGGAAAAACCTTCGCTGACTCCGTGAACCATATTGCTCACCAGCGCCCGAACGAGGCCGTGAGTGGATCGCGTCTGGTTGGAATCGTCCTTCCTTTTGAACTCGATGGTCTTGTCGCTGATCTCGACGTTAAGGACGTCCGGAAGCGATCGCGTCAGGGAGCCCTTTGGGCCTTTGACCGTGATGACCAAGTTCTCGAGGGCGACATTCACGCCTTTTGGTATGGTTATGGGCAATTTACCCACCCGTGACATGCCAATACTCCTTTATGATTTGCGCAAGTGGAGCGACAAAGACTACCAGAGCGCGCAGAGGACTTCGCCGCCGACCCGTTCTTTGCGGGCCTGTCGATCAGTCATAACACCCCTGGAAGTGGAGACGATTGCAACTCCCATTCCGTTCATTATCCTGGGGATATCTTCGTGACCGACATAAAGGCGGCGGCCAGGCCTGCTTATGCGGCGTGCACCGGCCAGGGCGCCGTTCCGGCTGTCACCGTACTTGAGGTGAATCCGGAGTATTCCCTGTTTGTCGTCCCTTATGAATTTGTAATTCTTGATGTATCCCTCTTCCTTCAGAATACGGGCCAGGTTCGCCTTAATACGGGAGGCAGGGATGTCCACCTTGTCGAACCGTGCCTTCTGTGCATTCCGAATGCGGTTGAGGAAATCGCCTATTGAATCCGATACCATACTATGTGCTCCTTAAGGATCCGCCGTCTACCAGCTGGCCTTGACGACGCCGGGAAGTTCTCCCTTCAATGCCATGTTTCGGAAGCATATCCGGCAGATTCCGAACTTACGGATGTAAGCCCTCGGGCGACCGCACACCGGGCACCTGTTGTAGCTCCGGACCTTGAACTTGGGAGTACGTTTTGCTTTTGCAATCAGAGACTTCTTAGCCAAAACAGGCCTCCTTATCAGCGCTTGAACGGCATTCCCATGAGGGCGAGAAGCGTTCTGGCCTCATCATCGGTCCTGGCCGTCGTAACAACGGTGATATTCATTCCCTTGATCTTGTCGATTTTGTCGTAATCGATCTCGGGGAAAATAATCTGCTCTTTAATGCCGAGCGTATAATTGCCCCTGCCGTCAAGCGCCTTGGTCGAGACTCCGCGGAAGTCGCGGACACGGGGCAGGGCAACATTGACCAGCTTGTCGAAAAATTCGTACATCCGATCGCCCCTGAGGGTAACCATACACCCGATCGGCATGCCCTTGCGCAGCTTGAAAGCGGCGATGCTCTGCCGCGCGCGCGTGATTACGGGCTTCTGGCCCGCAATCTGCGTAAGTTCGGCTGTGGCCGAATCCAGAATCTTGATGTTCTGGATCGCTTCTCCAAGACCCATGTTCAGTATGATCTTGGTGATCCTCGGGATCTGCATGGGGCTCTTGTAGCTGTACTTTTCCTGGAGCTGGGGAACTACTTCCTGATTGTACTTATCCCGCAGAACTGCCATTTTTCCTCCGTTCCCGCCTTTGCGGTGGACGTCTCCTAGTCGATGACTTCCTGGCACTTTTTGCAGTACCGGACCTTGCGGTTGTCATCGAGAGTTCTATAGCCCACCCGGGTCGGGTCTGTGCACTTCGAACAGATCAGCATGAGGTTCGAAATGTGAATGGGCGCCTCTCTTTCGAGAATGCCACCCTGCCTTGTCTGCTGGCTGGGTTTCATGTGGCGTTTGACCATGTTGATCTTTTCCACGATCACCCGGTCCTTCTTCGGAATAACCCGAAGGACCTTGCCGTTTTTGCCTTCATCTTTTCCGGCTATAACCTTAACCGTGTCATTTTTCTTAATATGGTAAGTCTCGTGTTTCATCGCATGAGTCCTTTGGCGCTAAAGAACTTCCGGCGCGAGCGATATGATTTTCATAAATTGCCTGGCGCGCAGTTCCCTGGCGACTGGTCCGAAAATGCGGGTCCCAATGGGTTCCTTCGCCGCATTGATGAGAACTGCGGAGTTGTCGTCGAATTTGATGTAGGAACCATCCGGGCGACGGACTTCCTTTTTGGTGCGCACGACAACCGCCTTGAGCACGTCTCCCTTCTTGACCTTGGCATTCGGGATGGCTTCCTGGACGGAGACGACGATAATATCGCCAACAGAAGCGTATCGCCTGCGCGTGCCGCCGAGCACCTTTATGCAATAAAGCCGCTTGGCACCGGAATTATCAGCGGCGTTTAATTGAGTTTCCGCTTGAATCATTGTTTACTCCACATTTTGGGACGGGCATGAGCCGGACTCGGCTAGATGGCCGCCTTTTCCAGGATTTTCACAACCAGCCAGCGCTTGTCTTTGCTAATGGGCCGGCTTTCTTCAATCAGCACGCGGTCACCGACGGAACAGGCGTTTTGCGCGTCATGCGCCTTGAACCTGTTTCTGCGCCGGACGAACTTGCGGTATTTCGAGTCCTGGATGAGCCGTTCGACCATAACCACGACGGTCTTGTCCATTTTATTGCTCAGAACCGTACCGACGCGAGTCTTCCTGAGTGATTTCTGTTCTTCCATGATACCTTTGCCCCTATGCTCCGGCTTTTCTGTCCAGTTCGGACAAAATGGTCAGAATCCGCGCGATTTCCTTCTTATTCTTGGGGATCTGAGCTGTGTTTTCCAACTGCCCCGTTGCATGCTGAAACTTGAGATTGAATCCGGCTTCCTGAAGCTCGTTGAGCTTCTGGAGCAGTTCGTCCTTTGTCATGTCCCGAAAAGCATTAGTTGATGATTTCATAGTACATCCGTCCTGGAAACGAAACGAGTGGGCAGGGGAAGC
>JAEZHY010000134.1 GCA_023416335.1 Pseudomonadota bacterium | reverse complement strand
GCTCACTGCTCACTGCTCACTGCTCACTGCTCACTGCTCACTGCTCTATACATACACATCCCGTCGGCCTTCGCGGACCTGTGCGAGCATCCTGGAGGCGGTCGCCCGCTGCCGGGCGTCCATGCGGTCCAGTTGCTTTTCGACCAGTTCTTCGCCCGACCGCCTCGTTTCAGGCGAAGCATAGTCGATCAGGTATTCCAGGAAGGTCGAAAGAGCGTTCGGGTCGCATCGGTACTTGATGTCGCCGGGTTTTGCGACTGCCATGAAATCCTGCCCGGTGCGTCCGAGCCTGTAGCAGGCCGTGCAGAAGGAAGGAACGTATCCGAGTTTCGTCAGGTCGTAGATGACTTCATCGAGCGAGCGATGATCCCCGAGTTGGAACTGGGCGTTTTCGTCGTGAATCCCATCCGCATAACCCCCCGGATTTGTCCGGCTCCCGGCCGATATCTGGGATACTCCGAGTCCGAGGGTGGCACGCCTCAGTTCAGGGTTCTCCCGCGTGGACATGATGATCCCCGTATAGGGTATGGCCATCCGTATTATGGCGACCAGCTTCTCGAAATCACGGTCGCTGACGGGGTAGGGCGGGTTCATCGCAACTTCGGACCCGACGGTCGGTTCCAGCCGTGGGACGCTTACTGTGTGAGGTCCGACACCGAATCTTTGTTCCAGGTGAGAGGTATGCTGCAGAATCGCCAGGAGTTCGAACCTCCAGTCGTACAATCCGAGAAGCATTCCCATTCCCACGTCATCGATACCGGCCTGCATCGCGCGGTCGAATGCTTCCACGCGCCACGCGTAGTCGCGCTTCTTTCCCGCAGTGTGCATCCTGGCATAAGTCTCGCGATGGTACGTTTCCTGAAAAAGCTGGAAAGTGCCGATTCCCGCGCCTTTGAGCTGACGAAACTCATCCAGGGTCAGAGGGGCGATATTGGCGTTGACGCGGCGGATTTCCCCACGCCCGCTGCGGGTCTTGTAAACCGTATCGATTGTTTTGAGGATGTAGTTGAACCCCTCGCAGGGATAGCTCTCACCGGCTACGATCAGAATCCGCTTATGCCCCTGCTCGATGATGATCTTTGTCTCGGCGGCAATTTCGTCCTGGCTCAGAGCGCGACGCTCTATATCGCGATTTTCGGCGCGAAAGCCGCAATAAAGGCAATTGTTCCTGCACAGATTTGATATATAAAGAGGGGCAAAGAGAACGATGCGCGGGCCGTAAATGGATTCTTTGACAAAGCGGGCTGCGGAGAAAAGTTCCGAGAGGAGGTCCTGGTCTTCGACTGCAACGAGCGTTGTGACTTCGCCCGAATCCAGGCCTTTGAGTTCGCGTGCTTTTGCAAGCACCTCCCGCACCCGGACCGGGTCGCGGTTCCGCTCCAGCATTTTCAGCCTGGCGGAAATATCCGATTCATCAATCATTTCGCTGGTTCCCTCTGGCCGATTCATCGTGAACTTCCGTAAGAACAGGTCGAAAAGAATTGTGATAAATGCAAATCCAGAGAAGTCTTCCTTTCAGAAGAGTTTTACTTCCTTTAAACAATTCTTTCAAGGGCCGTAAAAAAAAATGGAATTAAATCCTTTCGTCTGTAAAATAAAGACTTTCAACTTGGCCTTATGAATAAACGCGGGAGCAACGGATGATCGACCAGGAAAAGACGAGGGAACAGCTCCTGGACGAAGTTCGGGAGCTGCGCAGAAAAGTTTCCGAGCTGTCCGGATCGGGAAACGGCATTGAAGAGCAACCGTCGCGGATAGGCCGATACCTGGTTGACGGAAAATACGGCATCCAGGACCTTGTGGATATCGGTACCCTGCGCAAAGTTTTTCACGCCTTTTCCTACGCGACGGGTTTCACGACGGGACTTGTCGATTTCCCCCTGCAGAAAGTCCTCATTGCCACCGGCTGGCGCGATATCTGCGCAAAATTCCACCGGGCCTTTCCCGATTCGATGCGGCAGTGCAAGAAGAGCAACTCGCTTTTGACGGAGCAGCTGCAGACCCAGCGGCGGATGAGTATCAACGAATGTGAAAACGGCCTGATCGATGGGGCGACGCCCATCATCATCAAAGGCAAACATATCGCGAGCATCAAGACGGGGCAGGTCTTTTTCCAGAGGCCCCATACCGAGTATTTCAAAAAGCAGGCGGAAACCTTCGGATTCGACCCGGAAGAATACCTGGAGGCCATGTACGCGGTACCGGTCGTGTCGGAAAACCAGTTCCGAAACGTACTCTATTTCCTGAACGAGCTGGGAACCATGATCGTGGAACTCGGGATGAACAACATCGAGATCAGGGAAACGCTCGTGGAACTGGAGGAGGAGATCCTGGAGCGGAAACGCACGGAGCAGGCGCTGAAGGAATCGAAGGACGAACTCAGGCATCTTTCGTCCAGGCTGCTGATAGCCCATGAGGAAGAGCGGAAGAGAATCGCTTCGGATCTCCACGACAGCCTCGGCTCGCACCTGACCGCGGTAAGATTCGCAATGGATACCGCGCGCAAGCGGTTGGCCCGCGGCGACGCCGATCCGAAGAACCTGGACAACCCGATCTCCGAACTCAAGCTGATTATTGAAGAAGTTCGAAGAATCTGGATGGATCTCCGCCCGACCATTCTCGACAACGTCGGCCTGCTCCCTGCCCTCGACTGGTTTCTCGACCAGTACGGCATGAGCTACCCCGCCATTAAAGTCTCCCGGAAATTCGGTACGGACGAGAAGAATATTCCGGAACCCCTCAAAATAGTGATGTTCCGGATCGTTCAGGAAGCGTTCAACAACATCGCGAAACACAGCCGCGCCGAGTCCGCGGCAATCTCTCTCGGGACCGCAAATAAAGCCGTAGAACTGCGAATAACCGACAACGGCATCGGGTTCGACCAGGCTTCCCTTGCATCTTCGGCCAGAGAGGAACGTGGAATAGGGCTTACGAGCATGCGGGAAAGAGTGGAACTCTCCGGCGGAATGTTTACCCTCAAATCCGCTCTCGGCGATGGTACGAAGATATTCGCCGCCTGGCCTTTGCCGCAGTGAACTGGAAAAGCTCAGTGACCAGTGAACTGTGACCAGTGAACTGTGAACTGTGAACTGTGAACTGAAAAACGTTCCGCCGGTCCCTGGGCTTTGGTTCGGAAAATCTGTCCCCCGGAAGTTCCTCCAGCAGAATGATGGGTTCGACCCATTCATGTATATCTTCGGAATAAAAGCCTGGTAGGGTGGGCACAAGGCTTCATCGTGCCCACCGGCCATCCTCTTGAACAATGTCGGCAACGGGAACGGACGGGGAATATCGCTCATCGGGATTGCCGGATGGTGGGCACCCCAAGAACGGGGTGCCCACCCTACCGGGCTCCCGTCCTTCAAACATGATGGGTTCCACGTCGCTGCGTCGCTCAGGGCAACTCTATCGCAGCCGCTGCGCTTCGTCGTACCGGATACTATCCGGCCTGCCGGGGCGGGGTTCCCAAGGCGGACCTTGGGAACCAGCGGTGTATTTCCTTAAAGCAACAACATTTACCCTACCGGGCTCCGTCCTTCAAACATGACGGGTTACACGTCGTTCCACCCATCCATTTATGTCTTCGAAATAAATGCAAAAAAGTTGTTGGCAAGCGTTCCTGGCTCCCCAACAATTCTGCTCACTGCTAGCTGTTCTGGTACTTGAGCGGCAGAGTGACCGGAAGCGTAAAAGGGAAGTTTGCCGCCGGGATTTCCACGGCCCTCCGCAGGTCGATAATTCCGCGGAAGGTGGCGCAATAACCAAAGATCGAAACGGATCCGGCGAAGATGTCGGTGGGAGGTCCGGAAGCTATATATCTGAATGTACTGTCTGCCGCCGTAAATATGAGGTCGGGCGAACACTGGCTGTACGCAGGCCCTGTGCAGTCATCGGAGGGATAGTAGAGATACGGGCAAGCTCCGGCAATCCAGCCGCTTGCCTTGTCTATTTCAAGAGTTTTCTTCATTTGCGGCACGAAGATTTGGGCAGTTTCATCCTTTTGTGAGACCAGGATTCCGAGATATTGCCCTTGCGCGTCGTACACCAGAACCCCCGGCCCCTGAGGCCCAACCGGCCCTTGAGGTCCTCTTGGACCCACAGGTCCCTGCGGGCCCTGAACGCCTTGAGCGCCGCGAAGCCCCTTCTCACCCTGCGGCCCCTGAGGTCCCAGCGGCCCGACAGGTCCCTGAGGTCCCTGGACGCCCTGAGTACCCTGGTCTCCCTTGTCCCCCTGCGTTCCCTGAGGCCCGGCAGGGCCACTCAAGCCAACCAGACCCTTGGGACCTATTTCGCCGCGCGGACCTCTCGGGCCGATGCTCCCCCATGCGAGTCCGGTTTCGTTTTCCGTGCATTTCAAGAAATTTACAACGATTCTTATGGCTCCGGTTCCGTTGTCCACACAGGCCCTGATTGGTTCAGCCAGAGCAAAGTCCTGTACGGATGCGACCGCCATCACGGCAAACAGCCCGGAAACGGCTAGAGCAGACCGCAACATCTTCTCCTCCTTGAACGAAGTTCGGAAAGGATCGAATGAAGAATTGAATTGTAGTGTGATTGGGTATGAAACAGATTTATCTGGGAGAAAATTTAATCATTGTTGCATGGATAAAAAAGACCGAAGGACCAAAAAGTCACATGAGATTCATGAAGGGTCGGCGGGAAACCCCGGGACGCTGATGGGAAATACTGCAAACCGGGAAATGAATCGCTGCAGGCTGACGAGAAATTCTCCAGATACGTTATTGAATCTGATCCCGCAGTGCCAGGAAATGAGATCGCCCCACGATTCATTTATGATTTTTGAACTGTGGACGACCCTGCACTCTATGCGTTCGAGGCAGAGTATATGATCATTCGATCCGAAAAGCTGGAGGTTCCATTCGCGATCCATCAATTCGGTGGAGGCGATGTAATTGAATCCAACCCCTCCGAGGCTGATGTCGGTGAGTTTGCCCGCGAGGGGCAGGGTGCCCGCGGCCATGATGAGGCCGAAGGCTCCCCTTTTGCTCGCAAAGCGTCTATACCTTCGCCGTTCCGTGATGCGCCCCTTTCTCTGGACCGTTCTGGGAAATTGCGCCGTTCCCGTTCGGGCTACGGGGGTGCCCTTTCCGGATTGCCTGTCCGGAAAGGGTATGCATCGCGATTTTTGAAGGGCCCCCGGAGTACCCGAGGCCGAGCGGTTCTTGTTTTCCCGAGACATAACGCATCCTTCCGCCGGAGATCGAGTACCCGTGGTTACCTCTTAAGACCCCGCCTGAAATGTCATTACATCGGCAAGACAGTTGCCTGTTGACAAATCTTTTCCGCCGATGATGAAAATCTGGTCCATCCATTTTGCCATAATCGGGCCGAGCAGGTTTGAGTAGCCGAAGAAGGCAGTCTGCCAGGCCGTATCGGCCAGGAATTCGCCGTCGGAAAATCCCTGTGTGTCGCTCCCAGCACCAAACAGGCAGTAGATGCTTTTGCCGTAAACCGTCCCTGCGCCGTAGCGGGCTCTGCCGAGCAGAGGATAGGATTGCCACTTGTCGGTCTCTGTGTTGTAGACCTGTACCGTCCTCAAAGCCGAGCCGCCCGCTCCCGGCTTTGAGGAACCGCCGACCAGCATGACCAGGGGTGTGTTCTCGATACGCACCGCCGACGCGTATGTGGTCGAGACCGGAGGAGATGTTCTCCTGGTCCAGGTGTCCGTGGCAGGATCGTAGACCAGAGTGGACGCCGCCACTGTATTCTGTCCGTTTGTTCCCCCGAACACGTACAGCAGATCGTCCACACTCACGACCGCAGCCTGGTACAGGGCGTAGGGAAGATCTTTCCCCGTCGTCCATAGGTTCCCCGCCAGATCGAGAATCTGAAGCTTTCTCATCGGCTTCTGCGAACTCATGATGAGTCCGCCGGCCACGTAGATCTTGTTGCTGATTGCAGCAGCTCCGGCATAAGCCAGGGGATAGGGCATCAGGGGGGCGGTACCGGAATTGCCGGTGAGCAGGTTGAAGCGTTCGACCGTTCCTGTCGCACCTGAGGAGGTAATTCCGCCCATGATCCACAGATCCTGCCCGATTTGAGCACTCGCAGCGAGTGCGTGCGGCATCCTGGTTGCCCCCGCGCTCTTGGGGACTATACCGCATCGGAAGACCGCCCCACGCGAAACGCCCTGGTAGGAACTCACTTTGAGCAGACGCTGCCCGAACGGGAGGCTTTGTGGCAGTTTCAGCACGATCTGACTGGGGTCCCAACTCACAATGGAGTCGTACGCCAGTGGATCGGATCCGAAAAGCAGGGACGATCCGTAGTTGCCGAGCCCATTACCCGTTATTGTAATCTGGTCGCCCATTGCGCCTATGTTGGGCGTTACGGAGAAAATGGACGGATAGTTAAGCCTGACCGTTGCAAGACTTGCTCTCAGGTAGAGGCGGCCCTGAGTCAGGCATTTTCCGACCAATGAATTAGGCGACCTCCCGGCTTCCACACCGTTGAATATCAAACCCTTTATATCGGCATAGGTCAGGTTGGGATAGGCGGACCACACCAGAGCCGCCGCCCCGGTAACGAATGGTGCCGCGCAGGACGTGCCGCTCAAGTATCCATAAGCGTTCCCGGGCACAGTGCTGTATATATTCGCTCCCGGGGCGAAAAGATCGACGGACGCAATTCCGTAGTTGCTCCAGCTTGCCGGCATGTCATTGCCGTCCGTACCCCCGACCCGGATGATGTTGTCCAGATCGTAGGAAGAAGGATAGTGCGGAATCAGATCTGAATTTTTTCCTGTGTTTCCTGCCGATGTGACGACCAGTACGCCGGCATTTCTTGCCGCCTTCAGCGAATTGTAGAGCGACTGTGAGGCCGAACCGTCCCAGCCCCAGCTGAGACTGAAGATCATGCGCGGGTATTCGTTGGCCGACTTGATTGCCAGGGCGTAGTTGATGCACTCTATCGCGTTGTTGAGATAACCCGACTGGTGCGCCATGAACTTCAAAGGCATTATCTGGGCTTTCCAGCCTATGCCCGCGATGCCTTTCCCGTTGTTCCCGACGGCCCCGATCGTGCCGGCACAGTGGGTCCCGTGTCCGTCGATGTCCATCGGGTCCACATTGTGATCCGCCGTGTTGATCCCGTAGATGTCGTCGACATACTCGTTATGATCGTCGTCCGTACCGGCAACACCGGCCGACTCAACCGGATTTTTCCATATATTATCCGCAAGATCTTCGTGGTTGTAATCCACCCCGCTGTCGATAATCACGACTATGGTAGGGGAGGAGTTCGTGATCCATTGCCAGCCGTCGGTAGCTCCGATATCCGCCCTGAGCGTCATGGGTGGATCCTCGCTGCCGGCATTGCTCAAACCCCATTGCTGTGCAAAACTGGGGTCGTTTGGTACTTTGTCCGCATGGACTATGTAGTTCGGTTCGGCAAATTCCACCTCGCCGCTGCTGTTCATCTCTTCTATAGCTTCCTGAACGGACATTGTTTCCGGCACGCTGACCAGGTTGACGCCCGTGTGAAGATAAGCTTTCTTTACGCGGGACCCGACTCTTGTCAGGGCCTTCCGGGCAGGGTCTGAAAGATGGGATTCCCCGGTTGCAACGATCGGAGGAGTCCGGCCGGGAACTTGCCGGAGTGCCGGGGTATCTTTGAACTTAACCAGAATTTCGTTCTCTGCGTACTTGACACTGGCATTCTGGGAGGAGCCGGAAACTGCGCTTTCCGGTGCGGCCGGAGACCCCTGCTGGGCGTGAGCCGGATTGCCCCCCCACGCTGCTGCCAGGAAAAAGGCCGAGAGCAGAAAAATCAGCATTACATTCCTACGCATTGGAACACCTCCATGATGCTTTCGGGGCCACCGGGTTCCCGGGGTCACATGGGCTTTGCCCGAATGTGAACACGCCGCCTGAGATATCCCCATTAGTATTACGTGCGAATCCGGATTGATCGGTGCTATTTTGAAGATCGCTAAATCCCGTGTGGTTGGCTGAGGACCGGGGGGGGGACCCTCCGGCCCTCTTGAGAGAGTTTAGTTAACCGACTCGGGGAAGATCACGCAACCCGGGTCGAACATGACTCTACCGGTTTGATCGATACCCGCCATGCAGGGCGTGTGCGCGAACATACCGCCGTCCGGGTTATGCTTTACGATCACACCCAGGAACGAGGTATCCTTGCTGGAACCGGTGGGACCCATACCGAGTGCGAAGTAGTATGCCGACGCAAGACCGGGGATTCCCGAAGGAGCGGTCCAGGCAGGCGGCATATCACGCCAGAAGTTGTAGTAGTAAGGCGATTCGCAAACGGTGCTCTTAACAGCGGAGATCCTGAGGCGCATGTTTTCCACATCCGTGAACACACCGCGCATCGCGAAATTCTGTCCTCCGAAGGCGCCAACCATGAAGCCGGTCCAGGGATCGACGCCGGGCTGAATGTTCTGGAGGAAGTCGTCAAAGAAGGTGTTGACGCATTTCCAGGCGTTTCCGGCTTTGGATCCGTTCTGGTCGAAAATTTCAAACAGGGCTTTGGTAACGACTCTGTTCAAACCGTCCTGGGTCAGATCCTGCCAGCAGGGAACAAGCGAAATTTCCGAACCGGGGGAGAAGTCATCATCCATATCGATGAAAGGCTGATATTCGGTGGTCAGGTAAGCCGGGCAGGCGTCATACGCGCCGTTGTTGCCCGACAGAATCAGCGTTCCGGGATTGCCGACGATGGCTCCCCTGTTGCAGCGGGCGGTGAAGCTCCATGCCTGATAACCGTAAATAAGAGCCCCTTCTTCGGAGTCAACAATTTCAGCCACACCGTTCAGGTGGTTGAAGGAGATCTGTACGCCGGTGTCCGCATTCACGGCCCAGCACTTCAGTTCGCCCGTTGCGGGGAAGAATTCGCCCGTATACGGATTGATCTGGAAGGGGATCGGGAAGGTGGCGACTTCGTTGAAAATACGTCTGGAAGCCCTTCCGGTTGCGGCCGAGAAGAAGATGCTCGCGTTGGCCGGCAGGGTGAAGCTGAAGCCCGTGTGATCGAGTTCGGAGTTCACCCAGATACAGGACATCTGAACCGCCGCGGGATAATCATTGCTGATCCGGATGAGAGTATCCCTCTGGATGAAAGTGTCCCCGATAGGAATCATCCGGACGTCAACTTTGGGGAATACGAGCAGACTCCCCTTCTGGTTGGTGTTTGTACAGTTCTGAGCTGCTGAAGCCATACCGATGAGGCCAGCAAACACGATCGAGAAAATCATCAAGGCTATTAACTTCTTTTTCATACACTTTCCTCCTGATCAGGCTTTTCTGCTTTTGGTCATCTTATTCAAAACCCTTCCACTCCTGTGAAACGATTTGATCGGTATCCGGATCACCTCCTTTCTTCAAAACGCACCAAACACTTTTTTGGGCTCGGCAGGGGTTCCAGGCACAAGACAGGCGGACTGAGGAATTGCTTCAAACTCCCCGGAAATTCACTCTTGAACTGGCCCCTTTACCGATTCGGCAGGAAATCTGGTTTCCAGCGATTTGGCGGTTGGCACCGCCATGTAGAGAGAACTGATGGTCTCGAAAAACTCTGCCTGGAGAGATGAGCAACAACTATGCCAAGGAATGTCCTTGGGAGAAAAGTATCTCTGCGTGGGACAACTTTAATTTATTTAGTCTTTTCGGCATGTTGGCTTTTGTCGGAAAAGGGCAGGCGATATTTGTGATGTTCACGGGGTGGTATGTTTGAATCAGGTAAGATATTTTTGTCTGAAGGGGTGGATATTAAGGGCTTAAACGCGTTGCAGAATCTCGGTTCGAAGTGGGATGCATTTATCACTGACGATGTGTCTGATTGTCCCACTGCAACACCCGCGGGACTAACTCTTCTTTTGAACTTTGTACTTTTCAGCATCTATCCCATACTTGCGGATGAGCTGCCAAAAGGCTCTGCGGTGTTTCCTGGAGGCTTGCGCGGCACGGGAAATGTTGCCCTGGTGTGCCATGAGCAGTTTCTCTATATAGCTCTTTTCAAACTGTTCGATGTACTTCTCCTTGATTTCTTTAAAAGATGCTCCAGATTCAATTTCCTCCTGCTGCTGGAGAAAGATGTCATAATCTTCGATCACCCTGCCGGAACAAAGTATGACCGCGCGCTCCAATATGCGTTCCAATTCGCGAACGTTTCCCGGCCAGTCGTGCAGCAGCAGTTTTTGCATTGCATGGACAGAAATACCGTCCAAGGTCTTAAATGTCTCAGACATGTTTTTTCCCAGGAAGTATTGGGCGAGCAGGGGAATATCCTCTTTCCGCTCGCGCAGAGGCGGCAGGCGGAGAGATAGCACGTTCAATCTGTAGTATAGATCCTGGCGAAGTCTGCCCGAGCGCATTGCCTGCTGGGGATCTATATTTGTCGCGGCTATGATTCTTATGTCCGCCGGAAATTCCCGGACCGATCCGAGAGGCCTGTAAGTTTTGTCCTGCAGGAAGCGAAGCAGTTTGACCTGCACCAATGCGGGGAGGCTGTCGATTTCGTCCAGGAAAAGAGTCCCGCCTTCCGCTTCGCGAATGAGTCCAGGCTTAGATGGAACCGCACCCGTAAAGGCGCCGCGCATGTGGCCGAACAGTTCGTTTTCAGCCAGTTCGATAGGAATTGCCCCGCAGTTTACGGGTATGAATGGATGATCCGCCCTGGGACTCAGGGCATGGACCATTTGAGCACAGATCTCTTTACCCGTTCCAGTCTCGCCCCAGATCAAAACACTGGAACTGTATTTTGCGATGATCGGAACTTTTCTGATTTCTTCCAAAAACACGGCGCTTGCCCCGATGAGCTGCTTCGGCCGGACTGTTTCTCCTCCATAGTAATGGATGAGTTCGGGTTCCACCCCGCCCGCAAGGCCTTCGATAAGAGATAGAATATCATCCGCATTCAACTGCCTTGGGCCTATCAGAATTGCGCCTGTGTGGAGGACGACGGCGGTAAAACTCGTGCTGTCGTTGCCCTCGATGAAACAAACGCCGGGTATTTTTTCCGCCTCGGGGCCGAGGGCCTCGTAAACGGCGCGAAAGCGGTCCAGTTCCGACGGGTTGGAGGTCAGGATGAGAACGTCGGGACTAAGGCTGAACACGAGGTCCTTGACGCGCTTGTGCCCCGAGGACTTGAGAAAGTCGATGGTCTCCTGAACGCAACTCAGGCTGACCCCGGGGGCGGGCTGCAGCAGTCCGCGCAGCAATGTGTAAATCTTCCCGGCAACGCTCAGGTCCAGAAGAAGTACCCTTATCTGTTTCATATCTTTAGCTCCCTGGCTGGCTGACTATTCAGAAGGTATCATTCCGGTCGCAGGCGGAGTTCTGTGAATAAAGAGGTTGATCCGCGGAGTTGTCCGATGAATGTTTGTTCCCTGTGCCCGTCGATTCATTCAGGCTTTTGTCCACCAGTGCCGAAAAAGAGTCGGCCGTGGGCCCTCCCTGAACGAGCTTCCCGTTGATTACGAAACTTGGAGTCATGCTTACCCCGGCTTCTCTTGCCTCCTTCATGTTTCTTTCGATATCTTTTTGATGGCTGCGGGTGCCGACGCATCGGTCAAATCCATCCATGTCCAGTTCGGCAAGAACACCGTACTGCCTTATCTGTTCAGGGCTCAGGTTTGTATCCGGTGAGAAGAGGAGGTCGTTGAATTCCCAGAATTTTCCCTGGTCGCCCGCGCAGAGTGCGGCTTCGGCCGCCCTGGCGGAAGGGTTTTCCCTATCCTGAGGGAGGTGCTTGAACACCCACCTGATTTTTCCGTTGTATTTCTTGCGAAGCTGCTGAACCGTGTCATGATGCTGCTTGCAGGCGGTGCAATTGTAATCGGAGAACTCAACAACGGTAACGGGTGCGTCCCCGGGGCCGAAAACGGGGTCGCCCCCGGTCGTTACCGTGACTTCCGGAAGAGGAGGTTCCCTGAGATAGATCTCCAGCCCGAATTTGGAACCCAGGCTATTCGCGTAATCGTTGATACTGCGGTATGCTTTCTGGGTCGCCAGGTAATCGATTAGTTTGGATTTAATTTCCGGTTTGAGTTCTCCGGGCGGCAGGTTGCTTCGGTTTTCCTTGAGCGCGGCCTCTACTTCTTCCTCACTGATTTCGATGCCCTTTGAGAGAACTTCTTTGTCGACCAGTTGTTGGACGCTGAGTCCCTGGCGGGCGGCTTCCTTCTCGAGCAGGATGTTGTTAAGAACCTGCTGGAGTTGCTGGCGCTTCATTTTATATATTTTTTCCTCCAGAGGATAAACCTTGGGGGCAATCGGTTTTGCTATTTCTTCCACGGTGATGGTGCGATCCGCTATTTTTGCTATCACCGATTCGTTCGGTTTTGCTGGAGTGCTGTGGATGGTTTCTTTTTGGAAGGAATATGCCAGGACGACGATCAAAAGGGAGAGCGAAATAATTGCGGTTGCTTTCCACATGGTAGTCCCCGTAAATGGACGCGGCATGGTTGGTCCGGCCCAATCTAAAGATCGATTTACAAAAATGCGGATACGAACCGGAGCGGCTGGGATCCCGCGGACACCAGTGCTCCGGTTCGAACGCGTCTATTCAGATTTCTGGTTCATCCACACCTGGATCCTCGGCAACGGAAGTTCGTCCGAAGCCACAGGTTCCTGGTTTTTCCCCTCGGGCTTCCTGGGCATCCCAACAATTCCTCCCGTAGCGACGATCAGGTCGGGCCGTCCGTCATTATTGACGTCTGCGGAAGTGATTCCCCAGGCGATCGACAATCCGCGTTCGGGAAGTCCCGTATCTTTGACTTCCGCCCAGTTTCCTTTGGCATCGCTACGAACTATATAGATCCCGTATTCATTGCCGGGGTCTTTTGTTTTCCTGCCCGTAACCGCGACTTCGGGCCGTCCGTCTCCGTCCAGGTCCACCAGGCTGACATCGAGCGCGCCGCCCTGCATCGCCGGGAAGATATCCGGGAGTTGTTCCCATATCCAGTTGTCTCTCTGGATGAATATTTCCGGGCCGTTGACGACGTTTGCCACTACCAGGTCAGGCTTGCCGTCCCCGTTCACATCGCCGACTGCAAGGCCCCTGAAAACCCCGGTCCGACTGGGAGCCGGCAGTCCGTTCGATACGATTTCCCAGTTATTCTTTCCGTCGCCCCTCCATACCCTGGGGCCTGTCGAATGATTGGCCACCAGGTCGAGATGGCCGTCATTGTCCATATCGGCCAGGACGACCTTATTTACCCAGCCGCCCTTGTCTTCGAAATCCGGGGAGGGTACCCCGTCCGGGTGCGTTTCCTTCCAGTTCGCTCCCGTGCCATCGCCCAGATAGATGGTCATACCGCCCTGATCGTATGCGCCGACAACAAGATCCGGAAATCCGTCTTCGTTAACGTCACCGATCGCAATGGATTCCGCCCCCGTAAAAACCAGCTCGTTGGCCTCCGATTCCGACGCGACGGCCGGGCGAATTCCGGTCGCGGCTTCTTTCCAGTGTCCTTGCCCGTCTCCGAGGAACACCGATACCCCTTTGCATTCGTCGGCAATTGCGATATCCGTGTTGCCGTCTTTGTTGAGGTCTCCGAAAGCGATACTGCCTCCGCAGGTATCCGACGGACCCAGTCCATCGCGTAAGATGGTCCATTTCCCTTCAGAGGAATATGTCCATACGGAAGGACCCATGCTTTTGTCGGGCTTTTCACCCAGACGAAATGTCGAGGCGATGGCGATCGGGCCGTTTTTGCTCATCTGAGCCGCAGCGGGAAAGCTTTTCCAAAAGCCCGTCTTTGGCAATCCCTCGCCGGTGCAGGTAAAGTGAATGTTCGATTTGACCTCCTGTGGAGCGGGAACGTCTTTTTGTTGAGCAACCGGGGGAGCCGTCCCGGGAGGTTGTCCCTGCGCCGGTGCGGGGGACTGTTCCTGTGTGGTTTGGGCTACTGCCGGGTTCCGGTTGTCGGCCCGAAGGAACCAGGCCGCACCCGCAATGACTAAAACCAATATCGTGACAGCAATGAAAGCTCGCATGCTCTTCTCTCCTAATTCTTCACATCCAGGTACCATTGACCGTCGATAAGTATCCATTTTTCAATCATGGTCGTCTGGGCCGAATCCATTTTGGCCAAACTGGGATCGTTTGATTTCATGAGGCACGTTGTCTTGGCTCGTCCCTGGTTTCCGATTGCTTCCACCCATTCGGTCTGGTGGCCAAGATACTGGTTGAGGGCGGTCATTTTCATAAACTGATCGAGCGGCATCTTTTGATGGAAATCAGGACTCAATGCGTCGTAAGCTTTTGCCCAGTCTCCCTTTTCTTTGGCTTCCCAGGTTTCGGCTATCCTCTTTGAAAGGCTCGCTTCCTCCGCGGTGTTTCGCATATGCGGCGGCAAGCGTGGGGCGTCCATGTTGTCTTCCTTGGGAAGAACGCACCATGAGTCTCCAAAGTTCCGCCAGACCTGCCAGAAATGAGCTTTCGTCGGCGGCATATCTTCGTAGTCTTTGGATTGGAGAACGTTTTCCATCTCCACCCAGCCAAGGTTTCCTTCGATTTTCTGGTCCACTACTTTCCAGGAAACGAATGTAAACGCATTTCTTTCCGTCATCGATGAAGCGAACTGCTCAGCGGTCTTTTTCTTCTTTTCAGCCGGGGACAGGAAATTATAGAGTTTCTGCCAGTCACACTTTGCCCTTGCATCCCAGTATTGTGCGGCCGCATCGCGCAGCTGGTTCTCCTCTCCTGCGAGTGCGAACCCATAGAAAACACTCAAAGTGAAAAGAAGCGAAGTGATCCGGATGAGCCAGGTTTTCATGTACTCTTCTCCTCCTGTTAAAGATTCAAAACGGAAAAACATGAAGCGTCGGCGATTCGAGCTGAATGCCGGTGGAGTCGGATATCCGTGACAGAAATGTCGTCGGGAAGACATTCTTCGCATGGATATTCTTGTGCCGGTTAACCGATGATCTGCGAAGCTTGAGAGAGAACTGAGGGTTTAGCAGGGCTGAAACGCTTCAGTCTCCGAGAATAAAGAATCACCTGATGTCAGGTTGAGCAACAACCGTGCCAGTGGTGTAATTGGGGGGTGTTCCCAGTGAGTTTGAAAGCGGAGATTTGGGATTTGCAATGAATTCGATGCGGCGGGAAGCAATATCGTTCTGCTTCGAGGAAGAATCCAGCTTTGTTGAATTCGCCGATGTGACAGCATTATCAGTGCGAAATCGGCGAATTTTGCTCAGATCCTTTGTGCAGGGCCTTAAAAGAACGAGGATATTTTTGTCCATGCTGTGTGACAAGATTATCTTCGGATGTCCGAACCGGCGTTCCTGAGACCTTCACCACCAGGTTGACAGATATCGCCTTGATCTTTTTGTCTTGTTTTGAACCTATCGACGTCTATCCCATGTTTCCGAATCAGTTCCCAAAAAGCCCTCCGGTGCTTTCCCGCCGCCTGCGCCGCATGGGAGATGTTGCCCTTGTGAGTGAGAAGCAGGCCTTCGATATAGATCTTTTCAAATCGCCTGATGTGCCGTTCTTTTGCTTCCTTGAACGGAATGTCGAAGTCTATGGTCTCCGGTTGAGGCAGAGAAATGTCGCATTCCCTGATGCTTTCCATGGGGCAGAGCACGATGGCGCGTTCCAGCACGTGTTCGAGTTCCCGGACATTCCCCGGCCATTCGTAAGAGGCGAGCTTTTGTACAGCCCCGGAGCTGATCCCGGAAATGCTCTTGCACAGCTTATCGGAGTATTTCCCGATGAAATGCCGAGCCAGGAGAGGGATGTCCTCTTTCCTTTCGCGCAAGGGCGGCAGGCGAAGGGACAGGACATTCAGGCGATAAAAGAGGTCCTGGCGCAGTTGGCCGGAGTGCATGGCTTTCTGAGGATCGACGTTTGTGGCTGCTATGACGCGGATGTCCGCGCTGAATTCACGAACAGAGCCAAGAGGCCGGTAGGTTCTTTCCTGGAGGAACCTCAGCAGCTTTACCTGTACAAGTGGAGGCAGGCTGTCGATTTCATCCAGGAACAGCGTCCCGCCTTCCGCCTCGCGGATGAGCCCCGGTTTGGTCGGTACCGCGCCCGTGAAAGCACCGCGCGTATGCCCAAAAAGTTCGTTCTCGGCCAGTTCGACGGGAATCGCGCCGCAATTAACCGGGATGAAAGGATTGTCCGACCGGGGACTCATAGAGTGGATCATTTGGGCACAGATCTCCTTGCCCGTTCCGGTCTCGCCCCAGATCAAAACGCTGGAATTGTACTTGGCTATGACCGGAATTTTCCCCACCTCGTCCAGGAAAAACTGGTTCTGGCCAATTAATTTTTTGGGTTGGACAATCTCCGGCTGCTGATTCATTATGTTAACTCCGATCTGAGATTCCGTGGTGATACTCTGTCACAAGCTCAGCCTCTATCGCATATGCCGTAAGGGATGAGGCGCTGTGCA
Organism: Pseudomonadota bacterium; assembly: GCA_023416335.1. Next base: position 947 of record JAEZHY010000134.1, on the reverse strand, counting down.
AGTCGAGCTTTTTCATTATGTTGCTTCGATGTTTCTCGACCGTTCTGATGCTGAGCCGAAGGAGATTGCCGATATCCTTGTTCTTGTAGCCCCTGGCGACCATTTTTAATATCTGTTTCTCCCGCTTTGTCAAAATATTCAGTGAAACCGACGACCTGGCAGTATCCTTTCTTTCCAGGTATCCTTCGATGACTTTTTCTGAAATGCTGGGGCTGAGGAAACTTTTCCCGGCGAGTACATTATGGATGGCAACCATAAGTTCTTTATGCGATGCATCTTTTGGAACGTACCCATGAACGCCGGATCTAAGTGAAGTAAGGATGTGCTCCTCCGATTTGTGCACTGTGAGGACCAGGATCTTTGTCCCAGCGCAACGCTTTCTGATCTCCTGGATGGAGTTCAGACCATCCATCCTGGGCATCGAAAGATCCATCAGGACGAGATCGGGTTTGAGGTCCTCCGTACGGCGGATTGCTTCCAATCCGTCTCGCGCTTCGCCCACTACTTCAAGATTATCGTGCATTGAAAGAAGCGACTTCAATACCTCTCTCAGGATCGTATGATCGTCGGCAATGACTATTCGCTTCTTATGGTCCATTTTTGAAATCCCCTTCTTGCGCAAATCCGGCCGTTAGTCTTTTGGTCTATAGACTAATAGGGCAGAACATCGCAGAAGGACTAAACAGGGCGTTTTTGTCTTGTAGGGTGGATAAAAATGTCCCACTCTCGATGCAACAACTCAAATTCTTATTAAAAGAAAGTAGTTTACTGATATGAAAGTAATGAATTCTTCTTAAGAAAGTCAGGTCAGCCTGGGACCTATGTCGAAAATTATCGGCTTCTGGTTGGAGTTCTTAATCCTATGATGCGAATTTGTCAAGATTCCGACAAATAATTCAAAGTTTCCTATCGATTTAATCGCTAAGTAACAAAGCATGTCACATCTC
>JAEZHY010000069.1 GCA_023416335.1 Pseudomonadota bacterium | reverse complement strand
CGGCATATCCGCCGTAAAGCATATCATGATCCGCCATCAGTTGCCGATCGTCATTATCAGCTCTCTCGTCCAGGATGGCTATTTTGCCTTCGAGGCGCTCCGACTTGGCGTAACGGACTTTGTTCCCAAGCCCTCGAAGGTTTCGCAGGGGTACGGAGTGCATGAAGAAGAACTCGTGAGAAAGCGGGTGGTGACCGCAGCGGGCATGCAGGTCCATCGCATGAGGCGGGTCCGCCTCAAACATGCGCAACGTCCGGCCCAGTCTCGCAAAGGTGCTCACCCCAGCGGCGCGGTGGTAATGGGGACCACTCTTGCCGGTCCCAACACGATTATGCGGCTGATCGCGCAACTGCCAAACGATTTCGACGGCGTCATAATTGCCCTCCAGGAAATCCATCCCCAGATCCTGGTGCCGTTCTGTTCCCACTTCAGCGAACTCAGTCCGCTCGAAGTTATCCCCGTGACTTCATCATGCCGGCTCGAGCCTGGAAAGGTATACATAGGTACGACATTCAAGGGCTTGCTGGTTGAAAATGCCGGAGGAAAATCGGGCGGATTGCAGGTCAGGGCCAGGGAGAACGGCAAGTTTCCCATAGACCAGCTGTTTCAAACCAGCGTCCGGCATTTCGGGGAGAAGACCTGCGGGGTCCTACTGACGGGAATCGGGACGGACGGGGCGGTCGGAATGCAGGAAATCAAGCAGCACGGAGGTTTGACGATTGCCCAGGAACAGAGCACCTGCCCTTATCCCAATCTCGTGGAAAATGCTATCGAGCATGGAAGCGTTGATGCCGTGCTCTCTACAAAAGGAATTGCCGAACGATTGAAAGCGTGGATTTCCGAGGGGGGCAGGCTTGGATGGTCCGGCAGATGATTTCTCAACCGAAGAAAATGGCTCCGCACGATTGCGCTAAATGATAGCTTCTTTGTGTCCAACGGGGGCAATTGCATCGGATTTGCCCCCGCCAAACCCGCCCTTTTCCCGTTTGAAGCATTTCCGCTCCCTTCCGGCACGTAATTCCGGCATAACCTGAGTAAAGCCTTTCCGCTCCGCCGATTACCGGGTTCTTCTTATTTACTTTTTCCGGCTGAATCACAATAATTTGCACAGGTTTTCAATTGCCTGGACCGGATGGTTCGCGGGATCAAGAAATAGCCCCCGAATCAAACAGCATCCTTCTGCAATCTGCATTCGGCCCCTCGTTTTCAAACGATGCCAAGCACCAGTAAACGCCTCTTTGAAGCATCAAAGAGGACTTGCCCCCAGACTCTCTCCGCAGCCCCCGGAGGATTTCATCTTCGGCGATGTCGGGTGGAATAACGGTTTCTCACAAAGATATAAACGCCGGCGCGTCATCCTGATCGGACGCCTGCCGTTCCTCTTCAAAGCTACATACACGAAAGGAGTACTGAGTATGAGTTCATCCTTTAGGCTCGCTATCGGGCTGCTGCTGGTCCTGGGCATCGGCCTCCTCTTAGCCGGCACTTCCCCGGGGGCGCAATCCGCTCCTCACAAGCCCTCTGAGAAGGTAGGCACGTCGGAGAATGTAAAACAATCGGTGACTCCGTTTCCTGCATTCTGCCAAAATGAGCCATCCGATCTCCGGTGCTCCAACCTGGTTTTCTATTCACCCAAGCTCTGGGTGGTCCCCCGTTTCGATGCACAGGACTTTACGTTTGCAGTAGTGACCAGCGACAGGGATGGTCCGGGGCTGTGGGATGCCAAAATAGTCTTTTTCGCCCACGATCCGAACCAGGACAAAGTAACAATCAGGGCCAGGACGGTATTAAGATCGATCACCAGCCTTTGGCTGGACTGGATCGACTGGAAGATCACCATAGACAAAGATTTGAATGCGGTTATCGAGGAGATCACTCAGGACCGCAAAGTCGTGATCGAAGATGCCAAGGCCCTTCCTCTAGCGACGTTCAACACCCACAAGTTTCCGTGATGGTAAACCCTACACTTCCGCCTATGTTCCAGTGGGATCGGTTGAAGGGACCTTGAATTCCACTCTTTTTACGTAGGCGCGTTTATAGGCCAATATAGTACGCTTGAACTCGATAACGACAACCCCGGACTGGTTGAAGCCGGTTGTCTTCAGATGCACGATCCCCATGCCCGGTCGAGAGCGCGATTCCCTCTTGTCGAGCACCTCGGTGTAAGCATGCAGCGTATCGCCTTCGAAAACGGGCGCGGGCAACAGGACCTCATTCCAGCCGAGATTGACGGCGTTCATCGATACATCCGACACGGACAGCCCCGTCACCAGCGCCAGGGTAAAAGTCGAATCTACCAGCAATCGACCGAATTCGGTCTGCTCTGCGTAAGCCTTGTCGAAATGGATTGGATTCGTGTTCACCGTGAGGAGGGTGAACCAGATATTGTCGGTTGCGGTGATGGTACGCCCGATAGCATGCCGGTAAAGATCTCCGATCTCGAAATCTTCATACGCCGACCTTGCCAGCCCTGCTTTTCCTGCATCTGCGACTCCTGTCAGACCTGGATTTCGCTCTTCTCCGCCAATCCGGATTTTCAAAGCAGAAAGAAAGCAGCACCCGACAAGCGGCAATCGGATAAGCAGTCTTTCCGTAGCCGGATTAATTGGCTGCGGCCTTCCGGTGGGCACAGAACTTTCATCGTGCCCGCCGGAAGGCATGGAGGAATGATGGCGGGGAACACTCTAAACCAAATTGAACAGCCGGGGCCGGCCGAAAAATCCCGGGACTCGGTTTCGCGCGTGAAGATCGGGACTTATTGCTTATAAACGGCGCTGACTATGATCAGATCGTCAATCTTTTCGAAATAGGCTACTTTCGGAAGCCACTGTTTGCTTACCGGATGATACCATTTGTATTCCACCCAGCCTCTCCCTTCAGCAGCGGCCTTGTCAACGATTTCCTTGATGAATTTCTTCCCGTCGGAATCCATCAGATTTATGAAATCTTCCCCGACGAATTTCTCGTTCACCCCGTGAGCCATCATCGTGCCTTTGGGATTTAGAGCGTAAATGTACATCTCGCCCTGAGTGAACATCCCGTTCGGATTGGTGAACTCCGCAAGGGCGATCCTCTTCCCTGATGCCTTGTAAAAGGAGATCGCGTTATTGACCCAGTCCCGTGCATCGTCTTTTGACCTTGCGCTCATAGTTTGCTCCTTCTCTTTGGGATGTGAAACGATCGGGGCATCCGAGGTCCCGGCAGGCACGTGCCGCCCTGTCGGGGGACAGGTCCCCCGGTCCGATACTCGTGTTACGGCGCAGATTCCACACTCCTGGCGGAGTACGAGAAGACAGATCGAACCTTCGCATAAACCGAAAGCATGAAGAGCCGGAGATTTTCTTACGTGCGGAAGACGCGGTCGAAGCGCGCGGATAAGGAAAGATCACACCCTAGGGTGTGGAAATAGAACTAGACAAAGTAATTGTATACATCCGGGTTGGAGTGTCAATATCGAAGAATGATACCGGTGCGGCATCGACTTTTCGCGGTGGGCCAACGGTATGGCAAATGGCCTCAGGCAGGTACACTTTTCCGGTATTTTGAAAACCAGCGCAGCGTGACCTCATAAGCCTCCTGCAAACGGCCCTCGAACCCATGGTCGGCGCCGGCGAGCGTGTAAAGCTCGACCCTGCCGGGATTGCTGTTCCTGTAATTCACGGCGTCCTCGTAAGGTGAGCACGAATCCCTGTCGCCGTGAACGATCAGCAGGGGTGTCGATGCGGGCCACACCGTCTCCTGCGGCTTGAGAAAGAGCAACTCCATCAACATCTGCGAGCCGATGACGATGCCCCCGTCAGAGATCGGGATGCCGCTGCTGTAAGCGAGTTCGTCCGTCCGCTGGTGGCGGAAATACTTTCTGCCCCATTGCCCCACGGGGTTGATGAACACGTGGTTGAAGTCGATAACCGGATTCCAGAACACGGCGGCGGCAAGATCGGAGAAACTGAACCTGCTCGCGCAAAGCAGGGAAATTCCGGCCCCGAAGCTGGTGGCAACATGGAAAATTCTCAGGAAACCACGGCTGCGCACCCACTGAAGGATTGCCATGAAATCGAGAACCATGCCTGCCGCTGTCGCATCCTCGCAAGGCATGACAGATTGCCCACGGCCGCGGAAGTCGAACCGAACACTGTCGAATCCGTTGCCTGCAAGCAGTGTCGCAAAATCGGAATGTACTCCGTCCTCATCCCTGTCTCCGGTGATGCCGTGAGACATAATCGCAATCCGGTCCGATCCGGTCGCCCAATATGCTGCCGGGACAGTATGCCCGTCTGCGGCAACAACCTGAAATGCCCGCGATTCAAATGAATTGAAATATTCTTTCATGGAAACCCCAGTCCATTGTTTACTGCTCGCGGTCGACAGATAATACTGCCGGGCGGTTATAATTTGTATATAATGTAATAATCGCGGCAAAGTGGAAAAAAGGCTGGTCCATCCGCTGCATTTCCGACGGATACCGGATTTTTACATGTGGAACTTGTTGAGGCTCGCGAGGTAAGCCGGGACGGAGAAGCTGGGATGGAATCGATTATTGTCACCTATCTGGGAGTGGGTGCGGTCGCCGGACTCATGGCCGGGCTGCTTGGAGTCGGCGGAGGACTCGTGATCGTGCCGATGCTGGTTTTCTGCCTGACGCGGCAGGGAGTTCCGGATGAATTCATAATGCATCTCGCGCTCGGGACCTCGATGGCCAGCATCATGTTTACGGCCGTATCCAGCTTCATGGCACATCACAGGCACGGCGCAGTCCACTGGTCGATCGTTCGTCAAATCACTCCGGGCATTCTCGTCGGCTCCTTCCTGGGGGCCTACATTGCATCTCGAATGTCCACCAATTACCTGAAAGTTTTCTTTGTCGTTTTCATCTTCTATGTCGCCCTTCAGATGCTGACCGATCGGAAACCCAAGCCCACGAGGGATGTGCCCGGGCTTGCCGGAATGTTTGGGGCCGGGAACGTAATAGGCATCGTATCCAGCCTTGTCGGCATAGGCGGCGGTACGCTCTCGGTGCCCTTTATGATGTGGTCGAATATTGCCGTGCACGAAGCTATAGGAACATCCTCCGCAATCGGTTTTCCGATAGCCGTAGCAGGGGCCGTCGGCTACGTATTCAACGGGTGGAATGCGGCGGACCTTCCGCATTATTCACTCGGATATATTTACCTCCCGGCCCTTGCGGGCATAGTCGTGGCCAGTGTTGTGACCGCTCCGCTGGGAGCCCGGCTGGCACATACTCTCCCGGTGAAAAAACTCAAGCGCGTTTTCGCCGTTTTGCTCATAGCGGTCGGGACCAGAATGGTGGTCAGCCTGCTGCATATCTGAAGGACTTTCCGCAATCAGGCCCCCGGGCCGGAGCCCGGGAACCTCGGTGGTTATTCCTGTTTGTTGTGCCTGCAGAGGCCATGTCTTTCATGAAGGCTCGATGATTTCTCCCTTGTACCCGGCGATAATCGAGAGAACGTCGTCCTTGTCGCGTCCGGAAACGTTATGCTTCGCGAGTGTTTCTTCGAGACACTGCATCGAATGTTTCCAGTCTTCCTCCGTTATGCCCAGACCTTTATGACTGGTGTTCATGGCCCTTCCCGTATAGAAACACGGCCCGCCAGCAGCTCTGCAGAGCATCTCCGCCGTGAGTTGGACGACGCGGTGTTTCGAATCGGTGCTCAAGCCCGAGAAAAAACGACCCAGGCGGCTGTCGCTCATGAGCTTCGAATAGAACTCGCCGGTAACGGCCGCTATGGCATCGTATCCGCCAAGTCTCTGGTAGAGCGGTGCCTCCCCGGATTGCGGTTGAATCTCCATCCTTATCTCCTTTTTAGCCACGCGGAATTATTCCCAGTCAAAAATGTAATGCACAAAATTCGGAACACCATGCACGCGTTCGAGCAGGTTATTTTTGACATACTGAAAACTCTGAGATAATCTGTCCCCCAATGGGGAATATGAAATTCCCCATCAGCACATGATTTCCCATTTCCATAATTTGGACCGTGAAGGCCAAAGGCCCGTGCTTCGGGTGTTTGGCCTTTTTTTGTCGCAACCCTTTAGAGGAGGGAGTGAGATGCGCATTCCTGTACTTTGCGCGGCAGTTCTCGTTACGTTTTTCCCGGGTTTGGCGTTTGCGGCTCATCCGCTGATTACGGACGATGCCGGAACCCAGGGAAAGGGGAAATTCCAGGTCGAAATGACCTTCGAACACCAACGTGAGTCGGGAGAAGGAGTCACGGAGTGGGCCGACGAGTTCAAAACGACCATTACCTACGGCGCCTTCGACAATGTCGATCTGGTGGTTGGCATTCCGGTTGACAAGATTACGGCCGACTCGGGCGCGCGGAGTTCAGTTGCCGGGCTGTCGGATATCAGCCTGGAGGTGAAATGGCGATTCTTCGAATCCGAAGGGCTGTCTCTGGCGTTGAAGCCCGGAATTTCGATCCCCTCGGGCGATTCCGCAAGAGGACTGGGGGCGGGGGAGGTGGGCCCGAGCCTCTTTTTCATAGCCACCAAAGAGCTGGACCCTTTCGCATTTCATGTGAACATCGGGTACACAAGAAACTCGAATGATATAGCTGAAAAAGAGGATATCTGGCACACCTCGGTCGCTGCCGAGTACGAGGTGCTCAAATGGCTGAGGCTTGTCGCAAACGTCGGGGCCGAGGGGAGCCGAGAGCAGGGAACGAACACTCCCGAAGCCTTTATCCTGGGCGGTTTTATATTCCCGGTAGCTGAGAATCTGGATCTGGATGTAGGGGCTAAAGGCATCTACACGGATTCCTCGGACGGGTATTCCATTCTTGGGGGAATCACTTACAGGTTTTAGGGTGTCTCAGTCGGATCGGAAGAATCATGCCGGTGCCTGATCGGCCCATGTCTTCGGAGTTGATTTGGAAGAGGCGGATACTTATGATCGAAAATACTTCGAAAACCCTATTCCACTTACAAGGATTACTGACGTGAGCGTACTTTTTTCCCCATTCCGCCTGAGAGATGTCGAGTTCAAGAACCGGGTTTTCGTGTCCCCGATGTGCCAGTATTCAAGCATGGACGGGTTGCCGAACGACTGGCACGCGGTCCACCTGGGGAGCCGTGCAGTCGGAGGGGCCGCCCTTGTAATGGTCGAAGCCAGCGGTGTTTCTCCCGAAGGGAGGATTTCTCCCTGGGATTCCGGCATATGGTCCTCGGCCCATGCCGAGGCTTTCAAACCCATTGTCGAGTTCATGAAAAGTCAGGGAGCGGTGCCGGGCGTTCAAATCGCGCATGCCGGAAGGAAGGCTTCAGTTGATGTTCCCTGGCGGGGAGACCGCCCTCTCGGTCCGGACGAGGGAGGCTGGCAACCGCTCGCCCCAAGTCCGATTCCATTTGACGAGGGTTCGCCTGTCCCGCGGGAAATGACGGATGAGGATACCGGGGAGGTGCTGTTCCAGTTCCTGTCGTCAGCCCGGTTTGCCCTCGATGCCGGGTTCAGGGTCCTTGAAATACATATGGCTCACGGGTATCTCCTCCACGAGTTCCTGTCACCCCTGTCCAACAAACGAACCGATGAATTCGGCGGACCTTTTGAGAACCGTATACAATTTCCTCTAAAGGTGGCGGCAGCCGTTCGCGGAGTCTGGCCGTCGGATCTGCCCCTTTTCGTGCGCATCTCCTGCACGGATTGGGTTGAAGGCGGGTGGGACCTGCCTCAATCTATCGAGTTCTGCCGAAAGTTGAAGGAGATCGGGGTGGACCTGATCGACTGTTCGAGCGGTGCCCTCGTTCCCCACGCCAGGATCCCCGTCGGACCGGGATTCCAGGTCCCATTTGCCGCTGCGATCCGAAAAGAGGCGGCTGTGCCGACAGGTGCCGTCGGTCTGATCACTCAACCGATTCAGGCGGAACAAATAGTTGCGACTGGACAGGCAGATGCGGTTTTCCTGGCAAGAGAAATGCTGCGCCAGCCCTATTGGCCGCTGCTCGCCGCGCATGCCCTTCATGCGGATGTTGTCTGGCCCGACCAGTATGGGCGGGCAAAACCGCATTAAAGATTTCACCGTCGTACCCGTTTCGTTATTCCAGCAGTGCTTTTAGCCGCAATCCCGGCAAAGAACGCCACACCACCTATTGTGAGAGACGGGCACCAATCGGAAAGGGGCCGTAGCCATGGGTGGGGAGCGGGAACCCATCGTTATTAAAGGTTCGTTTCCCTCTCAGCTGCCGGAAAACTCAAGGACTGTCGAATACGACTTCTTTTTTCGTAAGGCAACTTTCCCGTGTTTCCAGGCACCGACTTATGCCCCTCCAGCCAATCATTCTCGGGCATTTTATGACGGAGCCCCCAATCCCGGCATCCCGTGTTTGAGTGCTTTTGAGCCGGGATCCAGAGTTTTTAAAATCTTGAATTCACGATTAATCCGCATCCATATCAGTCGGATTGGCCGGACGGTGGGCACGGTGAAGCTCTGTGCCCACCCTACGCCGCTCGCCATTCACTTCCGCTGGTTCCTAAGGTCCGCCTTGGGAACCCCGCCCCGGCAGGCCGGATAGGCG